>CANGPO010000073.1 GCA_947455705.1 Actinomycetota bacterium | reverse complement strand
GTGGGTGCGTAGTAGTCATTGGAGCCCAGGACGAAGAGCCCCGGTACAGCCAACAAGGGATCGAGAGCCTCCATGACCACGGGCACCGCGTGTTGATGGGCCAAAAAATCCCCCGTCACCACGACCACGTCAGGGTCAAGCGCCGCAAGCGATTGCACCCAAGCCACACGTCCCTTATGTCGTGGGGTCAGATGTAAGTCGGACAGGTGCAGCACTCTGATCGGTCGTCCAGCACTCCTGCCGTGCCGCACATCGCCCAGTGGCACATCGACCCGGCGCAGGATGTAGCGGTGCGCCTCCGTGGCGGCGTAGGCCAAGCCCACGGCACCAAGAGCCGTCGCTCCGACAAGTCCTTTGACCACTGCGCCCACGTTCAAAGGATCCCATGGATTGGGTGAGGGAGCGCTATCCCGCCCGACACAACCGCGGATCGACGCGCTGTGCGTCCACAACATGTAACGACGTCCTGGGAACAGATGAGCGGGGAAGCCTTGTCATGGGCGAGGATGTCTCTATGAGTTCACTTGAGCAGCAGTTGCACGCCGATCTAACTGATTCCATTCGTGCTCGTGATGAGGTCCGATCCTCGACACTTCGCATGGCACTCACGGCCGTGAAAAACGAAGCCGTATCAGGGGATTCGGCTCGAGAGTTGACCGATGCGGACGTCATCACCGTATTGGGACGAGAGGCGAAGAAGCGACGTGAGGCTGCCACCGCCTATGACGATGCTGCCCGACCCGAACTTGCTGCGCGGGAACGCGCGGAACTCGAGGTGTTGGTGGCTTACCTGCCTGCCCAACTCACCGATGACGAACTGACCGCCCTCGTGGCCGACGCGATCGCCGAAACTGGCGCCGATTCGCCGAAGGCGATGGGCTCGGTCATGAAGGTGCTGACACCGCGCATCGCCGGGCGTGCAGACGGCGGTCGAGTCTCCGCGGCAGTCAAGGCGGCCCTGAGCAACTAACGGATTAGCCTGTTGCGGTCGGAGTTGGCGTTTTCGTTGGCGGCTTAGAGGGCTGCTTGGTTGGAGACTTTGACGGGCTCGGTGGTGGAGTGGGTGCCGTGGTGGGGCTCTGAGAGCTCTGTGACGTACTGGGGCTCGGTGTGGGCGAGTTGTTGCTACTACCCGACGGTGACGGAGTCGTCGAGGGCTTACCCGTTGGTGAGGCAGAGGTGCTCGCCGATGGTGAGGTACTTGGGCTCGGGCATGCAGATGGCGCGGTGGAGGCGTAATAGGTCGGTGCTGCGCTGCTCTGGTTGGCGCACTGGTTGGGCGGCGGCGGGGTGTAGTAGGAAAGCCCATCCATCGACACAAGATCGAATGGTGTTTCAGGGGTTGAAGCAAGTGCGGCCGTCATAGCGTCACGCCAGATCGGCCCAGGAAGTGTCGATCCAAACACCTGTGAGAAGTACTGACCACCGATCACGACATCCTTCATCGGGTAGCCGTAACCACCTCGTGGGTCGTACGTTGCAACTGCGGTCGCCAAGTCCGGGGTGTATCCGACGAACCACACGGCGGCTGAGTCGTTAACGGTTCCCGTCTTACCTGCTGCTGGACGACCGAGGGACATGGCAGCACCGGTACGGCCAGGCAACGGGCCATCGATGACCTGACTCAAAATCGTTGTGACCGAGTCGGCGATGCGACGTGGGATCACCTGCTTGCATTGCGCACTCGGGACCGGCAGGTTCTTGCCGTCTCGATCGACAACTTGGGTGATGGCAATGGGTTCACAGTGAATTCCGTGATTAGCAAAGCCGGCGTATGCGGTGGCCATGCCCAAGGGCGTAACTTCTTGTGTACCAAGGGTAAATGACGGTACTCGTTGCAGTTGCTTGCCGTCACCACGATAGAGGCCAAGCTTCTCTGCGATTTTTGCAGGCTTGCAAATTCCGGTTCGAAGCTCAAGTGCCATGAAGTACGTATTGATCGAATACGCAGTTCCCTGAAGCATGTTGAACGCGCCGGCACCCGTTGAGTTGTTGACCGTGTACGGATCGAACGGGGTGTCGTCGGTGCAATTGGTGAACCCGTCAAAGGTTGCGCGCTGGGGGGAGTTGATGACCTCGTATGGCGAGATTCCAGATGAGAGAGCAGCGGCCAGAGTGAAGGCTTTGAATGTTGATCCGGCCTGCGCGCCGATGCTCCCGCCATCGCCAACTCCGACGTTGAAGTTGTAGGTCGTGTTGCCGCGACCCTTAACGCCCCAGGCACGATTCTCAGCCATCGCCACAATCTCGCCGGTCGACGGACGAACCATTGTCACGGCTGCCACTTTGCGGCTCGGATCCTTACGTGGGATGTGCTTTTCGGCCGATTCCTGTGCCGCCTTCTGCGCCACTGGATCAAGGCTGGTCTTGATCGTGTACCCGCCCACCTTCAGAAAGTTCTGTCGATCGGCTGGGGTTTTGCCAAATGCAGGATCGGTGAGGAGCGTGCGATACACGTAGTCGCAGAAGAAGGGGGCATAGGAAGTGGTACAGCCGTTATGTGGACGGCTGGGGTGCAGGAACGTCTTGGTGGCGATCGCGCCTGCCTGATCGGCTTCGGCTTTGGTGATGTAGCCCATGGTTACCATGCGACCGAGAACTTGGAGTCGTCGATTGCGTGAAGAGTTGGGATTGCGAAGTGGGTCGTAGGCCACTGGTTGCTGCACCGCACCAGCCAAGGTGGCGGCCTCAACAAGGGTGAGGTTTTTAGCGGCTTTGTTGAAGTAGCGCCGGGCCGCTGCCTCAACCCCATATGCACCCGCACCGAAGTATGCAATGTTGAGGTACCGCTCGAGAATCTGGTCCTTACTCAATTGACGCTCGAGGGCCATCGCGTAGCGCATTTCTTTAAGCTTGCGACCAAGATTGCGGGCCCGAGCAGCCGAGGCATCTGCGTCTGTTGCAGCGCTCTCGACGAAGACGTTCTTGACGTATTGCTGGGTGAGGGTCGAACCACCCTGGGTGACTCCGCCACTTCCACCCGCATTGCCGACGAAGGCTCTGAGCACCCCGCGCGGATCTACGCCGTGATGTTCGTAGAAGCGGCCGTCTTCCACCGCGACGATGGCTTGACGCATTACCGGGGCGATATCGACCAGTGGTACCTCTACGCGGTTCTGCTCGTAGATCGTTGCAAGGACGGAGCCGTCAGCTGCGACGATGCGCGTTCGCTGTGGCAGAGGTGGGGTGGTGAGCCGATCAGGTAGGGATTCGTACCCGTTCACCGCGGCCTTCGTTGCGACGGCGGCTCCGCCGACGAAAGGGATGATGGCCACTGCCGACAGCAGGCCCGCGATGAGACTGATCACGACAACCAGAGCCAGACGCGTGAACGACGCGGTAAGGCTCGGAGAACGTTTGGTGTCAGAAGGCATCGTGGGGCAATTCTACGTTGTTGTTGGGTTTGCTCTCACGTACGACGTCGTGGCGGTAAGCATCGTTCCCACCGATTCCGAGCGTGGGCCAAGAAACCATGGCTCTGTCTATAGTCATTTAAGACTAGTAAGGATAGTCTTTAATGACCTAACCGAAGCGGCGTCATATGCGTAGGTTCGGCTGTGTCGGAGCAAATCGTTCCGGTCCGATCTCGGTTCGTGCAGGTCAGGTGCCTGTGGCGACGGGGTTGCCACGACAAGCCTGGGGGTGAGTCCTGCGGTGACATGGACATCGGAGTGGACAGCGGCTGCTGCGTGTAAGACGACCGACCCGGACGAGCTATTCGTTCAGGGTGCGGCGCAGAACAGGGTCAAAACCATTTGTGTCTCATGTTCGGTTCGTACCGAATGTCTGGCTGATGCGCTCGATAACAACATCGAGTTTGGCGTCTGGGGTGGAATGACCGAGCGGGAGCGTCGCGCGTTGCTGCGCCGACGGCCACAGGTCACCTCGTGGCGCCAGTTACTTGAAACCGCGCGCACCGAGTACGACGTCACCGTCACCGATCTCACCGAGATCGATCTCAGGGCTATCCGCGCGGGTTAACCATCGGCGAGCGCTTGGCCAATTGTGCGCAAGTCCGTGAGATCCGTGACGTCGGCTGGCATCGTTGGCACCACAGCGATCGGAACGTGTCGGTGGGCCGAGGTGAACCGCTCAGCGAGCCGTCTTTGGCGGTCTTGGGTGGCTACCAGTTGTGCATGGATGCGCAAGATTGCCGCACTGGTGTCAGCGCCGAGCACGGCTAGCCGTGCCGCCGCAGACGTAGCGGTTGCGGCGTCAATAGCGGATGCGGAGGTAGAGGCAACTCGATTGAGCACGAGTCCGGCCAGCGGCATGTCGTCGCCGTCGAGACGCTCCACGAAGTACGACGCCTCCCGCAGTGCATCTCGTTCAGGTGCTGTGACAACAACGAACGCTGTGTCGTCCGCTTTGAGCATCGCGTACGTCTCATCCGCACGTTCCCTGAATCCACCAAAAAGCGTGTCAATCGATGCGACGAATTGTTGAACGTCAGTGAGCACTTGACCGCCGAGGATCTTGCTCAGCACGGACGTGAAAACTCCGAAACCTGCTGACAGCACCCGCATGTAGGCGCGTCCACCGGCTTTAGCGGGTGCGGCTAAGAGCCGAATGAACCGTCCGTCGAGGAACGAGCCGAGCCTGCGGGGCGCGTCCAGGAAGTCGAGCGCTGACCGCGAAGGTGGCGTGTCGACGACGATGAGATCCCAGCGGTCCTCAACCACTGCACTACTTCGAAGCTGGCCGAGTTTCTCCATGGCCATGTATTCCTGGGTTCCAGCGAAAGAGCTCGAGAGTGATTGATAGAACGGGTTAGCCAAGATCGTTGCCGCACGCTCTGGGTCGGCTGCGGACTCGACGAATTCGTCGAACGTGCGCTTCATGTCGAGCATCATCGCGTCCAGTGAACCGGTCCCGTTGATACCGACGACAGGGCGTGGCTCGTTATCGAGGTGGCCGAGCCCAAGGGATTGAGCCAACCGCCGAGCCGGATCAATCGTCAGGACTACGACCTTGCGTCCCTGTTCGGCCGCACGCAACGCCAATGCTGCTGCCGTTGTGGTCTTGCCTACGCCACCGGCTCCGCAGCAGACGATGATGCGAACGGACGTGTCGGCCAGCATTGCGTCGACGTCGAATACCGAGCTTTTAGGTACGACGGCATGGGCGTTGTTCATGCCACACCCTGAGTCAGAAGAAGTTCAGCGAGGTCGTAGAGAGTTCCGGGGTCGACTCCATCAGGGCGGAACGGCAATTCATAGGTTGGGATGCGCAGTTCGGCAATGGTGAACCGTTCGCGATCTTCGAGTGCCACCCGCTCAGCATGGGCCGCTGCCTCATGCATGAGTGCGGCAATGACGTCGTCGGTGGGGGTGATTCCCACAGATTCCAGATCGATCGCGAGTTGCGCTGAATCGAGAGTCTGTTCCAAGGCTCGCGTTTGCTCAGTCGGGGAAAGCAGTGGAACGCGCACCTGATTGACGATCACAGCTCCAACCGGCAACCCCGCCTCCTGCAGTTCTGTGATCGCATCGGCGGTCTCCTGAACGGGCATTTCCTCCAAGAGGGTCACCACGTGGACAGCGGTTTGCGGCGAGGCAATTACTGCCATAACGGCGTCGGCCTGCGATCGAATCGGACCTGTTCGTGCCAAGTCAGCGATTTCGTTGTTGACGTTGAGGAACCGGGTGATCCGTCCCGTGGGCGGTGCGTCCATAACAACCGCGTCGTACACATAGTCGTCGCCAGATTTACGTCGCACGGCCTCTTTCGTCTTGCCGGTGAGCAAGACGTCACGCACTCCGGGAGCGATCGTGGTGGCGAAGTCGATCGCCCCCATCTTTTGAAGAGCCGAGCCCGCCCGTCGCATGTTGTAGAACATGTCGAGGAATTCCAGGAGGGCTTCTTCTGAATCCAAGGCATTGCCGAACACCTCGCCACCATCGGGGGCCGAGGCGATGCGTCGGTCGTTGTAGTCCAGTGGGGGCACGTCGAAAAGTTGTGCGATGCCTTGACGGCCCTCAACCTCGATCAAAAGGACACGCTTGCCACCTGTGGCCAAAGCGAGCGCTAAGGCGCCGGCCACTGTCGTTTTACCAGTGCCGCCCTTGCCCGTCACGATGTGAAGGCGGACGCCCTCCCAATCGGAGTCGGATACGTGGGCCACAGGTTGAGAGTACGCGCCGGACGCGAACTCGGCCTGATGGGAGGTCGATGTACACGCCGAACCGGCCAGGCTTTAAGGTCAGCCCATGACCACATGGGAGTACGCCACCGTGCCATTGCTCGTTCACGTGACGAAGCAGATTCTTGATACCTGGGGACAGGACGGCTGGGAGCTTGTCCAAGTCGTTCCAGGTCCGAACAGTGAATCAATGGTGGCCTACCTCAAACGACCAAAGGCAGGATGACCTCATGAGCAATGTTGAACAACGGCTGGCCGAGGTTGGCCGAACCGTTCCCGATGTGGTGCCCCCGGTAGCGGCATACATCCCCGCCGTCCGTAGCGGTTCGTATGTCTACACCTCGGGTCAGCTCCCCATGGTTTCCGGTTCGCTCGCCGCGACCGGGAAGGTTGGAGCAGAGGTCACGCCCGAGGACGCCAAGGAACTTGCGGCAATCTGCGCGATCAACGCGATCGCTGCGGTGAAGTCAGTGATTGGCGACCTCGACAAGGTAATCCGCGTCGTCAAGGTTGTTGGATTCGTCGCTTCCGATCCGTCGTTCACGGGCCAGCCGGGCGTTATCAACGGTGCGAGTGAATTGCTCAAGCAAGCCTTTGGCGATGCCGGTGTTCATGCTCGGTCGGCCGTGGGTGTTGCTGTTCTGCCACTCGATGCTCCGGTCGAGGTCGAGATCATCGTCGAGGTTGCTGAGTAGTTCGTTCGGTTCGCATCAGTTGACCGCAGCACCGGTGTGGGCAGCGTCCTGTTCCCGCGCCAGCACGTGTCAGCACCTGCTAAGAGTGAGTAGTGATGCCAGTGAGTAATGATCAGGTGTGGATACCGCCTGTTCCTCGCCATGCATCCACGGTGTGTCTGCTACGCGATGGTGTTGATGGCGTTGAAGTGTTCGTCATGCGGCGCAAGTCGTCCATGGCATTTGCTCCTCGGATGCATGTGTTTCCCGGTGGTGCGGTCGAGGCCAGTGATAGGGATGTGCCGCTGGTCGGGGCGCGAGATCTGACGATTGCCGCTGAACAGCTCTACACCGACGATCCAGCCGGTGTCATTGCTGCGGCTGCCCGAGAGACCTTTGAAGAGTGCGGAGTTTTGATTGCTCGCACTCGTGACGGTGGGACGGTCTCAGCTGACGATGAACTGAAGGATGCTCGCTCGGCGCTCGTGGCTGGCGACCTGACGTTTTCTGAGTTGCTGACTCGTCGCGGTTTGTTCGTCGATGACATCGCGCTGGTGCCGCTGGCTCACTGGGTGACCCCCGAAAATGAGCCGCGCCGGTTCGACGTGCGGTTCTTCGTGGCGGCGTTACCGCAGGGTCAACACACCTACGATGTCGATGAAGAGGCTGATCGCACGGCGTGGTTGCGTCCGGCCGATGCCCTTCAGGCATGGGAGGACGGCACCTTAGAGATGTGGATTCCGACGGCGTCCACGATGAGGTTGCTGTTGGAAGGCGAAACCGCCGCCGAGGTGGTTGAGAACGCTCGCGCTCTCAACATCGTCCCCGTGCGGCCACATGAAGTCCCACAGCCTGATGGAAGCCTGGCGTGGCATCTGGTTCACGATCGAACCATGCAGGTGCTTGAACCACTCGATCCCAAGGACATGGCATCAGAAACTGCGGTGGTGCGTCGAACATGAGTGAGTGGCGCGCATGAGTGGGCGGTTGGTTCCCCTGGGTGGTTCGGAACCATGGGCTGGCGGTCTGGTTTCCGCTCGCAGCACCTGCGTGCTGGCACCCAATGCCTCAGCGATGACGCTCGATGGGACGAATACGTGGATCCTGCGTGAGCCAGGTTCGTTCGAGTGCATTGTTGTCGATCCGGGGCCGCATGACCTTGGACATTTCGATGCGATCCAACGAGCTGTTGATGACGCAAGAGTCGCCCAGATCCTGCTAACCCACGGACACGACGATCATTCCGAAGGTGCGCGTGGCCTTGCCGATGTGGTGGGTGCTCCGGTGTCGGCGTTGGACCCGCAGTTTGCCTACGGATCGCAAGGGCTGCACGACGGTGATGTCGTTGAGGCCGGTGGATTGGACGTTCATATTGTCTCCACTCCGGGTCATACCTCAGATTCCCTGTCGTTCCATGTACCGGCCGATGGTGCCTTACTTACCGGCGACACCGTTCTTGGTCGTGGTTCGACGATGGTGGCGTATCCCGATGGAGATCTTGGCCAGTACCTGCGCTCATTAGACGTGCTTGAGTCGTTGGCCAGAAGCACGGACGCACTTCTACTTCTCCCCGGCCATGGACAAGCGCTGCCCAATCCGGCCGACGTGATAGCGGGTTATCGCACTCATCGACATCAGCGGCTTGATCAAGTGCGCGCGGCTTTAGGTGCAGGTGCGACCACTGCCCCGGAGGTTGTCGAATTGGTCTATGCCGATGTGCCGCGTGAGCTCTGGCCGGCGGCAGCAGTCAGCGTACAAGCCCAACTCGCTTACTTGGCCGATCGCGACGAATAATCCAGCCGACGAACAATCCAGCCGACGAACAATCCACCCGGCGACTTATCTGGCGCGGCGCTGCAGACGTTCGGTGTCGATGAGCACAACGGAACGCGATTCCAACCGAAGCCATCCGCGGGAGACGAAATCCGCGAGTGCCTTGTTGACCGTTTCGCGCGAGGCGCCGACAAGTTGCGCGAGTTCTTCCTGCGTCATGTCGTGGGTGACGTGCAATCCGTCTGGCTCCATGTGACCAAAGCGATCACCAAGGTCGAGCAGGGCCTTGGCAACGCGGCCGGGCACGTCGGAGAAGACGAGATCGGACAGAGTTTCGTTGGTGCGTCGTAGGCGGCGAGCAAGCGCCTGCAGGAGGGCTTCGGCGACCTCTGGACGACCGGTGAGCCACGGACGTAGGGCTTGGTGGCCGAGGCCTAGAACGGTCACGTCGGTCAGCGCTGATGCGGTAGCGGTGCGCGGTCCTGGGTCGAACAACGACAGTTCACCGAACATCTGTCCTTCGCCCATCACGGCGAGCAGTGTCTCTCGACCATCGCCAGATGAATGGCTTAGCTTGATCTTGCCCTCGGTTACTACGTAGAGGCGATCGCCCGCGTCACCCTCAGAGAACAGAACGTCTCCTTTGAGGAGTCGCGTTTCTTCCATCGACGACTTCAGTGCGGCGGCCGCTTCAGCATCGAGCACTGCAAACAGGGGTGCTCGCATCAGGACGTCATCCACGCATGTCCTCCGAGATTTCAGGGCCGCCTGAGCGCGGCACTTGGTACACGTTATGCCGTTGGGACTTCGCTGATCCACAACAACATGTGGAACACAGTGTGACGTATTCGCCGCGCTCGCGGGCAGGAAGGGCCGTATCTGAGTTATGTACTCGATGTGAAGGGCGACAGCGGGCGTTCATCGCAGGCTCCTACCGGCGGCAGGCCCTCTTAACCGGTCGCCTCAAGCGGGTTTTTACCGAAATGGATCGGTCGGCAGGATCTGGAGAGCTAGCAGTGGTTGCTCGCGGTATCGAGCGATGAGCTCGTTGGTAGCCGCGTCGATCCCACGGAAGAGTTCGCTTCGAAATTGCGACAGTTGATCTTCGGCAGATTCCAAGTCCTCGACAAGCTGTGCGGCCGCTGCCGAATCGCCAGGGGTGATCTGGCGCGACCACACCTCGGCCAGATCGGGCAGCGGTGGAATGTCGTCAATCGGGAGGACAGAGATATGCGCGAGCCGACGATGTGCGGAGGTGGCCTCAGTGAGCACCTTTGCCAGGTCGGTCACGGGTGAATGATCTGTGACGTCGGAGCGCAAAACATCCAGTCGCGCCTGAATGATGCGACGCCAGTAGGACACTCGCGTCTCTTGATCCATTAACTCGGTCCGGACACTGCGCAGGTCTTCCAGGCTCAGGTGATCAAAGTCAACATTGCGCTCAGGTGGCAAAATCGCAGCGCGAGCAGCCTTACGAGCGGCACGGCGGCGAGCTACCTCATCGCCTGTGGCATCGTCCGCGACGTCGTTCGCGTCGTCCCCCATCGCTCCTCCTTGAACACCTATCCGCTACCCGTTGTTCGCAAACGCGGGATAGGACCGACCGTCCGCGCCAACCGAGACACGTGGCCTTATCTTCATTTTCGGCATCTTTTGGAAAACCTTGAGCCCGGGATTCAAGATCTTTCCCGGCGCCAGATTTACCCCCGGCAACGTACGCTGGGTCAGTGCCTTCATTACCCACAAATGCGCCAAAGCAAACCTCGCGGACGGCTCTGGTGCGTCGGGCACGTCGAATGAATCGGATTTTGGCCGAGACGTATCCGGATGCTGATTGCGAACTCGACTTCACTACGCCGCTTGAGTTGGCAGTAGCAACGATTCTGTCTGCGCAGTGCACGGATCGTCGGGTGAACCTAGTGACGCCGATCCTTTTCGCACGTTACGGAACTGCCGCTGATTACGCCTCGGCCGATCGGGCCGAACTCGAGGACATCATCCGGTCGACCGGGTTCTTTCGGGCTAAGACCAACTCGATCATGGGGCTTGGCCAACAACTTTGCGACCGATTTGATGGCGAATTACCTCGTACCCTCGACGAACTGGTGACGCTGCCAGGTATCGGTCGCAAGACGGCTAACGTGATTTTAGGAAACGCCTACGGGGTGCCTGGCATAACGGTCGATACCCATTTTGGCCGACTCAGTCGCCGCTTCGGCTGGACTGAACTCGACGACCCGGTCAAAGTTGAGACTGACGTGGGTGAATTGTTTGAACGGGGGGATTGGACAATGCTGTCGCACCGAGTGATCTTTCATGGTCGCCGATGCTGCCATGCGAAGAAGCCGGCGTGTGGTGCATGCCCACTGGCTAAGCTGTGCCCGTCGTTCGGTATTGGGCCGACTGATCCAACGATTGCCGCCGCGCTCATCACCACACAGGGTCCGTTGTGACGCACGCCCCACCTTCACCCCAGGGGTCAGGGGTTCACACAGAGCCGAGCGCACCGCTGAGACCCACCCCGGCGTGGCTAACCGATCTTGAGCGAGTTCTACCCACTGTGCGAGGTGAGCAGCTATCTCGATTCCTCCCTCCCGAAGAGGGTGGGCGTGAGGCCGCTGTGTTGCTGCTGTTCGGTGATGGTCCAGATGGACGTGACGTCGTTCTGATTCAGAGAGCGGCGACTCTGTCGAGCCACGGTGGGCAGGTTGCCTTCCCCGGAGGTGTGATCGACCCAGAGGATGACGGCCCGATCGCCGCGGCGTTGCGCGAGGCACGGGAAGAAATTGGCGTCGACACCAATGGCATTCATGTCATCGGAACCTTGCCAGCCCTCTACGTCCCTCCGTCCAACTTCGTTGTTACACCTGTGGTCGGTTGGTGGCATACCGATTCACCGATTGATGTTGTCGACGTTGGCGAAGTTCAGCGGGTTGAACGGGTCCCCATCGAGGAGTTACTCGATCCGCAAAACCGATTCACCGTGGTGCATCCATCAGGTTTCGTCGGACCCGGATTCGAGGTTCGCGACCTGTTCGTATGGGGATTCACCTCGGGGCTGCTTAGTCGGCTGTTCGTTCTGCTCGGTTGGGAGCAACCGTGGGACGACGGGCGTCAGCGTGAACTGCCAGAGGTAGACCGATGAATATTGCTGATCTCGTCGTCATCGGTATAGCGGCGCTCGCAGGTCTTTCTGGGTGGCGTTCGGGCATTTTGCGAAGTGCTTTTTCTGCCGTGGGATTTGTTGTGGGTGCCGCCCTAGGTCTCGTTCTTGCCTCGCACTTCTTGGCCGATATTGCCGGGTTCACGTGGTTTCTCGCAGCGGCTGCGTTGGTTGTTGTGGCTGCTGGTATTGGTCAATGGGTGGCCGGTATCGCGGGCAATTGGCTCAAAGGGAAACTGTCGTGGAAGCCGATTCGAGTCGTCGATTCACTGAGCGGAGCGGTCTTCGCCGTCTCCGTCGTCGCACTCCTGACGTGGCTGCTATCCGGGACGTTTGACCTGCTGCCATGGCAGACGGTGTCACGTCAGGTTGATCAATCAGTGGTCATTAGCCGCCTTGACACGATGTTGAGTAAGCCAGGTTCACAGTTCATGTCGGGCATGCGGTCTCGACTTGAGGGGATGGGCTTGCCGCCATCGTTGGCTGCGTTGCCGTGGGGCGTGTCAGCTAGTGTCGACGCACCGGACCCCGCGCTGTTGAAGAACCGGGCAGTTCGTCGTGCTTGGGGGTCGCTGGTGAAGGTTGAGGGGATCGCTGCCGCATGTGATGCGCAGGTGGACGGATCAGGATTTGTTTATGCGCCCGATCGCGTTATGACCAATGCTCATGTGGTTGCAGGAGTTGCCCATCCTGAGGTCATCGTGCGAGGGACGGGCAAAGTGTGGACATCCTCGATCGTCTATTTCGATCCCAATCGTGACATTGCTGTGTTGTACGTTCCGGGCCTTAATGCACCACCCCTTGAGTTCGCTCGTGTGGCACAGCATGGCGATGCTGCCGTCGTTGCGGGATTCCCCGGCGGTGGGCGGCTTGCGGCATCGGCGGCCAGAATCCGAGCTCGAGTTACGACCCGTGGTTCCGATATCTACGGCAAGCCCGGTTTGGCGCGCGAGATCTATTCCATTCGCGGCACGGTTCGGCCAGGGAACTCTGGGGGGCCACTGCTGTCACCCGATGGTCATGTTGACGGGGTCGTCTTTGCTACCGCCGTTAACGATCCCCAGACCGGCTACGTTCTGACGGCCCACGAAGTTGCCTCGGCGGCGGCCAAGGGGGCTAAGGCAACCCAGGAGTTGCCGGCGGGGTCATGTGCCACGAAGAACGGCTTCGACGAACTACATGCCGGCTAGCAAAAGCCGGGTAT
>CANGPO010000072.1 GCA_947455705.1 Actinomycetota bacterium | reverse complement strand
TGGACCACCACACCGACGTGTGCGGTCTACGCGACGGCTGACACCACGTTCGTCACGGCGCTTACGGGCACACAGAACGCTGGTACGTACGTAACTCACTGTGCGAACGGTGTGTCGGCTAACTACACGCCGTCCTACGTCAACGGTTCGCTCACCATCGGCAAGGCAGCTGTGACGGTCACGGCTTCGTCCGCAACGATCACCGCTGGCACCGCCACACCGGCGATCACGTTCACGACGAACCCGACCCCGATCACCTGGACCACCACGCCAACGTGTGCGGTCTACGCCACCACGGACACCACGTTCGTAACGCCGCTGACGGGCAACCGCACTGCGGGTACGTACGTCACGCACTGTGCAAACGGTGTCTCGACGAACTACACGCCGTCCTACGTCAACGGAACGCTCACTGTTAACGCAGCGATCATCACCGTAACCGTCACGGCTTCGTCCTCGACCATCACGTACGGAGCAACTGTTCCTGCAGTGACGTTCACGACGAACCCAACTCCGATCACCTGGACCACCACGCCAACGTGTGCGGTCTACGCAACCACGGACACCGCGTTCGCTACGGCGCTGACCGGTGTTCAGAACGCCGGTACGTACGTGACTCACTGCGCCAATGGTGCAGCGACGAACTACGCGCCGACGTACGTCAACGGCACACTCACGATCAACAAGGCAGCTGTGACTGTAACGGCCTCATCGCCGGCATCGATCACAACCGCTGTGGCCGTGCCTGCAATCACGTACACGCTGAACCCGACCACGGCGACGTTCACCACGAACCCGACGTGTGCGGTCTACGCCAACGCGGCGTCGACGGTGGCACTCACCGGAACGCAGGCGGCCGGAACGTACGTAACGAAGTGTGCAGGTGGCGTCTCGACCAACTACGCACCGACTTACGTCAACGGCACACTCGTTGTAACCGCGGTCTTGACCGTCCCAACCGTTGTCTACACCGGCACACAGCTGGTGAACACCGGCGGAACCGTTACGCTCTCGGCTACCTCGACTCCGACCACGTGTACCGGTGCGATCACGTACTCACTTGATCGCAACCCGACCACGGGTGCTGCCGGTGCCTTCACCCTCGGTGCCTCACCGGTGCGTACCACTGGCTGGCAGGACGGTGCGTACCTGTTGACGATGTCGAAGGCAGCTACGGCCACCTGTGCCGCAGTCTCCATCACCTCGGCCACGATCACGTTCGCTGCAACCACCAACCGTGCGTACGGTGGCGGTCAGTACACGGTCGCTGGTAACCCACGTGTCAGTGCAAGCTGGCAGGTTGGCGCAAGCACCACGGCAGTGACCGGCCAGTTCAAGTTCGTCCAGACGAACACCTGGCAGTTCATCGGAACCCTCACCACCTACAGCCGTACCGGCACCACCGGAACGGCCACAGGTACTGGAAACCTGTCGTACTGGAACACAACGTTGAACGGTGGAGCAGGCGGCTGGACATCAGTCGGCACTGCAATCCCAGTCAGCATCGTGTTCGTGGCAGGTACCACTACTGGAACGCTCGCAACGACGTTCACCTACACACCAGCAGCAGGTCAGCCGGCTCTACCGTCGACGGCCGCCCAGACCATTGGTCGGGTAGTTGCTAACGCGTAGGCGGTAGCCAATGACAAACGAGGGTGGGGTTTCTTCGAGGCGGCCCCACCCTCGTTTCCTATCACCCATGCAGTGAATACACGGACGCTTCGATTGTCCGAGAAGTTGATCAGGCCGACCACCCCTAACCTGAGGGGTGGTCGGCCTCATTTTGGGGTGGGATCTGATCGGGGCTAGAGACATGCCGGGCATAATTGCCAGACCATGACTCAGCAGCCATTGATCCGTCCCGTCTTAGAAACTGAACGTGCGCAGGCCGCCGGCCTCGCGACGAGAGCCTTCATGGGAGAGGCGTTCATGTTTGGCATGGCGGGTAACGACCCACTTGATCGATACCTGGCTGCGCACCAGATCTATTCGTCTGAGCCGTGGGACGACACGGCGATCATGATGGGCGCCTTCCTTGACGACCTACTCGTCGGGATTGTGCGTGGATCGTCCGTCGGTCACTGCACCCTGTGTCGCACGATCGATCCGCAACATCCGCCCGCTGATGAGGCTCGGCGCAAGGATTGGGAATTCTGGGTGGGTGTTCGCGACGTACATGCGCGGCACGGTGAACATGGATGGATTAGCCGGATGGCCGTTGAGCCGCAGGCTCAGGGAAGCGGTGTTGGTAGCCTGCTGATCGAGTCCATCATGGACGAGTTGGGGGCGCGTGGATCTGGCGCGGTATACCTCGAGGCTTTACGTGAACGATCCGGCTTCTACGAAAAGCATGGCTTCCGTTCGATTGACGAAGTTCCCGAGCCGTGGGCGGATCTGTCGTATCTCATGGTGCGCGAGGTCTAGGCCTGAGCCACCCCGGTCATTTCAGGGTGCGATGTTCGCAAACTCAAGTGCCCGTTGGGCAAGTCCCAGATTCCCGTCAAGGTTCACTCGCTCGCTGACATCACCGAAGGTGCTGCGCCCAGTTCCCAGCGCGACATAGGTCAGCCAGTCGAGTTCAACTCGGGCTGTGGGCGCCCGCGAAGACAGCGGCACGAAACCTGCACGGCCATCCTCATCGACCTCAACCTCGCAGCTAAAACTGATCCCACCACTGACGTCGACTCGGAGCGACTGACCAGGTTGAGCACCGACCTTCTTACCCCAGAGCATCGGCAGTGACGACACAAGTGATTCAGCTGTGATGTGGGCACCTTGTGTTGCCTCGTGACCGGGCTGATTGATTGCCGAGCGGATATCTTGCTCGTGAATCCATAGATCAAAGACGCGCATGCGCATGATGCGTCCCAACGGAACCTGACTACCAGCGGGACCGCTGACTAACAGCTCGGGATCCGGCTCTAGCGATCGCAATTGAGCATCGCGACGTGGAATCACCTCGACCAGCTCGGTCACGACCGCTTCTCGTGTTGATCCGCGACGGGCGTCGACACCCATCTCCATGAATCGGCTGAACTCGTCGTCGCGAACGTGTGGCAGTGCCGCCCAATCAGGGCTGTGGGCTGGGAGGCTGTCGCCGACTAATTGTCGTTCAAGTGCGACGACGTGACCAACGATGTCTCCGACGGTCCAGCCGGGGCATGGACTCGCGGTGACCCACTGCTCATCCGATAGCTCTTGTGCGAGCGCACCAATGTTGGTCATTGATTCTGAGCACGCGTCGATCAGGGTTGAGATCTGGCCGTCAAAGAAATGGGGCTGCGCATCAGACGTCATGTGCTGAATCTACGTCATGCCAATTCTGATTGCACTGTGCTGTAGGGGCTGTCGACCTAGGCAGATTCGTGGCGGCGTAGCGCCTGTAAGCCCAGCAGTCCAGCGACCAAGGCGCTGAACGCACCAATAGCCAAAGCCCAACGGGCCCCCCAGCTTTGAGCGATGAATCCGACGATAGGTCCACCGATCGGCGTTGTGCCGAGAAAGGCAACGGCCCACAGGCCCATGACCCTGCCGCGCATCTCAGGTGCGGCGTTCATCTGAAGGGTTGCGTTACCGGTAGACAGGAACCAGATACTGGCCGCGCCCACGGCAACCAGCGCTATACAGGCAAGTTCAATGTTTGGCGCAAGTGCGACGAGAAGATCTGTCACTCCAAATGCGAAGACCGCCGTCGTCAGTGGCCGTATTCCAAAGGCGGATCGACCAGCACTGGCCAATCCACCGCCGATTGCTCCGAGCCCCATCGCTGATGTGACTAAGCCAAAGTTGATCGGCCCGGTTCCGAATGTCTGGGCGGCCAGAGACGGCAGGGTGACCTGAAATTCATATGTGAGAGTGCCAACGATGGCCATCATCAGCAGCGGGATGAGCAAGCCCGGCGTCGCGCGTACGTAGCGCAATCCCTCGCGAAGTTGCCCAGGTGCTCGCACAACGGGTTCGCTTGGAGTGAGCAGGGTGGTGTCCATGATTGAGTAAGCAATGATGACCGCAATAAAACTTGCGGCATTGACGTAGAAACATGATCCGACGCCGACGGTGGCAATCAACAAACCGGCCAGTGCCGGCCCAACCGCGCGAGCGACATTCACAAGTACCGAATTCAGGCTGACGGCATTTCGTACCTGATCGTCCTTAACCATTTCGCGCACGAATGACTGACGCGCAGGATTGTCGAGCACGTTGGTTAAGCCAAGAAGCAACGTCAGGATCAGGACGATGGGCAAGGTCGCGTGATGGGTTTGATACAGAATGCCAAGTGCCAGAGCCTGAATAGCTGCAGCACATTGCGTCGCGATGATGAGCTTGCGTTTGTCGAGCCGGTCGATCAGAACGCCACCGTACGGTCCTAGGAGAAGTACTGGCACGAACTGAAGCGCGATCGTGAGGCCCAACCAGGTCGCGGAATTCGTCAGCTCCAAGACCAGCCACGCCATTGCGACGGACTGCATCCACGTGCCGGTAAGTGACACCGCTTGAGCGATGAAGAACTTGCGGTAGTTCGGATTGTCGAGCGAGGAGAAGGTTCGCTGTCCCCACGATGACAAGGTCACGAGTGATGTGGCCCTAGTCGAATGACGGCATCGGGACGGCCGCATCGTCAGCTAAGACGTGTGCGGTGTCCTGCGTTGTGCGCAACGGAACTTCCTTGAGGAGCAGGGACAAAAGGAATGCCAGCAACATGACCGGAGTTGCGATCAGGAAGGTTGTTGCGATGGCGTTGCTGAATGCGCCGAGAACTAATTCGCGGATGGGCAACGGGAGTGCGTTGATGTTCGCCAGCGAGCCCGTCATGCTTCCGTCGGACGGCATGTTCATGCCGGGCGGTAGTACCTTCTCGATTTCAGAAGTGAGGCGAGCAGTAAAGATTGCACCGAAGATCGCGGTACCGAAGGAGCCACCGATACTGCGGAAGAAGGTTGAGGTACTCGTGGCGGCACCGATTTGAGCGGGTTCAACAGAGTTCTGCACGGCGAGAACGAGAACCTGCATGACACAACCGAGTCCGACGCCGAGGATGAACGCGTAGAGATCGATCTGCCAGTACGGGGTATCAATGGTGAGGTGTGACATCAGCCAGATGCCGAGCGTGGCCAGGGCTGTACCGATAACAGGGTAAATCTTCCAGTGACCGGTCTTGGAGATCCGACGTCCACTGATGATGGATGCGGCCAGGAGACCTGCCATCAGCGGCAGCAACTGAAGACCCGCGCTGGTCGGCGTGGCACCCTTGACGACCTGCAGGTAGAGCGAGAGATAAACAATTGATCCGAACATCGCGAAGCCGATGACGAAACCCATTGCCGAGGTCGTCCGCACAACCGGGATGCTGAATAGCCGCATGGGGACGATGGGTTCGGCAGTACGAGTCTCATGCCAAATGAACCAAGCCGTGAGTGCGACACCGACAGCGGCAAGTCCGATGATTTGTGGCGAGGTCCACGCGTACTTGTTTCCGCCCCACACCGTCACCATCAACAGTGCGCTCACACCAAGAACGAGCAGTGCGGCGCCGAGCCAGTCAATGATTTTCTTCTCGTGACGCACCGGTAGGTGCAAGACCGCACCGAGCACGAAGAAGGCGGCGATACCCAATGGAAGGTTGATGTAGAAAATCCAGCGCCATGACAGGTGCTGAGTGAAGAGGCCACCGAGCAGAGGGCCAAGAACGCTAGCCACACCGAAGACTGCCCCAAAAAGGCCCATGTACTTGCCGCGGTCGCGCGGTGGCACCAGGTCAGCGATGACCGCCATGACCAACACCATGAGTCCACCGCCACCCACGCCCTGAATGGCGCGGAATGCGATGAGTTGGCCCATGGACTGAGAGAGCCCGGCAAGGGCAGAGCCGATCAGGAAGATCACGACGGCAGACTGAAGCATCGGCTTGCGCCCGTAGAGATCTGACAACTTGCCCCAGATCGGCGTCGACGCGGTGGACGCCAGAAGGTACGCGGTCACGACCCACGAAAGCTCGGCAAGTCCGCCGAGATCACTGGTGATCGTTGGCAACGCGGTCGAGACGATCGTCTGGTCAAGTGCTGCGAGCAGCATCGTCATCATCAGCGCGGTGAGGATCAGGCGCAGGTGTCGCCGGCTTGCTGCTATCTCGGCATCGACCTCGATCTGGGCGGCAGCATCGGTCGTAGGTTCTGCGGTCAACTCATCCTCCGGGCACAGTTCTCCCGACACGGTGCAGCGGGAATATCGCTATTCTCTCACGCGAAGAACGGTGGCTAGGACAGGCGAGGGAATGGTTGAGCCAGCTCAAGCGCCCGTGCCACCCGCAGCACGAGTCGATCGTCGAAATGACGTCCCACAAGCTGAGCGGCCATGGGTAGGCCATTGGACGCCAATCCGTTGGGAACTGTTGCCGCTGGGTGGCGGGTCATGTTGATCGGGTATGTGAAGGGCGTCCAATCAACCCAATGGGATTGCGTTGACGGATCTGCCACATCGGACCCGATGGGGAAGGCGGTCAGTGGAAGTTGAGGACTGATCAGGATGTCGTAGGTGGTGAGCAGCCGGCTCAGTTTGAGCGTTGCCTGCGCGCGAACGGCGTCAGCGTCGAGAAACTGTTGGGCGGTTATCACCTGACCGCGCTCACAGGTAGCCACGAGACCGGGATCGCTCAGTTTCCATCGCTCAGCAGGAACGCCGTTAAGGGTGCGCCCGATGGCCGCATCCCAAAGCGTCAGGAACGCATCGCGGCAGTCACTGAAGTCAATCGCGACCTCCTCGACGGTTGCTCCGAGCGAAACCAGCGCGTCGACCGATCGTTGGGTAGCGGCTGCGATCTCGGGGTCGACCTGTGCGTGTCCAAAGTCAGGGCTGAAAGCGATTCGCATTCCCTTGACGCCATCGTCGATGTCGTCGATCCATGACGCGGAGTTCGGCTGTGTTGGGTAGATATCAAGCGGGCTTGGTGTTGCCATCGCACTCATCATGTACGCCGAGTCGCGAACGGTGGGGGTGAGTGGGCCGAGGTGGCTGAGCAATCCGGATACACCGGGTGGGTACATCGGAATGAGGGCGTGTGTTGGCTTGATTCCGAATACGCCACAAAAACCTGCGGGCATGCGGATCGAGCCGCCACCGTCTGTTCCGAGGTTGAGTACAGCCATCCCGGTTGCCGCGGCGACAGCTGCACCACCAGATGAACCACCCGACGTCTTACTCGGATCCCATGGATTGCGGGTGTACCCGCTCAGTGGTGAGTCGGTCAGGCCCTTCCATCCGGATTCAGGTGTCGTTGTCTTACCAACAAGGACAGCGCCCGCGTCGATGAGTGTCTGGGCGACGGGAGCCGTTTCAGTAGCTAGCTCGTTGGGGTCGAGATGCGGCGACCCTTTGAGCGTGGGCCAGCCTTCGACGAGGACGAGGTCTTTAATGGAAGCCGGGACACCATCTAGCGGTCCGCGCGATGTACCACTGCGCCAACGACTTTCACTTTCATGGGCTGCGGCCAAGGCGCGTTCAGGATCGACCATGACGAAGCCGTTGAGCTCAGCGTCAGCCTCGTCGATGCGATCAAGGCATGCCTGAATCGCCTCCACCGGGGAAAGTGATCCCTCGGCGTACGCGGTTGATAGTGAATCGACGGTGAATTCGCGGGCATCCATCATGCGTCCTAACGTCGAAGTGATGAAAAGGAACCAGCTTTTACGAATGGTCGTTGCGATAGTGGTCTGCGAGTGCGTCTGCACCAAAGTCGTTGGTTAGATCTCGCCACACAGTGTGAACATGGTTGGCACCGCGTGCGGTGTTGTCGAGTTCGGCGAGGAACGTATCGCCTTGAACTCGGTAGTAGTGGCCCTGGCCCGGTTCTAAGCCGCCAGCCCACAGGAAGTGCAGCCGGTCGAGGTCGACGTCGGATGCATACTTCGAGCGTTCGTCGGCGGCGAGATCATCGGGTATCCGGCCAATGTAGACGTCGAGCAATGCGCGCAGGATCTCTCGCTGATCCGATGTCATAGACGACGCGGGGAGTCCCTTCGGGGTTGCGGTCAGCCGTGTGAGTTCGAGGCTCTCAGGTGTCGTCCCCTCATTCTTTTCCGCAGCGATGTGAATGTCTTTGCACAGTTGGCCCAACTCACCTGGGAACACTCCTCGCCAGAGATAGAGCAGCTCAATGGGGAGGTCACCGTCGCCCTGCCCGAAGTGCGGCCGATTGGCGGACACGAGGTCGATCGGAGCGATCGACGTTGGCAGGCCGAGTACTCGCTGTTCCTCGGTCAGAGATCGAGTAAGTTCGCGACCCAAGTCCTCTGCACCGGCGAGCGGACGTAGCGGATGGGGACCAAGCAATGGAGCCGACGCGGGATCGGCACCGAGGAAGAAGGGGGTCGTCGAGGCGACGGCACCGTCGACGATGAGGTGATTCACCGAAAGATGGTGCCCACCCATGCGCCACGACCACGTGCCTGTTGAGCCCGGTTCACCGAAGACGCGGATGTAGTAGGCGCCAACATCGCGACCTCGCTCGCGCCCCCAATCGCGAATGTATCCCTCGACGTAATCGAGAACGTTGTCCAAGCCAATGATTGTTGACGCGGTCACGTACGCCGCGGCCGATGAACCAGAGGCGAGTAGTTTCATGGCCTTTTGGTACTGGGCCGGCGATAGGTCACCGAGGCGAATACCGCCGTGATCGGTCGGCGTATAGAACCACGTCTCGCGCTCGGCAGTATCGAATGACCAGGCTGCTACCTCGCGTTGGGCCGGGGTCAAACTGCCTAGGAATTCGGTTGCGGCGGTGAGCATCCGCTCGGCAGCGATGTGTCGTGCGTGAGTCATAGTGACTGCCTCCGTAAAGGTGTGTGGGTGCAGCCTACGGGGGCGCGCGGGGCGATTTTCGATGGGACTCGCCTTCAACGGTGGCAGACTGTCGATGATGCCGATAGCGTCGAAGATCAAGCGTCGTGCACAAGGCGTTAGCAGCATGAGATGAGGAGCATGTCGTGAAGTTTCCAACTGGTCACGTAGCCAGCAGAGGTCGAGCGCTCTTACTTCTACTGCTTGTTTTGTTGGTAACGGGGGCGATCTTTGCCGTCCCTGCTCCCACCGCACCGAAAGCCTTGGTCTCGTCGGGGCTACCGACGAGTTATCAGTCGGCGGAGGCAGAGCTTCGACAGCAGAAACTTCCGTCGCCGGATGTCTCACCAGCACTTGTCGTCTACAGCAATGTGGATGGTTCCGCGCTGTCTGATCCGGAAAGAAACACCATCGCCTCACAATCTGCTGGGCTCGCAAAGTATGCAGTCGGTGGGCAGGTTGGTCCGGCAGTCTTTTCGCCCGACGGCACGGTTGCACTGGTATCGGTCCCAGTGAGCACAGTTGACGATGCTGCCGTCCCGAAGACGGTTGAGGGTATCCGCGCAGTGGCAACCGCTGACCTTCCCGCGGGGATGCAGGCTCAAGTAACTGGTGAACCTGCGGTCATCACGGATCTGACCAAGGTCTTCGAGGGCGCAGACACCAAGCTCCTTGCTGCGACGGCGACTGTTGTAGCGGTCCTGCTCCTTGTGACGTACCGAAGTCCGTGGCTGTGGCTGGTACCGCTGACGGTGGTTGGCATCTCCGAGCAGCTCACTACCAAGCTCGTCGCGTTGATCGCACCACACTTCGGAATTGTCATCGACCCAGCGGCTGCTGGTATTACGAGTGTCCTTGTGTTTGGTGCGGCCACGGACTACGCGCTACTTCTCATTGCTCGATACCGTGACCAGCTCAGGACTCATGAGAGCCGCTTCGAGGCGATGTCGATCGCGTTGCGGAAAACGGCTGAGCCGATTCTGGCATCTGCAATCACAGTTACTTTGGCGCTGCTTTCACTGCTGTTCGCCCAGCAAGAAGGCCTTCGTGCGATTGGCTTTTCGGGCGCTGTCGGCGTGATTGTTGCGATGCTGACGGGGCTGTTTGTATTGCCGGCAGCGATGGTGGTGTTTGGCCGCAAGCTCTTCTGGCCGTTTACGCCGAACGTCGGTGATGAACCACGTGAAGGTAAGTTCTGGGGCCGCATTGGTGAAGCTGTACGCCAACGCCCGCTGGTTGTTGGTTCCGTGGCGCTGGCGGCGTTACTTGTTCTCGCTCTTGGCATTCAAGGATTGTCGGTCGGACTGAGTCAAAATGAACAGTTCCGCGTGAAGCCGGAAGCGATTGCTGGCCAGGAAACGCTGGCTAAAGCCTTCCCAGCCGGTTCAAGTTCGCCTGTGTCGATCATGACCAATCCGCAATCTGCGCAAGCGGTGGTGAGTGCTGTGACAGCGCTTCCTGGTGTCGCTTCCGTTCAGGCTGGTCCAACGAGCGGAAACATCACCCAGGTCAATGCCATCCTCGACGCATCGCCTGGCACCCAAGAATCGTTCGACACGATCCGAGCGATGCGTTACGCGCTCGCCGACATCTCAGGCGCGGATGCAGTGGTGGGTGGCAACGATGCGACTCGTTTGGACGGAAAGGACGCCGCCATTCGCGACTCGAAGGTGATCATCCCGATCATTCTGACGATCGTATTCATCGTGCTCTTGCTGCTACTTCGATCGGTGTTGGCACCAGTGCTACTCGTTGCGACGGTCTTGGTGACGTACTTCGCCGCGCTTGGCGCATCCTGGTTTATCTTCAACAAGATGTTGGGGTATCCGGCACTCGACAATCAGGTACTGCTGCTGTCATTCCTATTCTTGGTTGCTCTTGGCGTCGACTACAACATCTTCCTCGCCACCAGAGCACGTGAGGAAGCGGCACTTAGCGATACGCGCGACGGGATGCTCACGGCGCTTCGCGCCACCGGTGGTGTGATCACGAGCGCGGGCATCCTGCTCGCAGCGGTATTCGCTGTGCTCGGAGTCCTACCGCTTGTGGCCCTAGCGCAGGTTGGCCTCATCGTCTGCATCGGTGTTTTGCTCGACACGTTGGTTGTACGCACCGTACTTGTGCCTGCTCTGGCGTTCATTCTGGGCGACACGTTCTGGTGGCCGGCACAACCGCATGAGGCTGAGCCGGAACTCCTCGAGGTCGACGCTTAGGATTGGTCGCGCAGCATGCGACGAAGAATCTTGCCCGAGGCTGACTTCGGTACAGCGTCGATGAAGTGAACTTCGCGAAGCTGCTTGTACGTCGCAACCTGTCCAGCCACGAATGAGGCGATGTCCTCTTCGGTTGCGTCGACATTGGGACGCAGCACTACAAAAGCGATTGGAAGCTCGCCGGCTTCTTCGTCGAGTTTGCCAACGACGGCTGCGTCGGCCACTGCAGGATGTGTCAGCAGGAGCGCTTCGAGTTCGGCCGGGGCCACTTGGAACCCCTTGTACTTAATGAGTTCCTTGAGACGATCGACGATCCAGACGTGGCCGTCATCGTCGATATGGGCGATGTCGCCGGTGTGCAGCCAACCGTCGGGATCGATGGTCGACTCGGTTGCCGCCTGGTTGTTGAGGTAGCCAGCCATTACCTGTGGTCCGCGAACGCATAGTTCGCCGTCCTCATTGACATCGAGGTCTTTACCGGTGATCGGATCGACGATGCGCGTTTCGGTGTTGGGCGCCGTGACGCCCACGGAACCGGCCTTGAACATGCCGGGCGGCGTCAAGTGCGAGACGGGTGATAACTCGGTCATCCCATAGCCCTGCACGACCTCACAGTCGATTCGTGCACCTGCCTCGAGTGCGAGCTCTGCTGATAGTGGAGCCGCACCTGAAAACACCTGGCGCAGAGCGGAGAGATCGTAGTTAGCAACCATGGGGTGTTTGGCCAGTGCAACGACGATGGGCGGCGCGACGAAGGATCGTGTGATGCCGTGAGTTTGATGGAGTTGCAGGAACTGTTCGAGGTCGAAGCGAGGCATAGTGATGATCGTTGCCCCAGCGCGCAATCCGGTGTTCATTAACACCTGCATGCCGTAGATATGGAAGAACGGGAGTACGGCGATGAACTTCTCGTCCTCGCGGATATCTCCGGCCGTTCCAACCTGGGCCACATTGGCGATGAGGTTGCCGTGGTTGAGCATGACGCCCTTGCTGATGCCAGTGGTTCCTGACGAATAAGGCAGGACAACGAGATCGTCTTTCGCAACTGCAACGTGTTCCGCGAGTGGTGCACCCATGAGCGCGGTTAACGAAGGCGCGTCGTCAGACTCGCCAATCACAAAGATCTCAGTCACGCCGGTGCCTTCCGCGGCGGTGCGTGCGGTTTCAAGGAACAGCGGAATCGTGATCAGCATGGTTGCACCGGCGTCGACCAACTGGTGGTGCACCTCGTTGGCCGTGTACGTGGGGTTAACGGTCGTGACAATGCCACCGGCCATCGCGATACCGTGGAAGATCACGGCGAATTCAGGGATGTTGGGGGACATCAGCGCAACCGTTTCGCCCTTGCCGAAACCACGTGCGACAAGTCCACCCGCAAGTGATCGAGTTGCAGCAGCGAGGCCGGCGTAGGTGAGGACTCGTCCCGTTGGCCCGTCGATCAAAGCGGGTTTGTCGCCGAGTTCTTCGGCGCGGGCAAGGACGTACGTCGTCATCGGGACATCGGGCAGATCAACGTCAGGCAGTGGGCTTGTGAAGATCATCGATGACTCCTTGGGCGGTCTGTTCAGATGCTGATCAGAGTTTGCACCCTGCGGGCTTGATTGGCCTGCGGAATTGCGAATCTGATGTGGTTCGAGCGGCTTTGCGTGCGGACAGTTACGACTGCTGTTTGAGCCACTGGTCGGAGGCAAGTAGTTCACCGATCAGTACCTCGGTCAGCAACGCCACGTCGTCGTTCTCATCGCCGGGGTAGCGGATGGTCAGGGTGGCACCAGGTACCTCGCCACCGATGGCGGCGACGGTTGAATCTCGCTCGCCAACCCATCTCATGAGTTCGTCTTCCCACTTCGATCCGGCAAAGAGCAGCATTCGATAGTCGGTGGTCTTCGTGAGGTAGACGTCAACATGTGACCAGTCGCCGGTCTCGCATGCCACCGCAACCAAACGCGGGCCTTCACGAAGCATGAGAGCGGACTGGGCCGCGGACGAGAATCGTCGGGCTGGAGCGACGGTGTGGATTCCGTCCGGGCCGATGAGTAGC
>CANGPO010000071.1 GCA_947455705.1 Actinomycetota bacterium | reverse complement strand
GTTGTGGCAATCGTGTTCGCCCTGTTCGTGTTGTCGCACCCACTGGGCCACCTCATCGGCGCATGGCCCTCGGTGTTCGTCGTGGCCGCAATCGGAGCGGGAGTGGCTTTTGCCCTTGCCGTACCGTCTGCTAAGCAGAATCTCGAACCGTCGAACGTTGACTCGCACGTTTAGCTCACGCCGCGAACACCTACGACCCGCAGCAGGGTTGCCCCCACAACGATCTTGAATGGACGCCGAATGCGACTTCGTAAGGAAGTCCTCGCGCTGGTAGCCGCGACGGCCTGCTGGGGTTCATCGGTGGTCACCATCAAGATCGCGTCGCAGGGATTGACGACGTGGGCTGTTACAGCCATTGAATTAACGACAACCTTGGTCATCCTTGCCGGGGTTGTCGTTGTCGGACGAGTCAAGCTAAGCAAGCCAAGTTGGGGATTGGCTTTTGCTGGCTTCCTCGAACCAACACTGGCTTACGTCTTGATCAACGGCGGTATGGCACGAACCTCGGGCACGCATGCATCACTGGTTATCGGACTTCAGTCACTGCTCGTGGTCATCATGGCCGCGGTCTTTCATAAGCACATTCCGTCGCGACGGGTGATGTTCGGATTGGCCCTGGCGCTAGCCGGATTGATTGCCGTCACCTCTACCCGGGGAAGCGGCACACCAACGTTCAGCGGCGATGCTCTGGTCTTCTTGGGAGTTTTGTGTGCAGCCGCCTACATCCTTGTCGCACATGGAGTTGCGGAAAAGTACGACTCAGTCGAACTAACGTTTTATCAATTCCTGTTCGGGTCGCTTGCACTTGTCCCAGTCATTACGTACTCGGTTTACAACTCTCACCAGAGCATCGTGGCGGGAGCGACACCATGGCAGATTGGCGCTGCTATGACGACAGGTCTTTTCGGATCGGCACTGGGATTCCTGCTCTATAACAAGGCGCTGCAGGATGTAACCCCGACACTTGCGGGTGCGAGCCTGACCCTGATTCCCGTGTTCGGCTTGATCTTTTCCGCACTTTTCCTCGGTGAGGCGCTGACCCTAGGTGTTCTCTTTGGCGGCATGCTCGTCGTTGCAGGGGTGGCCATTTCCACGACGTAGCCAGCGGCTACAGTCAGGCATCTCACGCTCCGTCGGAGCATCGAACAAGGAGTTCCCCATGAACCACGTACGCATCGCCACCTACGACGTCACACATGGCACGGCGAAAGACATTGCCGAGGTGGCTCTGGGCCCAGGCGGAACCCGCGACATCTTCACAGCACAGCCGGGCTTCCGTGCATTCTCACTTATTGAGGTAGACCCAGTGACGATGATTTCGATCACGGTCTGGGAAACCCACGAAGAGGCTGAGGCCGCGACCCGTGCCGCTGCGGAGTTCGTTGCTGAGCATCTCGATGGTCGTCTGCACCGCACTGCCAATCTCGTTGGCGATGCCATGTTCTGGGAAGGCGCTGGCCAGTAGGCACGTACCTGCCGGTGATTCGTTCGACCACGATGGCGACACCTGAACCTGTTGGGTGTCGCCATCGTCAATCATTCGGACAACCTCATAAGACAGCTATCGCGGACTGCTTCCATGAGCAGTGCGAAGGTCGGGATGGGACGCAGTGACAGTTAACTCAATGGCGCACACCGTCACCATGGGCACTGTCACCCTTCAGCGAGACAAACTCTCGTGGCGGGTTCCCGTGGCTGCCGCCGTTGCGGTCACGCTGATGATCGCCGGGTTCATCGCTCTCGGGTGGCAAGACAAGACGCTTCCGCTAGCCGCAGCATCACTCTTCATCCCCATCTCCGGAACATACGACCCACCCAGCCGACGATTGATAACTCAGCTGTGGACGCTGCTGTGGTTGATGTTGGCCACCCTGTTAGGCGGACTGCTGTCATTCGACTTCCAAGGCAGCATGGTCGTTGGAGTTCTGGTGGGCGCTGTCGTGGCCTTTGTCTGCGGTTTTGTTGGCGGAGCAGGGCTGAACGCCCGAACCTCAGGGATGCTGTCGCTGGTCCTTTTTGCCATCTTCTTGGGCATGCCGGTTGCACGAGATAGTGCAGTTCAGGACAGTCTGCTCGTTGGGCTGGGCGGAATCATCGTGCTGGGCTGGTTGATCGCGCTTCGAGCACTATTCAAAATGCCACCGATGTGGGGAGCGCCAAAACAGGTTCCGGGTGTCCTTGCCCTACTCCGACCGAGGATGAACAGCGGTGACGATTTCTTGCGACACGGTGTTCGTCTCGCCGGCGCATTCAGCACAGCAACGATCATTGCTGAATGTGTGAAGTGGCCCCATCAGTATTGGATTCCGATGACCGTTGCGTGGGTCTCCGTACCGGACATCACCGGCACAGCAACACGGATTGCGGCACGCATCTTTGGAACGATCATCGGAATCGCCGTTGTCACGCTTATCCTCCAAACGGCCAGCCTGGGCCCGTACCAGACGACACTGGTGATCGGCGTTGGAGCACTCATCACCATGATGTTCATAGCCGCCAACTACATGATCTGCGTCGCCGGAGTGACGATCTTTCTCATCTCCCTGTTCACCCTTGTCGGCGATCCCGTGGGAGAAGCAGACGAGTACCGCATCCTTGGCACCCTGATCGGTGGCGCGATCAGTATCGTTTGGTCGCTCGTCTGGGTGTCAAAAACACATGAACATCGGCATCGACTGTTCCGACAGTCGACCTAACGACAACGCCTGATCTGCGTTATGCGACGAGACGTCCAGCGCTGGTGATGCGCGCACGACGCGACCCGATCGGGCGGACCGTGTCGTCAACCTCGTAGGCGACGACATCGACGACCCACTCGTCGCCGACTGGCATGACATCAATTTCGATCTCAACCGACTCACTCGAATCGAGATCGCGGGTGGCCCATTCGGTGGCCATGCGCACTGCCTGGTCGTAATCGACACCGGTCGACAACTCATAGGCGGACTTACCCCATCGGCTGAACCATGTTCCGGATGTAACCGCAAAGGGGGTATTGGTAGACGGATTTTGACTGGTGGACTGATCACTTGTGGTTCTCATGACACCTTCCTAGCGTGTGAATGTGTCTCCATTCGAACATGTACGTGACGGGAGGGTTACCAACCCCCGCGAAGAACGTGGCTTATATCACGTTGATTTTCACTCACGCCAGTGGTTTTCGGAAAAATATTGACACTTTCGAGAACGATTCGATAACGCTCAGCGAAGGGTCGCCCGCCCAACATTGATTTCGCATCCCGCGTTAGTCGCCCCGGTAGGTGCAATGATCACTGGGTGAGTGAGCGCCAACGTATGGAGAATCCCGGTCGGCTTCTACACGGTCCGCAGGACGCCGGACCGTGGTACCAATGGGGCCCGTACCTCGCTGAACGCGCCTGGGGCACAGTGCGCGAGGACTATTCACATGACGGCGACGCCTGGAGTTACTTTCCCTACGACCACGCACGTTCACGGAGCTATCGGTGGAACGAGGACGGCATGGCCGGCCTGTCGAGCCTGTCGCAGGACCTATGCCTCGGTCTCGCGTTGTGGAATGGGCGTGATAGTCACCTCAAAGAACGGATGTTTGGGCTCAACGGTCATCAAGGCAACCACGGCGAGGATGCCAAGGATTACTGGTGGTATCTCGACGCAACTCCGTCACACTCGTGGCTGCGCTGGCGCTACCACTATCCGCAGCAGTCCTTTCCATACGACGAACTCGTGCACGCCAATGCAGCCCGATCGCGAACTGAGCCAGAATTCGATCTTCTCGATACAGGAATCTTCGATGAGAATCGGTATTGGGTCGTCGACGTCGACTACGCAAAAGCCGACCCGACTGACATCTCGATGCGCATTCGAGTAACGAACGTTGGCCCAGACGCCGACACTATTCATGTGATGCCGCAGTTATGGTTGCGGGACACCTGGAGTTACGCGAGTTCTAGCCGAGTTCGCCCCCAGATCGACCTCGATGGCGACGTCCTTCGCGCTGAGCATTGGCGCACCGGCACGTACCACCTTGCCGCCATGCCCGGACCTAACGGTCAGGCTCCCCAAGCACTGTTTTGCGAAAACGAAACCAATGCACCTGTGGTTTGGGGACCGGATGTCGATGCAACCACTCCATATCCGAAAGACGGGATTAACGATCACGTCATCCATGGCACGGACACCGTCAATCCGAGCAATACCGGGACCAAAGCAGCGTGGTGGTACCAACTCGAGGTGGCCGCTGGCGAAACGGTTGAGTTGCGATTGCGTCTGTGGTCACCGACCAGTGGAGATACCAGTCATCCGGGGTGGGGTGGCGAAGACTTCGACGATCTCATGGGCACCCGCGAGCGCGAAGCCGACGACTTCTATGCTGCGCTCGCACCGCAGGGGGTATCCGAGCAAACCCTGGCAGTGATGCGGCAGGCGTTCGCCGGAATGATCTGGGGTAAGCAGTTTTACCGGTACAACGTTGACCGATGGCTCGATGGCGATCCTGGTGAACCGCCACCACCACCAGGTCACGCGCACGTTCGCAATGAGCATTGGCGCCACATGTTCGCCGACGACATCATTTCCATGCCGGATCCATGGGAGTACCCATGGTTTGCCGCGTGGGACTTGGCATTTCATACGGTCGTCTTCGCCCACATCGATCCCGAGTGGTCGAAGTACCAGTTAATCCTCATGCTGCGCGAGTGGTACATGCATCCGAACGGGGCAATCCCGGCATACGAATGGTCTTTCGACGATCTCAATCCGCCGGTCCATGCATGGGCTGCGTTGAGAGTTTTCGAAATCGACGGTGGCGAGGATTTTGACTTCCTTGAACGGGTCTTCCATAAACTCGTCATCAACTTCACGTGGTGGGTTAACCGGGTGGACGAAGGCGGAAACAATGTTTTCGGTGGCGGCTTCCTCGGCCTCGACAACATTGGCGCCATTGACCGTTCCAAGGTGCCGGACGGATACGAGGTTGAGCAGGCCGACGGCACAGCGTGGATGGCGTTCTATTGCCAGATGATGCTCCGGATCTCACTTCGCTTGGCTCGACGCAACAGCGTGTATCAGTCGATGGCCACGAAGTTCCTCGAGCACTTCGTCCAAATCACAGACGGCATCACCAAGAGCGGAATGTGGGATCCAGCAGACGGATTTTTCTACGACCAGTTGATTCGGCCCGACGGCGCGCGAGTGCCGCTGAAAGTGAAATCTATCGTCGGGGTGATTCCTGTTCTGGCGGCCGCCTTCATCACCGGTGATCGTCGCGACGAACTGACGGCCGAGCGTCTACAGCGTCGTTGGAATTCATTTCTCAAGCATCGGGCCCTGGACGATCCGATGTCGGCCGGTTTCGTTTCGATCACCGGATCGGTCATCGATGGCGGCGGCATGTTGCTATCTGTTGTCGACGCCGAACGACTTCGTCGCGTGTTGGCCGAGGTACTCAGCGAGGAATCGATGCTTAGCCCCTACGGAGTCCGATCACTTTCAGCTCGACATCGCAACGATCCGTTTGCGGTCATGGTCAATGGGCAGGAGTTCCGCATCGATTACGAACCTGCGGAATCAACATCGCCCATCTATGGTGGCAACTCCAACTGGCGTGGTCCCGTTTGGTTTCCGATCAACCACCTACTGATTGAAGCCCTTGAGCGTTACTACCTGTATCTCGGACCTGAGTTCACAGTCGAGTGTCCAACAGGGTCTGGGGTGTATCTCAATCTCGATCAGGTGGCCGACGAGCTTCGTCAACGCCTGCTTAAACTCTTCCTCCCCGATGCATCGGGTGCACGGCCATGCTTCACCGGCGATGACCGCTTCCTGACTGACCCACGGTGGAGTGAGAATGTGATGTTCCACGAGTACTTCTGCGGCGACACAGGCCGCGGCCTTGGAGCCTCCCATCAAACGGGCTGGACCGGTTTGATCGCCGACCTCATCGTCGGACGCAAGGGTTAACCCAAACTTTACCTACAGCAGACTTCACGCATCAGGCAGTCCCTTAAGGTTGCCTCATGACTTTCGCCATCGCCCCAGAACTTGTGGACCCAGTAGTGCGCGGACTCATTGGCGGAATTGACGTCGGCGATGGGCCCACCGAAGAGCAGCTGAATGTCCTGGCCGCAGTTGTTGGCCCGGTCTGGGGCCGCCCAGACATCGATCTCAAGGCCACTGGCGGTCTTGGACCCGACGAGTTGGCCGCGGCCGTAACTGATCCGGTGGCACGTCGTCGGTTCTATGAAATTCTGGTGACGCTGGAGATGTGCAGGCACCCACTCGATGACGCTCAAGTATCACGGGTAGAGCAGTACTCGGCCGCAATCGGATTGGCACCACGCGAACTGGAAATCTTCCGCGATCTCATCGACCAAGGCGCCAAGCGCGCGGCTGCAGATTTCAGCCGCTATTTCGACGACATGATCATGGGCCGTTCCGAGGAGCGCTTCAAGGGAATGCCCATCCAGAAGGAGACGCCAGAGCCTGAAATCGTCCGAGCACTGGAGGGTTTCGCTGACCTACCCGATGACAGCCTTGGTCGAGCATTCCTGAACTTTTACGAGCGCAACAACCTAGAGCTTCCCGGTGTTCGCGCATCAACTGTCAACCATATGTATGTCGCCCACGACTTCATTCACGTACTTTCCGGCATCGAGCCGACGGGACCGGGTGAGATCGGTCTCGGAGCGTTCCAAATGGCGATGGATGACAATCCCGTCAACGCCTTTGCGTTCCTATCGCCCATCATCGTCCACGAGACGGGCATCAGCGGAGTCGACAACATCGTCGTGACCGAGGGAGCGCTATCGCGTCCGGGTGCCATCGATTTACTCGGCGAATCATTCGCGCGTGGTTCAGCGGTCACGGGTGATTTTGCAGCTGCTGATCACTTTGCAATCGCGGCAATGCCGCTGGACGAAGTTCGGGCGCAGTATGGGGTTCGCCCACCGGCGAGCACCACCGACGGCTGGCACATCTGGTAACAGGTGGTGGGTTGTACCGGGCTCATTCACTTTCACCATAAAGAGCCAGAAATCGGCGTCATGGCCCGCCCCGGTGTGTCAGATGTGTGGGCATCCGCACTGGATCGAGGGGCGCGCTCGGGCGTCGACTTCACCACCATTGAGCATCTTGCGATGGCTGATCAGCCACTAGACGAAGTCCGTGAACGCTTGCAGGTTGCCCCGCAGAAATAACTCAAGGTGGAGCCGCCTAACGGAATCGAACCGTTGACCTTCTCATTACGAGTGAGACGCTCTACCGACTGAGCTAAGGCGGCGTACATCTGCACCCGGGGGTGACAGCAGCACGGTCCACAAGGATACCTCAGTGACAGACAGTTCCAACCGGGGGCGTCACCCCTGTGGTCAAAAATCGGTCAATTGCATCGTCTGCACACGTGGAACCCATGCCATAGGCGGTATGGCCATCACCCACTCGGGTTAACAGCACCCCGCGCGACAACTGCTTTGCCAATCCCTGAGCCCACGGGTACGGCGTGGCCGGATCGTACGTGGTGCCCACAACGAGAATGGGAGGTGAGCCGGGGGCATGAATCTCATGTGGACTGTTGGTGGCCGGCGCATTCCAATAGTCGAACGGAATATTGCCCCACGCGAAGAACCTGCCGAAGAGCGGATCTTCCTTCGCCCACTGGTCTGCGTAGGTCTGCCACTGGGTAACCGTCGGGCGGTCGGGACGATCCAACGCGTTCACTGCATAGAGCATGGCATTTGAGTTGTCGGTGTAGTGCCCACTGGAATCCCGCGAGATGCGCTGATCGAGCATGTCCAGCAGCACTGAACCATCACCGTTGAAAGCCGCACTCAGACCATCACGCAGTTGCCCATAATCGCTCTCGGGAAAGTACAGGTACGACAGAACTGCGTTCTCGGCCAACGCTTCGTTCAGGGAGCGCTTTGGATCACCGGTCTTCAGTGGCGCCTGATCCAACGTCGCAAACAAACGCGCAAGCTTTGCCTTACCCGCTTCAACCCCTCCCGGCAGAGGGCAGCTTTGCTGCTTGTTGCAATCGGCAATAAAGCGTGCGATCGCGACCTCAAAACCCTTCAACTGCTGATGGGTTATTTCAACGTTCGTCAGGGTCGGATCAATGGCACCATCGAGCACCATCCGACCCACCTTCGTAGGGAACAGATCTGCATAGGTGGCGCCGAGATACGTGCCGTAGGACGCTCCGAAGTAGTTCAGCTTGGATTCGCCAAGGGCGGCTCGAAGTACGTCGAGATCACGGGCAACCGAACGAGTGTCGACGTGGGCAAATAGCTTCGGAGAACGGGCTTTACACGATTCGGCGAAGAGTTTGCCTAATGCCTGCAACTGCAGAATCTCAGCAGGGGTGTCCGGTGTCCCGTCAGCGGCGATGAATCGATCGGTCTGCGGATCGTTGAGGCATTGCACGGGATCTGAGGACGCAACACCACGTGGATCAAAACCCACAATCGTGTATTGATCGAGAATGGCCTGCGAGTAAATCGCTCGAGCAGCCCGCGCAAAGTCAACACCGGAGCCACCCGGACCACCGGGGTTAATCACCAACGAGCCGATGCGCTTAGACGCATCAGCCGACCGCAACCGAATGATTGAAACCTTCGTCGTATCGCCATTCGGAGCTGCGTAATCAACAGGAACGGTGAGCTTTGCACATTGAAAGTCGCCACTACACGACGACCACACCAGATGCTGCTGGTAAAAACGCGCCAGGGGGTCTGTGATGCCAGTCGACGACCCTGAGGGTTGCGCAGATGGGTTTACGGTCGGCACTGAGGCAGATGCCGAGGGCGGCGCAGAAGGCATCCAGGCGCCGGGTGAACCAGACTCGGTCACCGCTCCGATGGTCCCTGAGCACGCGGCAAGTGCCATCGTCACCAACGCAGCCACGGCGGCGCGCGATGCTACGCGGTACGTGCGCACAAAACCCCCACAAGGATCTAGATCAGTCGGGACGAGCCTGTCACGTCCACGTAGTACGACGCCTCACCGGGTCGACGAGTTCCCTTGGACGTCCGATGCTCGTCCATGATGAATTCCGATTCGGCAACCCCGAACCTATGATCCGCGCGTCTCGTAGGCGGCCCGAGCCGAACACGCCGACGCCCGGTCACACACGGTCCGCTGCCCTCCAGCATCAAGGCGGATCACCACCTGATCGCGCGGAACATCATGTGCAATGACACGACCATCTCCATCTTGGGTGGCCACCCGATCACCAACCGCCGGTGCCGTTGCGTTGAATTCGTCATAGATCGGGTGCTCGTACTTCAGACAGCACATCAACCGACCACAGGCACCCGAGATCTTCAACGGATTCGCAGGCAGGTCTTGATCGCGAGCCATCTGCAAGGTCACAGGCTCGAAGTCAACCAGGAATGTTGAGCAACAGGTCTCACGACCGCATGAACCGATACCACCCTGCACGCGAGCATCATCACGTGGCGACAACTGCGTGAACATCACCTTCGCGTCGATCTTGTTCGCTAGGTCTCGCACCAGATCTCGGAAGTCGACTCGGCCCGGAGCTGTGAAGTAGATCGTCGCCGTTGGTCGTCCAGATTCATGGCCCTCGTCAACCCAGTCGACACCACTGACCTTCATGGGCAGTTTTTGTTCTCGGATCAATCGCTGGGCCGCCACTTTGATCTCGGTGCGACGACGACGATTTGTCTCATCACGCTCGATGTCCCCCGCCGACGCCATGCCAGCACAGACGGGCAGTCCGCCAATTGGTTCGTCCACCCATTCGGGACCCCAGATCACCTGAACGACTTCGGTGCCAACCGACGTCGGAAACAGCACTCGTTCGCCAACCTTGGGACGCACGTCGGCCGCATCAAGGTAGTAAAGCCGTCCGTTTGGCGAGAACGTCACCGCCATCATGTTCGGCATCTATCGGCCCACTCTCGTCATGACTGCGTCAACCACAGCATCGGGATCCTCGTCTGGCAGCCAGTGGCCACGGCCTTCAAGGATACGGAAATCGAATTCACCTGTGACGTACTGCGAGCAGGCATGTGCGGCAGTAGCACCGATGGCAATGTCCTCATCACCCCAGACGAAGGTGGTGGGCACCGAAACTGCCGGAACGCTCATCATTTCCTGTTCCGACATCGCTCCGTACCAGCGCATCCCCGCGACCAAAGCCGCCCCATCATGCGCACCAAAGAACTCGACGTAGGCATCAAGATCCGCCGCCGAAACCGCTCCCCCATACATCGTTCGCAAGGTAAGTCCGGCAGCTCTGAGCAGGACGTCGCGCGCCTTTTCGGGATCATTGCGGAAGAACCCGATGTAGCCAGACTTCTCCCGCTGAGCGGGGTCCTGCACTAGCGCCGAGCCAAAAGCCCCCGGATGGGGCACTGACAGGGTCGTCAGACTACGAACGGCCTCTGGATGGGTAGCCGCTACCCACCAGGCGATGATCGCCCCCCAGTCGTGCCCTACGAGGTGTGCGCTGTCCCAGCCGAGCGCAGAAATCATCGCCACAACGTCATTGGCCAACAGTTCGGTGCGATAGCCCGAGACATCGGATGGGCGAGCACCCGGTGAGTAACCCCGCTGATCCGGGGCCACCACCGACATTCCTTGCGCAGCTAAAGCAGGCATCACATGCGCCCATTCACCGCTGTTCTGCGGGAAGCCGTGCAACAACAGGACCGGCTCACCTTCATCGGATCCGGCCCGGACAGCCTCAAAAACAAGATCACCCCATACGGGGTCCTCGAGGTGGATCTGAGCATTTTCTGTCGGCACGGGTCGAGACTACGGCCGTTTCTCGTTTAACGTGTCCCTATGGGCACGCCAAACGACATCTCACGCCTCGCCGAACGGGTTACCAGCCTGGTCACGCAAGGCCTCGATGTCGTGGAGGCATATGCGGTGGTGCAAGCGTCAAACACCAAGTTGGCCCGCGAACAGGTCAAAGCGATCGAGCGACACGACAAGGCCGTCAAGAAGCACTACCGCCGCGTGAACAGGTTGAAGTCCCGCGCCGTGACGATGAGCGCTGTATCGGGTGCTGCGGCTGTCCTGGGGGTTATCGACGCAGCAACCGACGGCTTTGCGCCGTGGGCTCTGCTAACGGGCTCCGCGCTGTCGGCGGTGATCGCCGTCCGGGCGAAGCAGGAATCAGAAACCATCAGTCCGCCGCAGTTAGCCCACATGATGCCGCAGGGCACCGCGCGCAATCTTCGTAAAGATGCGATCGGTTTTGCCGAAGCCAATGGTGTGGAGGCAGTAAGACGTCAGGTCGTCACCATGATTCCGGCAGTTTTCGGGCTGCACCCGGATGCAGGTAAAGAACTTCGCGACGCAGATAACGAGGCGGCTCCGCAATTGGCGGCTCAGATTAGCCGGCTTGTTCTGCTCGATCACATGCGTCGTGACTTGCCCGGCACGGCGGCCGCTGCCGCTGCAGAGCAATCGGCACGCGTCGTTCAAGTGCGGTTGGCTGAAGGTGTCAACATCTACGACCGACTACTCGCTGCCGCGGCGAGCATGTTGGCCTCGCCTGATCTCGGACGGTCCGCAGAAGATGTCTTAGGCCCAGCGGCCGATGCGTTGTCGTCGTATGCCGAAGGCTTGCGCGTCGCGGCGAATCACTAGCCGTTTGATCACTACGGCGACTTAGGCCAGCGACGGATCTTTCAGAGTGACCATTAATGATTCAAAGGCCAGTAACGGCTGAACATTTGCGGTGAGTAGATTGCGCGTTCGCTCTAGCGCATCAACGCGCAACAGCGTTTCCTGCGGACGTGACGCTGCCGCTACTCGCTCAAGCTGCGGGCGCATTTCGGCATTCACTAACTCAGTGGGTGCGTCCAACTGGATGATTAATGCGTCGCGATAGAAGCCCATGAGATCAACGATGGCGCGATCCAACTGATCGCGCGTTACTCGGCGCCGTCGACGCTTCTGGCGGTCCGCCAGGTCTTTGAACGCACCCTTGGCTCGGCGCTCGACCGTGCCGAGACCGCGACCTTCACCGCCATCTCCGTGGGCGACACGAAGGGCGGCATCCTCACGCGCATCAAGTGGATCGCACACCGCAGCGGTGTCTGCATTCACCGTCTCGACGAGGTCTGCGGCGAGGGCAAGACATGATCCGAGATCACCCAACTGCAGTGGGATTCGCAACACGTCCTGGCGACGAAGACGTGCATCCTCATCGGTGGCAAGTGCGCGCGCTCGACCAATGTGCCCTTGGGCGGCCTTGGCTGAAAATGAGGCCATCGCCGGATCAACTCCCAGCGAGGCGATCAGCGCCGCAGCTACGTCGCTCGTCTTCGGCGTTGCCAACATGACGTGACGACATCGAGAACGGATCGTTGGCAGCACGTCTTGCTCACTCGGTGCACACAAAATCCACACCGTTCCGGGCGTAGGTTCCTCAATGCTCTTCAAGAGCGAGTTGCCCACGACATCGGAGAACCGATCCGCATCCTCGACGACAATCACTTGCCACAACGATTTGGACGGAGAATAGGCGGCTCTCGTGATGAGGTGGTCTGCCTCCGTCTTGAGGTACTCGACACCCTCAGGCACCATATGTTCAACATCCACGTGGCCGGAGTGGCGCACCAAATCACATTCCTCACAGGCCCCACAGCCGCCCTGCGGGCACACGAGTGCTGCAGCAAGGGCTAGGGCAGCGGTTGAGCGTCCGCTACCGGGCGGACCCGTGATTAACCAGGCGTGCGTCATCGCCTTCGACGGCAGGCCCGCGCGGGCTGCCGGTGCGTCCGCAGCTGCGGCCCTTAGTTGACCGACGACTACGTCTTGACCGATGAGTTCGGTGAAGACATCGTGAGTGGCCGTGCTCGTCACTGTGAACGCCTTTGATACTCGGCTCGAACGCGATCGAGAATCTGCGCAGAGATTGCTTCGGGTGAACCAGCCGCCGGGATCACTAGGTAGCGATCTGGATCCGCGGCCGCGAGCGTCCGGAATGCCTGAACAACGGAGTCATGAAAATCCGCCGGCTCATCCTCTAGACGGTTTGGATCAGTGGCTCTCTCAAGACCGGTCGCGGCATCCACATCGAGCAGAACCGTGAGATCGGCGAGGGTACCTTGTGTCGCCCAGAGATTGATTTCGGCGATCACATCGACTCCGAGGCCCCGAGCGACGCCTTGATAGGCAATAGATGAATCGACGTACCGATCGGTGATCACGATGGCACCCCGTTCGAGAGCTGGTCGAATCAGGCGGTGAACATGCTCACTTCGAGCGGCCGCAAACAGTAACGCCTCAGCACGTGGATCAAGGCCTGCGAACTCAGGTGAGAGAACAACCGATCGGATTGCTTCTGCCGCTGGTGTGCCACCGGGCTCGCGCGTCAGCACAACATCGAAGCCAGCCTCGGTCAGCGCGTCCACCAGAAGCCGGGCCTGAGTGGACTTGCCCGCACCATCGCCCCCCTCGAGGGCGATGAACATTCCGACGGAGTCACTCACACCCCGACCCTATGACACCCGGTCCGACATCGTCGCCGAAAGCCTGTGTTAAGCACACCCGATAGGTCTGCTTCAGGCCAGC
>CANGPO010000070.1 GCA_947455705.1 Actinomycetota bacterium | reverse complement strand
GACGATTCAAGTGCGGTCTTACGTCGTTGAACGTCACGATGTGTGCGGGCGGCCACTCGAGCTCGAGCCGCATTGGCGATCTTGTCGAGCAGGGCTTTCGTAGCGTTCTTATCACCACGTGGCGGATTGGTGAACCACTTGGTCAATTCCTTGGTAACCACTGAGCTGACGATCCTGGTGGCGGCCGGAGTGCCCAGAACCTCTTTGGTCTGCCCTTCGAACTGCGGCTCGGCAAGCCTCACCGTAACCACCGCAGTCAGACCCTCGGCAATATCTTCCTTCGTCACACTGTCTTCACTGACTTTGAGAATCTTTTGTGCGCGCAATTGATCGTTCATCGTCTTGGTGAGCGCACGCTCAAAGCCAGCAAGGTGCGTTCCACCCTTAGGTGTGGCGATGATGTTGACGAATGATCGGATCTCAGACTCGTATCCGACGCCCCAGCGCACAGCAATGTCGACACCAAGTTCGCGTTCGACTTCTTGAGAAGTCATATGCCCTTTGTCGTCAAGAACGGGCACAGTCTCAGTGAAGTGGCCGCTGCCAGAGAGCCTGAGTACACCCGTCACGGGCTCATCGGTAGCAAGATGCTCAACGAATTCTGTGATGCCACCTTTGAAGCAGTAGGTCTCATCGAGTGCCTCGGCGCCGCGACGGTCGCGAATTGAAATCGACAGGCCCGGCACCATGAATGCCGTCTGCCGAGCGCGAGCGTGGAGAGCCTCAACGTCGAAGGCCGCTTCCTTGATGAAGATCTGACGATCGGCCCAGTAGCGAACTCGGGTACCCGTCAGGCCCTTCTTCGCACGACCAGCAACAACCAACCCGCTCTTCTTCGTGAAGTCCGCATCGGGGCCATCACCTTCGAAGATGCCGGGAACGCCGCGTTTAAACGACATGGTGTGGATCTTGCCGTCCCGGTCGACCTCAACATCGAGCCGTTCGGACAGCGCATTGACGACGGACGCACCAACACCGTGCAACCCGCCTGAGGCCGTGTAGGAACCGCCACCGAACTTTCCACCGGCATGGAGTTTGGTCATCACAACTTCGACGCCGGTCAGTTTGGTCTTGGGCTCAATATCAACCGGGATGCCGCGACCATCGTCATGTACTTCGACTGATCCGTCAGGATGCAAGATCACGTCGATCGCGTGGGCATGACCAGCCAGCGCCTCGTCAACCGAGTTGTCGATGATCTCCCACAGGCAATGCATGAGGCCGCGTCCATCAGTGGATCCGATGTACATACCCGGCCGCTTGCGAACGGCGTCGAGGCCCTCAAGGACGGAGAGGTTTTTAGCCGAATAACCGCCCTGTGATGCAGCGCGTCCCTTAGTTGGACGGTCCACGGCTTCAGCGGTCATATCCGGCTAACTCTCCTGAACTCAGGTTATGGCGCATCGATACGCCTGAAACAAAACTTCCCGTCACGCCTCATGACATCGGCTCACGGGGCCCATGTCAGCCGTCTTTCGACGGCATTCTCAATCTAATGCCCACCACTGACGCAAGGGTGACGTGACACCCCGCCAGCTACCCGACGTCCACCATGTGGAACACCTCAATTGGCGCGGCGGAATGCCGATATAAAAATTACGACACGAAGCAAACGAGTGATCGTCATGCTGCTAGCCGTGTCGAAGTATTTGTGATTGGGTGATCTAGGTCACCATAGGTCTACGGATTGGGCAAATAGGGAATGTCCCGGCTGCCCGGCACGTTAGACCGTGCGAGGATAAAGACGATCTGGAGGAGAACACCATGACAACCACCCTCAGCCCGTCCACACCGCTCACCGCTCTCGACCGCTGTGATCGCTGTGGCGCGCAGGCCTACGTCCGCGTGACGTTGACCGCCGGTGGTGACTTGCTGTTCTGTGGCCATCACTTCCGCGAACACGAAGCACGTATTCGTCCGTTGGCGTCCAACGTTCTGGATCAGACTGCTGAATTGTCGGCACCCGCCGTTCCGTCCACAGACGACCTGTAACAGCGGCGGGGCATCACATGCCCGCATGGGGTGAAGCACTCGTTTTTGTTGCCTGCATTGTGGGCATCATCGGAACGATTCTTCCCATTCTTCCCGGCCATCTTCTTATCGGCGGCGCTGTTGCCCTTTGGGCGTTGGTAGAACACACATGGTTATCCCTTGGCGTGGCTGTTGCTGCCATCGGGGTATTGATCATCGGCTCGGTATTTACGTACCTCATCCCCGGTAAACGGATGAATGACGCCGGGGTGGCTGGCACGACACTTCTAATCGGGTCCATCGCGGGCATCATCGGAATGTTCGTTGTACCTGTCGTCGGCCTGCCACTGTTCTTCATTCTCGGGGTCTACCTCACCGAGGTCATTCGACTGCGATCCCACCATGAGGCAACGCCGTCAACTATTGAGGCCGTTAAAGGTGCCATGTTGTCCACCGCTATCGGCCTTACCGCCGCAGGCCTTGCGACCACCATCTGGCTAGCAGCAGCAGTTCTAACGTAACGCACGACAACGACCGCGGGCGGTTGTCGAAGCAACCGCGGAACAACTGCTGACAAACCCGTCTTGGATTGGCAGAGTCTCCCCATGAGCCAACGTCCCGAAATCGGTCACAGCATCGTCGCCCATGGCATCGTCACTAATTACCTACAAGCCGGTGACGGTGACCCGGTTGTACTAGTCCACGGATCAGGGCCCGGGGTGTCGGCATACTCCAACTGGCGGCTGACTATTCCTGCCCTGGCTGAGCACTATCGGGTGTTCGCCCCAGACATGGTGGGATTCGGTTTCACTGAGCGTCCCGTCGATGTCGAGTATTCGATGAACACCTGGGTGAACCAACTCATTGGCTTCCTCGATGCCCACGGTCTCGAGCGCGCTCACCTGGTCGGTAACAGTTTCGGCGGTGGGGTGGCACTTCGTACGGCCGCACATCACCCAGATCGCATTGGCGACCTCGTACTCATGGGCAGCGTTGGCGCCCCATTCACGCTGACCCCGGGACTCGATGACATCTGGGGCTACGAACCAAGTGTTGCCGCGATGCGCCGACTGCTCGACATCTTCGCGTTCAACAAAAACATCGCCACAGACGAGTTGGCCGAACTGCGCTATCGCGCAAGTATCGAACCCGGTGTGCAGGAAGCCTTTAGCGCCATGTTTCCCTCGCCTCGCCAAACATGGGTAGACGCGATGGTGACCCCCGACGCACTTCTTCGCACCCTTGAACATCGCGTGTTGATTGTTCACGGCCGGGAAGACGCAGTGATTCCGGTCTCGTGTGCACATCACTTGTTCTCGACGATTCCGAATGCCCAACTGCATGTGTTCGGCAAGTGTGGTCACTGGACCCAGATTGAATACACCACCGAGTTCAATGGATTGCTTACAAACTTCCTGTCCCGAACCACCAACTAACGCGCACAGCGCGGTTCGTCACTATCCAGACGTCGCGCGCTCACTATGACGATGACCCCGCTCACGGCGTCGGCGCATCATGTCGTTGTCAGCCGCGGTAATGAGTGATTCGAGTGTGCCATCGGTTCGCCTCAATGACGCAGCCCCCATCGACATGGAGCTGTGTTGATCTGAGCCTGATGTTAAAGCACCCATCGTCATGCTTACCGCTGACTCAAACCGCCCAAGGTCAGGTGCAGACCCCATACCAATCACGAGGAACTCGTCCCCGCCCCATCTCACGACGAGATCACTGGCCCTGGAGTGCTCCCTCAGTGCATTTGCCGCGGCCTTGATGAGTTGGTCGCCGAACTCGTGGCCACGTGAGTCGTTAACGATTTTTAGACCATCGACATCACCAAAGAGTGCAAACACGTCGACATCGTGACGTCTCGATTGCGCAATGAGCCATGGAAAAGCGAGGGAAAACCCATAGCGGCTAGTCACACCAGTGAGCTCGTCGACAGCTGCGATTCGTTCTAGGTCATCTTGCGCTGCACCCAGTTTGCGCAGCCCTCCAACCCGCGCCCGATGCACGATGACGGCAGCCGCAACACTCACCGCCAAGCCAATGACCCAGTCACCCCGCTGTGCAACCGAATTCGGCTCAGTCACCACCAAAATCCCCATCGCACCAATAACTGCCAGGGACGTAACGACGCCGTAGAAAACGGGAGTTCGCATGGCGCAGGCGCCGACGAGCAGAATCAGAACCGTCAGGTAAATGAGCTCGGTTGGCCCCCCAGTGCGCGTCAGTGTGTAGAGCACCGACGCGGCAACAGCGATCGCAGCCACCCCTGTTATCAAGCCAGCTTGACGGGCAGGAATCTTGTCACGGCGATATGCGACCACAATCCCAAAGACCAACAGTGCGGGGATCAGACTCGACGCCGCTCGCCACCCGGACTGATCGGCGGGATGTGTGATGACATCGACAATCGCGTAAACAACTAACAGCGCAGTCATGGTGACAGCCATCCACAGCAATTCAGCCAGAGCTGTCTCGTCGACAATCGCCAACGTTCGACCATCGCTCGTGTCGTACCCGTCCATGAGACCTCTATCGCCGAAGTGCGCGTGCGCTAAGGCTAGCGACGTGACTCCAGCAATGGGAGTCTTCCGGTGGGCTCTGAGACGATTGTGCGCTAAACCTGAACCACCGGCAGGAACGCTGCCAACGATGCACCCTTAACCTCCGCGGCATTGAGCCGTTCCTCGGAGACGTATCCGTAACTCGTCGTGCGTTGACGCACTGGACGACCAATTCCGGCGGCAATTTCAGCGAGCTCGCGCGGCGTCTTGGCCGAGCCAAACTCCGATCCAGCCATGCGCGAAATCGTCTCTTCCATCAACGTGCCGCCGAGGTCGTTGACTCCCCCGTTGAGCAACACCTGACATCCGTCATCTCCAAGTTTCACCCAGGAGGTTTGGATGTTTTTAATCTGACCGTCGAGGAGCAACCTCGCCATGGCGTGGACGGCGCGATTGTCACGCATCGTCGGCCCAGTGCGAGCTAAGCCAGCAAGGTAGATAGGTGAATTCGTATGGATGAATGGCAGTCCGACGAACTCACTGAATCCGCCACTCTCAGACTGCAACCGAGCCAGCAGTTGAAGGTGTGCAACCCAGTGTCGTGGCGCATCAACGTGTCCGTACATCATCGTGCTCGTCGTCGGAATCCCTATGCGGTGAGCAGTTTGCACCACCTCGATCCACTGCGCGGTGGGCAATTTACCCTTGGTAAGAATCCAACGAACTTCATCGTCGAGAATCTCCGCAGCAGTGCCAGGCAGTGAATCCACGCCCGCTTCCTTAGCTGCGATCAAGAACTCCTCGATCGACAACTCAGCACGAGCCGCACCATTGACAACCTCCATAGGTGAGTACGCATGGAGATGAATATCGGGTGCACCTGCCTTGATGGCCCGAGCGAGATCGAAGTACGCCGATCCAGGCAACTGCGGATCGATACCACCCTGCATACAGATCTCGGTGGCTCCGACCTCCCACGCCTGAGCCGCCCGCTCGGTAACCTCGTCGAGCGACAGGCTGTATGCGTCGGCATCAGTGCGTCGTTGCGCGAAGGCGCAGAACCTACAGCCCGTGTAACAAACATTGGTGAAGTTGATGTTGCGGTTGACCACATACGTCACCTCATCACCCACGCGATCGCGACGAACGTCATCAGCAATGGAACACAGGGCCTCCAGCGCGTCTCCCTCGGCGTTCATCAGTACGAGACCCTCGTCGAAGGTAAGACTCGATGGCGAACGCTCTGCGCTTCGCAACGCAGCAGCCATATCTCCGTCGAGCCGTGCAGGGGCTGAACGATCAATCAGCGCACTGGATTCACCTAACGCCACCCAGTCGCCGTACACCTCGTCGAAGTCCGCACGACGATCGGTTCGCCGACCCTCTGCATCGATCTCGGCGTGCAAATCGGTACGCCCCGTCGACTCAAGCGCCGCATCGGGCTCTTGCCATGGCTGACCAACCGGATTACGCCCTTCGACAGCCAACCCGTTCTCATCTGCCAACGCACGAACATGTGGCACAACGCGTGGATCGATCCATGGTTCTTCGCGTCGTACATATTCCGGATGTGCGGTCAACCGCTCGCGCAGGGTGAAGCCTGCTGCTGCCGTGCGCGCCGTAAGGTCGTCGAGGTGAGGCCACGGCCGTTCAGGATTGACGTGATCGGGGGTCAACGGTGATACGCCACCCCAATCGTCGATGCCAGCGGCGATCAAACGCTCAAGTTCGTTGGTATCAGTCAGATTTGGTGGTACCTGAATTCGCATCTTGGGCCCAAGAACAATACGAGCCGTTGCCACCGCTGCGATGTACTCCTGCAATTCAAGGTCATCAGTTGACCTCATCGCCGTGTCTGGCTTTGCGCGGAAATTCTGGACAATGACCTCTTGAATGTGACCATAGGCACGCGCGATTCGGCGGAGCTCCATAAGCGATTCGGCACGCTCAGTGAGATCTTCGCCAATACCCACCAGAATTCCTGTGGTGAACGCAATGGTGTGACGACCGGCATCTTCGAGTACTCGAATGCGGACGGCCGGTTCCTTATCTGGAGAACCGAAGTGGGCTCCACCGGGCTCAGACCACAAACGTGTTGCCGTTGTCTCAAGCATCATGCCCATGGACGGGGCGACGGGCTTAAGCCGCTGCAACTCCGACCACGACATCACGCCGGGATTGAGATGAGGAAGTAGACCAGTCTCTTCCAAAACCCGAATAGCCATGGCACGTACGTACGACAGTGTGTCGTCGTAACCCTGTTCTTCCAGCCATTCAGCGGCCTGAGACCAACGCTCCTCGGGACGATCCCCCAACGTGAATAGTGCTTCCTTGCAGCCCATCGCTGCGCCAGCGCGGGCGATCTCCAAGACCTCGTCCTCAGAAAGGTACGGAGCTGGAAGACGTCCCGGAACAGTGGCGAACGTACAGTAATGACACCGGTCGCGACATAGCCGCGTCAGCGGGATAAATACCTTGCGCGAGTACGTGATGATTCCTGACCGGCCCGCTGCCTCGAGACCTTGATCCCGCAGCCGACCCGCGATGGTCGACAGTGCCTCGAGATCCTCGTCACGTGCGCTGAGCAACTCGGCAATCTCGTTGACGTCGAGCGTCTTACCTGACTCGGCACGGGCGAGCACTCGGCGCATCGCGGTGGTCGTCATCCTCTAACCGCCTTCATGATGTGGGTGTAGTCGTCAGAATCGATCCGGGCGTCGATCAGAAGTGGGCCAACTCCCGTCGATTTAAGGGCGATATTAACCTCATCCACGGTGCTTGCGACCACAGATGTGATGCCTATCGCATTGGCAATTCCAGCAAAATCGACCTGCGCGTAATCGACCGCGTCAGATCCGCCCTGATTAGCCTCCTGTTTCAACTTGATCAAGGTCAATGTTGCATCGTTGAAAACGACGACGGTAATCGGAAGGTTCGCCCGGGCTACAACCTCCAATTCGGCGAGCACCATGCCGATCCCACCGTCGCCGGTGAAGGCAATCACGCGCTCGCCAGGATAGGCGTACGCCGTTCCGATAGCTGCTGGAAGCGCGAAGCCCATGGTCGCCAGACCATTGGAGATGAGCACGCGATTGGGGTGGTCCGAGGGCCACAGGGGCATGACCGCCAGCATGTGGGCACCGGCGTCCACGGTGACGTGGGCATCCGGTGCGTGAGATCGCACGGCGAGCACTAAGTTCTGCGGGGTCAGGCGCACTTCATCGGTGAGCAGTCCCGCGACCCGACCGGCCCACCAATCTGAACCAGCAGTGGGCGACCACGCCGTTTGGCCCGACACACTCGATGGCGGCAACGTATGCGAATAGGCGCCAACGACAAGGCGCGGATTACCAAAGTAGCCAACATCTGCGTGCACGGAATGGAAGATCACCACGGGAGCCTCTGACGGCCAGGCTCCGGGCATTGGCTCAATCGAATCGATGCCGATACCAATGATGAGATCCGCCTGGTCCAACAGCGGCGCGTCAGCTTTCACTCCGGTGTAAAGACCAGCGTTCGTCGCCCAATCAGCAGGGATAACCCCTAGCGCCTGATACGTAGACATGATGGGTGCCTGCACGAATTTCAGCGCTTCACGCACGACCTCGTAGTGATGTACCGCGTCTTCGCCGAGGATGATCAGCGGTTTACGTGCGGACGCGATCAACTCATGGGCGCGAACGATGTCGTCGTCCGTGGAAATGCTGGAGCCAGTATCAGGGTTCGCGACGCTCCCCGTCGAGGAGGCATCAAATGCCACGTGTACCCCGCCCGCCGGCGCTGTCTGGGCGACGTTGATGGCAGTGCGAATCGTTTCAGCAGACTCATGTGATCCGAGTGTTCCGCTCCACTTGGCAACGGTGGCCGCAGCACCCACCTGATCGAGTCGCTGATGTCCCACCCTTGCGGCGGCGGCCTGCGACACGGTGTCACTGACCAACATGAGCGGGAATCGATCAAGGGTCGCTTGGGCAAGCCCATTGAATGCACTGGTGAATCCCGGGCCGCGTGTTACGACGGCCACACCAAGGGTGTTGGTGAGCCGACCGAATGCGCCCGCCATGATGCAGGCGGCTGTTTCCCCGTGAGCCAAGGTGAAGGAAATACCGTGCTCGGCCGCCGCACCAATCATGTCGAGGTTTGGACCACCACCGGGTACACCAAAGACTCGTGTCACCCCGGCGGTTGCGAGCTCTTCGGCCCACACATGGGCTAGGTCGCGACTCATTGGCTCACTCCTTCATCAGCTGTCGATCCGCTTCGACGAACGCGCGGCAACCATGCAACGTTCTGGGAATGCTCCCCAAGTAGCGGGGCGCGGGAGAACGCTCCGGGCTTGGTAGAACTGAACTTAACCGGCGACCCAACGATCTGCATGTCCGCTCCATCTGGATGTGGCACGGTAACGACCATGTCCCGCACCGATACATGTTCATCACCAGCAATGTCCGATGCCTTGTTGACCGGGCCGCACGGAATTGCACCCGCGAGCACGTCCACCACGCTCGCAGTGGTGCGCCCGGTCGTCCACGATTCAACAAGTTCGTACGTCTCGTCGCTATGGGCCAATCGCTGATTATTCGTCGCGAACTTTGGATCCGAACCGAACTCCGGCTTGCCCATGAACTCGGTCAGCAATCTCCAGTGGTGGTCAGTTGGCGCGGCGAGCGCCACGAAGCCGTCCGCCGTGGCCACAACGCCGTAGGGGCACAGTAAAGGGTGCGTGTTGCCCTGCGGCTCTGGATCCCGTCCGGTGAGCGAATGCTGGTAGATGATTCTTTCAGTTAGTGAAAGAACTGCGTCGTACATGCCGACATCAACAAACTGGCCTTCGCCCGTGTGTTCGGCATGGCGCACCGCAGCCAGGATTCCGGTAGCTGCCAGAGCAGCCGGGAAGATGTCACCTATCCCAGGGCCAACCTTGACCGGATGAGAGGCATCCATTCCAGTCACACCCAAGAGTCCTCCCATCGCCTGCGCAATGATGTCGAAGGCGGGCCACTGGTCGTAGGGGCTTCGCCCCGTCCGCGGATCACCAAACCCTCTGATGCAGGCGTAGACAAGGGACGGATACTTTTCGTGGATCGATTCGTAGCTCAAACCAAATCGATCCATCACCCCGGATCGGAAATTCTCAACCAGCACATCGGCTTTGGCGATCAACGCCCAGAGCACCTGTTGGTCAGATGAGTCCTTGAGGTCGAGAGTTACGCTGCGCTTATTTCGATTGATACTCGCGAAGTATCCGCCGTACTCACTACTTGACGTAGCCCCATGTGGGAACGGGCCCCAGAGCCGAGACACATCACCCGTCGGCGGCTCAACCTTAATGACGTCGGCACCCATATCGGCCAGCAACATGGTCGTGTACGGGCCCGACAGAACCTGCGTGAGGTCAAGGACTCGCAATCCGTCCAAAGGACCGGGCACCATGTATCCAAACTGTCGACACTTTCCGTTGGGCTCGGCAAGGCTACTGCTCGCGACACGTCCACGCTAGGTCTAGCGGTGGGAACCGAATAGGTTTACAGTCCACGCAAGTGTCTGCATTCGCAGATGTTGTCGGAATCGGAGTCACGCATGGCAATTAAAGTAGCCAAGTTCCGGGATGTGTCTGCGGGAACGCAGCCGGGTCAGTTCATGATTGGGGACCGCGAGCAGGTCCACAGCCTTGAGGACTTGGATCCCACCTTCAAGATGTTGATTGACGACCCGGTCACGGCCACCATCGGTGTGCTGAGCCCGAGTGGCCTGATCAACCTGACCCCAGTTTGGTTCTCGTACGAGGGACCGAAGGTTCTGCTGAACCTTGCAGAGCACCGCAAGAAGACGGACTGGATTCGGGTCAACCCGAACGTCACGTACCTCCTGGTCAACCCGAGCAACGCGTACCACTGGCTCAGCCTGAAGTGCACGGTCGCTCGCGAAATCCACGAGGATGATCCCGAAGAGGGCGCTCGCGTAACGGAGCACCTGAACAGCATCTGGCGTAAGTACATCGGTCAGGGCGACGAGTACATGTTGCGCGATCCAGGCATGAACGAGCGTCGCGTGCTGTTCGAGTTGGATGTCACTCAAATCGCAACTTTCGGTGTCCCGTAAATCGAGGGTTGAGCACTTTTAACATTGTTGAGGGGTCGTCGGTCGCAGTGCGACGGGCGACCCCTCAGCCGCTAGCAATCCCCAACATGTGAGGAAAGTGAGATACGTGACGACGTGGCCGCAGGTGGCAATTGCAGGTGGGAGCCTCGGGGGCCTAACCGCAGCACTCCTACTGCGAGACCTTGGCTGTGATGTGGATGTGTACGAACGGTCAGAGGCTGTTCTGACAGCTCCAGGAGCCGGTATTGCCGTGCTGGCGCAGACCTCGCGCTATCTCGAGGAACGACTCGGAATGCCCGTTGACTCGTTCTGCTCGAGTACCAACAACATTACGTTCTTTCACGCTGATGGAAGCATCGAGAAGTCCATCCCCCACCGCTATCACTTCGCCGCATGGAACACGATCTATCGGCTGCTCCATCGCGCATTCGGCGATGACAGATACAGAATGGGTGTCGAGGTCGCGAGTTTTGAAAACACTCCGGGCGCGGTCACCGTGAACTTCTCTGACGGAAGCTCCCGCGATGTTGACCTACTTGTGTGCGCTGACGGCATCCGATCGATGGCACGTGCGGCGTCGCTGCCAGGTGTCAAACCTGAGTACGCCGGCTATGTGGCCTGGCGTGGCACAGTTCCAGAATCACAGCTTTCAGGTGCCACCTATGCGGCACTGCACGACTCCATCTCGTATCAGGTGATTGATCATGGCCACATCCTGATTTACCCCATCCCCGATGAGACCGGTGACATCCGTCCAGGGCACCGCCTCATGAACATCGTGTGGTACTACAACGCCGATGAGCAGACCCAACTGCCCCGGTTGTTGACCGATCGTACGGGTTTTCGTCAGGGTGTCTCAGTGCCACCGGGCTTCCTCGATCTCGATGTTCAACAAGAGGTCAAGGACTTCGCATCGTCCGTCTTGGCACCACAGTTGGCTGAGGTCGTCACGAGTATTGACGACATCTTTTTGCAGGCAGTCTTCGACATCGAAGTACCGCAGATGGCCTTCGGCAGGGCGTGCATCATGGGTGACGCAGGCTTCGCGGCTCGTCCACATGCGGCTGCGGGAACGGCGAAGGCCGCGCAGGATGCATGGGCATTGGCCGAAGAGTTAGAGCGCGCCAACGGCGATGTGCCAGCAGCCCTCAATGTGTGGCAGTCCCGGCAATTGGAAATGGGCCGAAACCTCGTGGCCCGAACCAAGGCCACCGGTGAAGCGTCACAGGTCCACGGTACATTCGGCCCCGACTGGCCAACCCTGATCTTCGGACTCTACGCACCGGGAAACTAACCATGACTGACACGATCCATGACTATGCCAGCGTCATTAACGGCGCTGACGTCACCTCCGATGCATGGATCGAGGTTCTCAATCCCGCTAGCGGTGAGCCTTTTGCCCGGATTCCCGCCGGCTCAGCAGAAGACATCGATGCGGCCGTTAAAGCGGCTCGGGCGGCTGCACCAGGCTGGGCCGCTACCCCACCGGCAGTTCGTGGTCGATTGCTACGCAACATCGCACGTATCATCCTGGAACGCCGCGAAGAGCTCGCAGTCATGGAGAGCACGGACACCGGAAAGCCACTTCGGCAGGCACGAGCCGACGTTGACGTAACAGCGCGGTATTTCGAGTTTTATGCCGCAGCGGGTGAGACCCTCTTCGGCGACACAATGTCGATCAATCCCGACCACTTCGCCTACACAATTCGCCAGCCCTTTGGCGTTGCCGCGCACATTGTGCCCTGGAACTACCCGTTGCAAATCAGTGCCCGAACGGTCGCTCCGGCACTCGCCGCCGGCAATACGTCAGTTCTCAAGCCCGCCGAAGAAGCACCCATGGGCGCGATCATGCTGGCCCAGATCGCCCGCGAGGCGGGCATTCCGGCTGGCGTATTCAACGTCGTAACTGGATATGGTCACGAGGCTGGTGCGGCGCTATCGGCGCACCCGGGCATTAACCACCTATCGTTCACGGGGTCCAACGAAGTCGGCGAGTTAGTCGCGATCGCAGCAGCTCACAATCATGTTCCCGTCGTCATGGAGCTTGGTGGCAAGTCACCCAACATCTTGTTTGACGATGCCGACCTCGACTCAGCGATTCCGATGATCGTCAATGCGATCGTGCAAAACGCTGGTCAAACCTGCTCAGCTGGCTCTCGCCTGCTCGTTCAGAACTCCATCCACGACGATGTGATCGCGCGTCTCACCACGGCATTTGCAAACATCAAGGTCGGAGTCGGTCTTGACGATCCCGAACTCGGCCCACTTATCTCGGCCAAGCAACGTGACCGCGTCCTCTCGCTGATCAACGGCGTCGTTGCCGACAATCAGGGCACTATTCGAACTGGCGGTTCCGTGCCTGCTGATCTTCGCGATCAGGGATACTTCGTGGAGCCGACCTTGATCGACGAGGTTGATCCCACTGCGCTCATCGCTCAGGTTGAGGTGTTTGGCCCAGTTCTGGTGGTTACCCGATTCAACGACGAGGCTGAGGCACTCGCTCTCGCGAACTCAACCGATTACGGACTTATTGCAGGAGTCTGGACCCGCGATGTTGGACGGGCGCATCGCATGGCTCGCGGTATTGAAGCCGGCCAGGTTTTCGTCAACACCTACGGCGCAGGCGGCGGTGTTGAACTCCCATTCGGCGGCGTCAAGAAGTCTGGACATGGCCGCGAGAAGGGCGTTGAAGCAATCATCGGCTATACCCAGGTGAAGTCCGTCGTCGTCAGAATGTGAGAGCCATGCCTGCGCTGCGAGACCGCGATGAACTCGATGGGGCTGGATCGTTTGATGCCTCACCTGAGGCGATTTATGACGTATTGCGAGCGCGGATTCTTTCAGGCCACGTGCAGGCAGGCTCGGTCCTCGTTCAGGTGAAAATAGCCGAAGAGTTCGGCGTCAGTCGCGGCCCGGTTCGTGAGGCATTTCGGTTGCTGCAGCGCGAAGGGCTGATCGTCTCGCAGGTTAACCTACGAGCACGCGTGGCCGATCTTTCGGCAGCCGAGGTGGATCACCTTTACGCACTGCGCGTTGTCAATGAAGCCCTTGCTCTGCGAGTGAGTGTGCCGAGGTTGAGCGCCGCAGAGATTGATCAGCTCACTGAGCTCGCAACCGCTGTCGCGGGCTCACAACCGGAGCAGTTCGATGAGTGGGAAGCCCTGCACGAAAGATTCCACAACCTTCTGATCAGCCTCTGCGGCCCTAGCCTTCGCGAATCGCTCACGCGGTGGTCAGATCTCACTGAGCGCGACCGCCGCGTTTACGTCTCGGATCGATCAGGGGGCTGGATCCATGGCTCGCGAGAACATCGCTTACT
>CANGPO010000069.1 GCA_947455705.1 Actinomycetota bacterium | reverse complement strand
GGTCAAGGAGAGGGTCACCTGATGTTCGTCAACAAGATGCCGCGCTACGAAATCCTGTCGCAGGACGCGATGGACACCCTCGACCGCGGGTGGAAGCGCATCGTGAGCGAACTCGGAATCGAGTTCATGAAGCCCGAGGCCGTTGAACTCTTCAAGGCACATGGACAGCGCGTTGAAGGAGACAAGGTCTTCTTTGACCCCGAGTTCATCCTCGAGCAGGTCGCTAAGGCGCCGAGTGAATTCGATATGCAGGCACGTAACCCCGAGAACAACGTGCACATCGGTGGCGACCACATGGTGTTCTCTAGCGTCTACGGCCCGCCGTTCGCTAGCCGCCACGGCGTTCGTCGCGAGGCAACCCTTGACGATTACCAAAACTTCGCCCGACTTGCCCAGTCGTACAAGGTCATTGACAGCGTCGGCGGCGTTGTCGCAGAGCCCAACGATGCACCCCTGGATAGCCGTCACCTCGACATGCTCTACTCAACCTTCACCCTGACCGACAAGATCTTCCAGGGCAACGTCGTGAGCGGTGTTAATGCCCGCGACACCTTGAACATGGCTGACATTGTCTTCGGCAGCCGAGAGTCAATCGAGAAGACGCCAGTCTCCATCGCGCTGGTCAACTGCAACTCCCCACTCCGCTGGGACGACCGCATGCTCGATGCTCAATTCGAGTACTCGGCGGCAAACCAGCCCGTTATCTTGACGCCATTCCTTCTCATGGGTGCGATGTCACCGGTTTCGATCCCGGCCGCACTCGTTCAGCAGATCGCTGAGTCGTTGGCAGGTATCGCGCTGTCGCAGCTCATCAACCCAGGTTGCCCGGTCGTCTTCGGCTCGTTCCTGTCGAACATCGATATGCAGTCCGGCTCACCGCAGTTCGGTACGCCTGAATCGGCAATCGGCCTGCTGTGCACCGGCCAGATCGCCCGCCACTTCAAGTTGCCGTTCCGCACCGGTGGTGGCCTCAACTCCTCGCAGAGCGTTGACGCTCAGGCTGCGTACGAGTCACTCATGACGATGCTGCCGACCTTCCTAGCCGGCACGAACTTTGTCATGCACTCAGCCGGTTGGCTCGAGGGCGGCCTGGTCGCTTCCTACGAGAAGTACATCGTCGATGTTCAGATCCTCGAGCAGTTGCAGCATGAGTTCACCCCGCTGGAAATCGACGAAGAGTCGCTGGCATTTGGTGCTCACGAAGAGGTCGGCGCCGGTGGCCACTTCCTCGGTGCCATGCACACGATGGAGCGCTTCCGCACCTGCTTCTACCGTCCGTTCCTGTCGAGCTCAGACAACTTTGAGCGCTGGACCCGCTTGGGCGCCAAGGACACCGCTACCCGTGCAGGTGAAATCGCTGATAAGACGATCGACGAGTACGAGGCACCGCCGATGGACGAGTCGATTCGCGAAGCGCTGGCCGAGTACGTCACGCGTCGTCGCGCTGAATTGGGCGACTGACCAGCGGATTTGATTGGCGAAAGTGCCAACATCGCGGCGCAAAAAGCGCACACTGTTACTGGGTTAACACTGATCTGACAACACTGGTCTGGCGGCACTCGGAGGAATTATGTCCAACTCGTACGACGTCATCATCGTCGGCGGGGGATCGGCTGGATCGTCACTGGCGAGTAAGTTGTCGGCCGATCCATCGACCAAGGTTCTCGTACTTGAGGCCGGTCGATGGGACTACAAGTGGGACGTGTTCATTCACATGCCCGCGGCACTGTTCTTCATGCTGGGCAATCCGTACTACGACTGGATGTACGAGACCGAGCCTGAGCCGTTCATGGACGGCCGCAAGGTTGCCCACGCTCGAGGCAAGGTCATCGGTGGCTCGAGCTCCATCAATGGCCAGATCTTCCAACGTGGTAATCCCATGGATTACGAACGTTGGGCCGCGGATCCGGGTATGGAGAGCTGGGATTTCGCCCACTGCTTGCCGTACTTCAAGCAGATGGAGACCTGTCTTGCCGGGGCGGACGAATGGCGCGGCGGATCTGGCCCGCTGTCTCTTGAACGTGGGCCGGTCAAGAATCCGCTTTTCGGTGCGTTTTTCAAGGCCGTGCAGGAAGCTGGATTCGACCTCACCAAGGATGTGAACGGATATAAGCAAGAAGGCTTCGCAGCCTTCGACCAAAGCATTCGTCGCGGTCGACGCTTATCGGCGGCGGGTGCGTACCTGCACCCGGCCAAGAGGCGTCCCAACCTTGAGATCCGCACGCACGCTCAAGTAGCCCGCGTGCTCTTCGACGGCAAGCGCGCTACTGGCGTCGAGGTTATGAAAAAGGGTGGCGGAGTCGAGAAGATCACCGCCGGTGAAGTGATCCTGTGTGGCGGAGCCTTCAATTCCCCGCAGGTACTTCAACTGTCGGGTGTTGGTGACGCCGAGCGACTTCGTGCGGTGGGTATCGATCCCGTTCATCACCTGCCTGGTGTGGGCGAGAACTTGCAGGATCACCTTGAGGTGTATGTCCAGCACAGTTGCAAGCAGCCGGTATCGCTTAATCCGCAGCTGAAATTGTGGCGCCGTCCGTTTATCGGTGCCCAGTGGTTGTTCCTGCGTTCGGGCCCCGGTGCCACGAACACATTCGAGGGCGGCGGATTCGCGCGCAGCAATGACACCGTCGAATGGCCAAACCTGATGTACCACTTCCTGCCGATTGCCGTACGTTACGACGGCACCTCGCCGGCGGGTGGGCACGGCTATCAGGTGCATGTGGGGCCGATGTTCTCTGACGCACGAGGTTGGGTGCGTTTGAAGAGCAACGATCCGGCGCAGAAGCCGGCCATTCAGTTCAATTACCTGTCGACTGAGCAAGATAGGCGCGAATGGATCGAAGCGATCCGCGTCACGCGAAACATTCTGGGGCAGCCAGCATTTAGTGAATTTAGCTCTGGTGAGATTTCACCAGGACCGCAGGTTGAAACCGATGAGCAGATCCTGGACTGGGTTCGCAAGGATGGCGAAACGGCGCTGCACCCGTCATGCACGAACAAGATGGGTGTGGACGAGATGTCCGTCGTTGATCCCACCACGATGAAGGTTCATGGCCTCGAAGGTATTCGCGTCGTTGATGCATCTGTTTTCCCGTACATCACCAACGGCAACCTTTACGGCCCGGTGATGATGGTGGCCGAGAAGGCGGGCGATCTCATCCTCGGAAATACACCGCTGGCTGCAGACCATCGCGAGTTCTATCGCCACCAACCGGCCGGAACCCGGTCGTCCGCAGTTCTCACAAACGAAGGTGCTGCAGACAATGGCTGATCTGTTCATTGATGGTCAATGGGTCGCTGGTGCCAAGGGTTTAACCCGCAAGATCCATTGCCCAGCAGACGGTTCGCTAGTGGGCGTTGTTGATGAGGCAACTCGTGAAGACACTGAGCGAGCGATTCGTGCAGCACGTAGTGCGTTCGACGATGGTCGCTGGTCGACCGTTAGCGCAACAGAGCGCGGCGCATTTCTCAATCGCGTTGCCGATCTGCTCGAGCGCGATAGCGAGTTGATTGCCACGGCCGAAGCGCGCGACACCGGTAAGCGCATTGTCGAGGCGCGTTACGACGTTGGTGACATCGTGAGTAGCTTCCGTTGGTTTGCCGGCCTGGCGAATACCAACCAGGGTCGAATCGTTGAGCCGGGTGCCACAGGCGTGTTTTCTCGCGTCGCCTATGAACCGGTGGGCGTATGCGGTCTCATCACACCGTGGAATTACCCGCTCCTTCAGGCTGCCTGGAAAGTTGCACCAGCGCTGGCAGCCGGAAACACCTTTGTTATCAAGCCAAGTGAGCTGACTCCGCACACCACCATTCACCTCATGAAGGTGCTCGCTGAGGCTGGCCTTCCTGATGGCGTGGCAAACCTCGTCCTCGGTGCGGGAGCCGAAGCGGGTGCACCGCTTTCGGATCATCCCGATGTTGACATGGTGTCGTTCACCGGTGGTGTGATCACAGGGCGACGCATCATGGCCGCTGCTGCGGGCACGGTGAAGAAGGTTGCCCTTGAACTTGGCGGCAAGAATCCCAACATCATCTTCGCCGATGCAGATCTCGACGCGGCCATCGACAATGCTGCAACGGCGGTGTTCTTGCACTCCGGGCAGGTGTGTTCGGCTGGTGCCCGGCTTCTTGTTGAAGAGTCGATTCACGATCTCGTCGTGGATCGGGTGGTGGCGATCGCTGAGTCGATTCGCCTCGGCGGGCCGTTTGATCCGGATGCCGAGTCAGGCGCACTGATCTCGATGGATCACCGTGCGAAGGTTGACGCGTATGTTCAGCGTGGGGTGGCCGAAGGTGCAGTACTTCGATGTGGTGGCAAGGCGCCTGACGGCGATGAGTACGCAGATGGCTCGTACTACCTGCCCACGGTTCTCGACGGGTGTAACACCACCATGAGCTGCGTACAGGACGAATCGTTCGGACCCGTACTCACGGTCGAGACCTTCACCACTGAGGCTGAAGCAATAGCACTCGGAAACGACACGATCTACGGTCTGGCCGGTGCAGTGTGGACGAATGATCTCAACCGAGCGCAGCGGGTAGCGAATTCGCTCAGGCACGGCACCATCTGGATTAACGACTACCACCCGTACCGGCCGTCAGCGGAGTGGGGCGGGTTCAAGCAGTCCGGTGTTGGCCGAGAGCTAGGAATTGCCGGATTCGCCGAATATGTTGAACCCAAGCACATTTATCAGAATCTGTCACCGGCGCCGAGCGGGTGGTTTTCGGGAGCGGAGTCACCTAGCGCATGAGTTCACCTGACATCGTCCCCACGCACGACTCGACCACTCCTGCTGTTTCTGTTCGAAACCTATGGAAGGTGTTTGGCCCCAAGGCCGAGTCAATTCCGGGGTCGGCAGACGCAGACCTCGCGCCGGCGGAGTTGAAGGACAAAACGGGCTGTGTTGCCGCCGTTCGTGACGTGTCATTCGACGTGGCACCCGGTGAAGTCTTTGTCGTCATGGGACTGTCCGGCTCAGGCAAGTCAACTCTGGTTCGCTGCATCACCCGCCTCATTGAGCCGACGGCCGGCGATGTGCTTGTCGAAGGTGACAACCTATCGTCGGCTGATGAGAAGAAGCTGCGCGAATTGCGTCGCAACCGATTCTCGATGGTGTTCCAGCACTTTGGTCTGCTGCCACATCGCCGCGTTATCGACAATGTGGCCTATGGCCTCGAGGTTCGCGGGGACGATAAGGCGTCACGTTTGGCACGGGCCCAGGAAGTTATCGATCTGGTCAGCTTGAATGGCTTTGAAAACTCATACCCCGATCAACTTTCCGGCGGTATGCAGCAGCGCGTCGGCTTGGCCCGTGCCTTGGCCGGAGACCCCGACATCATGTTTTTCGACGAGCCATTCTCAGCGCTCGATCCGCTGATTCGCCGCGGCATGCAAGACGAGGTTCTGCGCTTGCACCATGAAGTTGGTAAGACGATGGTCTTCATCACCCATGATCTGTCCGAGGCGCTGCGCCTTGGTGATCGCATCGCCATCATGCGCAATGGTCGCTTGGTGCAAGTTGGTCGGCCAGATGAATTGGTGGGTGCACCGGCTGATGACTACGTGGCTGACTTCACCCGCGACATCCCGCGGTCACATGTTTTGACGATGCGCTGGATCATGCGGCCGCCGCGGCCCGAGGAAGCCCTTGATGGCCCTGAGGTTTCACCGGACATGATTATTCGCGATTCCATTGGTCCGATCACCTCAGCAAGCGGCCCGGCTCGCATCGTTCAGGATGGTCAGTTGCTCGGTGTCGTAGATCGGGATGACCTACTGACAGTGATCGCAGGGGGCCAATCCTGATGGCCACACTGACCGCCGAACCACAGCTCGAGCCACAGCGCCGCATTGTGCCACCGCCGAAGAAGAGCCGGCTTGGCTGGCAGTTACTCGGTGTGCTGGTCACGTGGGTCGTGCTGTGGCGAGTGTTTGGTGGTCAATGGACTCTTGAGTCGGGCGTTCCGTCGACGATCCAAGACTGGTTGCAATCCTTCGTCAGCAATTTAGGCATTGTCTCGTTCACTCAGCCAATCATTGCCGTTCTCAACGCCCTCTATAACGGTGGGGTTTGGTTGACGCAGCAGTTGGGTTGGACCGGAATGATCGGTCTGTGCTCAGCTCTCGCACTCATCGTTGCAGGTTGGCGAATGGCACTGCTGACGATCGTTGGGATGTTGTCGTTCGGTGTGCTGGGCCTTTGGGAGCCCAGCATGGAAACCCTTGTTCTCGTTGCGATCACCGTCTTGTTGGCAATCCTGATCGGTATTCCACTCGGTATCGCCTGCGGATTGTCGACGAGGTTCGAGCGGTTCCTCATGCCGGTGTTGGACACCTTGCAGATCATGCCGAGTTTTGCCTATCTACCGATCGTCACATTGTTTTTCCTGATCGGACCGCCCTCGGGAATCGTGGCCTCATTAATTTACGCAGTGCCTCCAACGATCCGATTGACCAGTGTCGGAATTCGGCAGGTCGCATCAGCATCGGTTGAGGCTGCGGAATCGCTCGGTGCCACATCGCGGCAGGTTCTGCGCGATGTTCAACTCCCGATGTCGCGGCGTACTCGCGTGGTGGGGATCAACCAGACGGTCATGGCTGCGTTGTCGATGATTACGATCGCAGCGCTAGTAGCCACCCCTGGTCTAGGACAGTCCGTCCTTGGTTCCCTGCAGATCCTTGATATCGGTGGGGCACTCAACAGCGGCTTGGCGATCGTCGTCATGGCAATCGTGCTGGACCGCGTGATTAGTGCGGCGAGTAACCGAGCCGGTGAGATCGCACCAAGTAAGCGCAGTCGCTACACCGTCTGGGCCGTTGCGGCCGCACTGATCGTCGCGGGAGTGATCCTGCCCGTCATCGTGCCCTCGTCGGCTAAGTGGAATGCGGCCTGGACACATTCGATTGCCGACTCGGTCAACAGTGCTACGCCTTGGCTAAAGGACCACCTGTACCCGTTCACGACGGCCATGACCGAGTGGATCACGGTATGGGTCATTAACCCACTCGAGTCGCTTCTGACCGACACTCCATGGTTCATGGTCATTGCTGTGTGGGCGGTGTTGGCGCTGTTGGTCGGTAAGTACCGCACCGCGATCACCGTCGGGCTGTGCCTGATCGGCTGCGTGCTGCTCGGCCTGTGGCCCGACAGCATGGTCACCTTGACTCAGGTCATCATCGCTGCGGCTTTCACGATGGTCTTGGGCCTGCTCATTGGTACGTGGATCGGTCGAAGCCAGACCGCGGATCGCGTGTGGCGTCCCATCCTTGACGCAGGGCAGGTCATGCCACCGTTCGTCTACCTCGTACCGTGTCTTGCACTGTTTGGACCCACCCGCTTTACCGCGATTGTGGCCGCCATCATCTACGCAGCGCCCGCGGCGATCAAGATTGTGGGGGAGGGGATCTCCACGGTCCCGACCAACACCATTGAGGCATCCCGCTCCGCGGGAGCCACGTCCACTCAGGAAATTCTCAAGGTCCAAATCCCCATGGCTCGACCCATCATCATGGTTGCATTGAACCAGGGCGTCATTTACGTGATGGCCATGGTCGTGGTTGGTGGTTTAGTCGGCGGCGGTGGATTAGGTTACGACGTGGTAAAGGGTTTCTCACAAGAGCGTTTCGCTGGTATCGGTTTAGCCGCCGGTATTGCCATTGTTTTACTTGGTGTGATGTTAGATCGAATAAGTCAGTCTGCAGGACGCGTGCGACGAACCTCGTCGGACGTTCGTTAGGGTCCGGATGGTCCGGGTCGAGAAGGGAACCTCGGTGGTTAACACTCGTAGGAAGTTCGCCGCAGTCGGTGTTGTCGCTGCTGCTGCACTCATGCTGTCCGCATGCGCCGGTTCAGCCTCAAATGGTGGCGGCTCGAGCGCTGCACCGTCGACAAGTGGCGGTGGAGCTTCAACCGCCGCATGCCCGGCTACCCCGGTGCAGATCGCTGAGAACCCATGGGTCGGCTACTCCGCTGACGTCGCGGTTGTCGATTACGTTCTGCGTACCAAGCTGAACTGCCAGACCAAGATTTCCAAGGTTGATGAGCAGGTTTCATGGCAGGGTTTCGCCTCGGGCCAGATCGACGTCATTCTTGAGAACTGGGGTCACGAAGACCTAGCCAAGAAGTACATCACTGACCAGAAGGTCGCGACCGACCTCGGCACTGACGGTAACCAGGGCGTCATCGGTTGGTACGTGCCGAAGTGGATGGCCGACAAGTACCCGGACATCACAGACTGGAACAACCTGAACAAGTACGCGGATCTGTTCAAGACCGCGGAGTCTGGCGACAAGGGCCAGCTGCTCGATGGCGATCCGTCCTACGTCACCAACGACGAAGCACTCGTGAAGAACCTGAAGCTGAACTACGTTGTTAAGTACGCAGGTTCAGAGGCAGGCCTCATCACTGCTCTGCAGACGGCAACCGAGAAGAAGACGCCACTGCTCATGTACTTCTACGAGCCACAGTGGGCACTTGCTAAGTACCCGGTCGCTCAGGTGAAGCTGCCTGCTTACACCGCCGGTTGTGACGCAGACGCCAAGGCAGTCGCATGTGACTACCCGCCGTACGCGCTCAACAAGGTTGCTCGTACCGCATTCATCGACGCTGGTGGTCCGGCTGCAAACCTGATCAAGAATTTCCAGTGGACGAATGACGATCAGAACCAGGTTGCCGCTGCTATCCAGGGTGGCGCCACCTACGACGATGCGGCCAAGGCATGGGTTGACGCCAACCCAGACAAGGTTGCTGCATGGACCGCTGGCGGCTGATCTAGCCACCTGCTGATCAAGCAGTTCTAACGACGCTATGGGCTCTGCACTTATGTGCAGGGCCCATAGTTGCTTCTAGTCAGTGGGTTGTTTCTAGCCAGCCAGCGACGCGGATGAAAACAGCAGGAGCGCGACGGCGACGACGGCAAGGCCCATGATGACGCGAAAGAGCACTGCGTCCGACGGCGAGCGAAGGGCTGCGGCAATAGACACCAGCGCGAGCAGGATGACCGCTGACGAGACCGCAACGCCGACATGAATGTTCGCGATGAGAAGTGCGATGGCCATGAACATCAGCGTCGCCGATACCACCGCGGTGTTGTGGCGGCCAAGGGTAGACGCGATCCCGCCGGTTCCGATCGCCTCATCTGATTCAAGATCTGGCAGCGCGTTCGCCAGGTGAGCACCGACGCCCATGACAGCGGCCGCGGCGCTTAGCCACAGTGCTGGAGCATGTGATGGGGTCAAGCCGTACGTCACGAAGGCTGGGATGAGTCCGAATGAAATGGCATAGGGCAGCCACGACAACCGCGTGGTCTTGAAATAGAGGTTGTACGTCCACGCCGAGGCAACGGCGATCAGATGTGCAGCGCCGCCGCGCAGTCCGCCGGCCACCAATGACAGGGGCACGCAGGCTACGAGCGCAGCTACGGCAAACATCCAGAGTTGGGCTGAGGTGATGTGACCACGGACGGTTGGCTTGTCTTGGCGAGCGGCCTGCTGGTCGCGGTTGGCGTCATAGGCATCGTTAGACCAGCCGACCGAGAGTTGACCGGTCAGAGCTGCGAATCCGGTCACGACGACGCCAGCGATGGGTCGGCCAGCGGCCAGTGCCATGGTCGAAATCACCACTGTGACGACTGCGGTCGGCCCAGGGTGGCAGGCCTGAGCTAATGCTTTGAGTTGTACTCCCACGTGACCTGACACGGGATCAGTGTGACAGCCATCGGGGCAACAAGATCAGGTAGAACCACCGGAGCCCTGAATCCCGTATCGCGGTGTTATTGCAAATGACATGCAACAGCGTGGAATGACCAACCATAGTTGTAGGTCGGAGGCAACGATTGCTAACGTCTACATCATGTACCGGCTCAATCTTGTCTCTCGACGCTACCTAGATTTAGGTCGCGTTTCGAGTCAAATGTGTATGGGGTCGGCCATGTACGAGATGCCCCGTCACTCACGTTGACGCAATCGTCGTATCAAGGCCGGAGATGGTGATCTCCGGCTTTTTGCATTTCATGCAGCCGACAGCCACCAGCACCAGTCAGAGCCGGCAATCAGCGTTGATTGATCGGTAGTCAAACCTCACTTCCCATCACATGTTCGGAGAAAAGAAAATGACAGAGTCTTGGAGTTTTGAAACTAAGCAGGTTCACGCTGGTCAGGCGCCTGACGCAGCGACCAATGCGCGTGCCCTGCCGATTTACGCGACTACTTCGTACACCTTCCGCGATACCGACCACGCGGCCGCCCTGTTTGGTTTAGCTGAGATGGGGAACATCTACACCCGCATCATGAACCCAACGACCGATGTCGTCGAGCAGCGCATCGCCGCGCTCGAGGGTGGTGTGGCGGCGCTTCTCGTAAGCAGTGGCCAGGCCGCTGAGACCTTGGCGATCCTGAACCTTGCTGAGGTTGGCGATCACATCGTGTCGAGCCCTGCTCTTTACGGTGGAACGTACAACCTGTTCCACTACACGCTGCCCAAACTCGGTATTGAGGTCACGTTCGTTGAAGACCCAGATGACCTCGACTCATGGCGTGCAGCCGTTCGCCCGAACACCAAGGCTTTCTACGGTGAGTCAATCTCGAACCCGAAGAACCACATCCTCGACGTTGCTGGGGTAGCTGGCGTTGCGCACGAACATGGTGTGCCGTTGATCGTCGATAACACGGTCGCAACGCCTTACTTGATTCGTCCCCTAGAACTCGGTGCCGATATCGTCGTTCACTCAGCAACCAAGTACCTCGGTGGGCACGGCACTGCGATCGCGGGTGCCATTGTTGATGGTGGCAAGTTCGATTGGGCAGCAAGCCCAGACAAGTTCCCGCAGTACAACAATCCAGACCCGAGCTACCACGGCTTGGTCTACGCCGCTGCTCTTGGCCCGATTGCCTACATCATCAAGGCTCGCGTTCAGTTGCTGCGAGACCTCGGCCCGGCCGCATCACCGTTCAACGCATTCCTTATTGCCCAGGGCATCGAGACCTTGTCACTGCGCATCGAACGTCACGTACAGAACGCACAGGCTGTGGCCGAGTGGCTCGAGACGCGTGACGAGGTTGAGTCGGTTAACTACGCCGGACTACCGTCTTCACCGTGGTACGCACGAGGCAAGGACATTGCGCCTCGCGGCACCGGTGCGGTTCTGTCGTTCGAGATCAAGGGCGGAATCGAGGCCGGTAAGAAGTTCGTCGACGCTCTCGAACTGCACAGCCACGTTGCCAACATCGGTGACGTTCGTTCGCTGGTTATCCACCCAGCGTCAACGACGCACTCTCAGTTGACCGATGAAGAACGTCTATCTGCTGGCGTAACTCCTGGTCTGGTGCGCCTCGCTGTCGGTATCGAAGGTATCGAGGACATCCTGGCCGACCTCGACGCGGGCTTTCGTGCCGCCAAGGGTGCGTAACAACATATGACACAACCACAGGATCTTCCTCCCGCCAGCGGTGCCTGGCGGGAGGGTGATCCTGTGGGCGATCGGCGGTTCGCTCGCCTCGGCCCGCTCGAGCTCGAATTCGGGGGTGTGCTCGATCGGCTCACCGTTGCGTATGAAACCTGGGGCACGTTGGCCCCAGATGGTTCGAATGCCGTTCTGGTACTTCATGCACTAACCGGCGACTCACATGTCGTTGGCTCGATCACTGATGCCCATCCCACCCCTGGTTGGTGGGATGGGCTCATTGGTCCTGACCGGCCACTTGATACCGATCGTTGGTTCGTGGTCGCGCCGAACGTCTTGGGTGGCTGTCAGGGGACGACGGGCCCATCGTCTCCAGCCGCGGATGGGCGACCGTACGGATCTCGCTTTCCGCGGATCACCGTCGGCGATCAAGTCCGGGCAGAGCAGGCCCTTGCAGATCACCTCGGAATCTCGCGATGGGCCTCGGTGATCGGCGGGTCCATGGGTGGAATGCGTGCACTTGAGTGGGCGGTTTCTGCACCTGAGCGGGTTTCCACTGCGTTAGTTCTCGCGGTGGGTGCGGCGGCGACTGCAGATCAAATCGCCACGCAATCGATTCAGAATCTCGCGATTACGTCCGACCGTGGCTGGCAGGGCGGCGATTACTACGATGCCGCGCCGGGGGAGGGCCCAACGGTTGGGCTTGGGCTGGCTCGCCGGATTGCACACCTGACGTACCGCAGCGAATTCGAATTGCAAGAGCGTTTCAACAATCAATCGCAGGTGGATGAAGATCCACTGCGTGATGGTCGCTATGCCGTGCAGTCCTATCTTGACCACCATGCCAACAAGCTCGCCAAACGTTTCGATGCGGGCTCGTATGTGGCACTGAGCGATGCGATGAATACGTGGGATCTCGGCCGTGGCCGTGGTGGGGTCGAGCGAGCGTTGAGTTCGTTGACGGTTCCGCTACTTGTAGCAGGTATCGATAGTGATCGGCTGTATCCGATCTACCTGCAAGAGCAGCTGGCCGATTTGGCAGGCAACACCGTGACGGGACTGCGCATCATCAAATCGGACTTCGGTCACGATGGCTTCCTCATCGAACATGATGAGGTATTCGCGTTGGTCGAGGAGATCCTCGATCTCGCTGATGCCGGGGCGATCTGAGACGGACGTCTCAAGGCTGGGTCACCAGCCTCACGGTTCGCTCTAACAGCCTTGGCACACGGGTGACGGCGATTCCCGGGTGCGAAGCCAATCCTTAATCTCGAAGGTATGTCCCCTCGTCGCACCCCACGTCCAAGTCTGTACGCAGTCAGTGCCGCGGCCATGGTCGCTGCTGTTGCCGTCGCCGGAACCATGGCCAGCGGCTCAGCATCTGCGCATCCCTCGTCACGTGAGGTTGTCGCCTCTGCATCGCCGACCTCTTCTGCGGCGCCGGTGCCCGCGATCCCGTTGCTGGCCAAGCAAACAACTACAGTTCTGGGCCAAGCCATCGCCTACCCGACTCAGCAACCAGCGCAGGTGTCATCGTCCATCATCACGCTGCTGCCCGGCCAACAGACTGGCATGCACCGCCATGATGCACCGATGTATGCCTACATCCTGTCCGGTGCGGTGACCGTCACGTACGACGGTGGAATTACCAAGACCTATCGCAAGGGTCAGGCCATCATGGAAGCCAGGGGCACCGTGCATAACGGGGTGAACAAGGGCGACGACCCGGTGAGAATCCTCGTCGTCAACATGGGCGCCGAAGGGGTTGCAAACTCCGTCAAGTTGTAATTGCTCGCGTAACCAATTTGCCGGACAGATCCGCGTTATGTGGGCGCGAAGAATCCAGAATTGGCTAGGCTGTCACGAATTCACGTGGCGGGAGAGCAGATGTCTGAGAACCTTCCTGAGGTCGATCAGGACGACAGTATCTTCGAATCGATTGGCGATGCGGTCGAGACGGTTTTTTCCGATGAGTATGCGCCGGCAGAGCCCGAAGACCCGTGGGAGAAGCGTCAACGACTGCTGGATTCTTGGACGGCAATCATCTTGGCGATTGCGGCGGTAGCAACGGCGTGGGCGTCGTTCCAGGCCTCGCAGTGGTCAGGGGCTCAATCGGACCGTCAGTCTGAATCGACCATTCTTCGTTCTGATGCCGGCCGCGCCCAGACGGCGGCGACCGCAGACACCGTCATCGATTCGCAGACCTGGCTCAGCTGGGTATCTGCCGTTGACGCCAAGCAAGAGGCCAAGGCCAGGTTCTTATCGACGCGATTCTCACCGACGCTGAAGACGGCACAAGCGCAATGGCTTAGCGGTGTGAAACTCGATGATCAGGGGGTGCCCGTCGTCATTCCGATGGGAACTCCGTTAGATCTGCCAAGTTATCAATTACCGAAGCAGATTGAGTCAGACACCAAAGCAGCGCAAGCAGAGGCAAAGCTAGGTGAGGCTGATCAAGCGGCGGCAAACTCGACTGGCTTCGTCCTAGTTGCACTGCTCTTTGCCATGGTGTTGTTCTTTGCGAGCATCGCCACGAAATTTACCGCCCCGAAGGTTCAAGTCCTGCTGACCGTTATCTCAATCGGACTCTTGGTCATCGGTTTGATCCGTATGTTC
>CANGPO010000068.1 GCA_947455705.1 Actinomycetota bacterium | reverse complement strand
TGGACATCGTTGGTTGTGCGCGTGATCAGCGAGGGTGCGCCGAACTTAGTTACTTCACGGGCAGAGAACGTGCCGACTCGGTGAAAGATGCTGGCGCGAAGATCGCGGCCAAAACCCATGGCGCTGCGGGCTCCGAAGTACACGGCGCCTATCGTGCAGATCACCTGAGCGAATGTGATCGCCAGCATGATTGCGCCAATGCTCAAGATCTTCTGGGTATCGCCCTGCGCCACGCCTTTGTCGATGATGTCCGCGTTGAGGGTGGGCAAGTACAGCGTCGCGATCGTTCCAAGGAACTGAAGAGCCACAACTACCAACAAAGCGGCTTTATAGGGCGATAGGTAGCCACGTAGCAGCGAGATAAGCACAAGGTCTCCGAGTCTGTAGTAGGACTACATCATCTGTCACAACACCGAATTGATTCTCGTTCATTTCCACGCGGTACTAGTTCTTTCCCAACCACGGCAGTCAGTGGGTGAGTTCGTCCAGCCAATTGAGCAAGATCTCGTTGAAGCGTCCCGGGTTTTCTTCGTGAGGAAAGTGACCCACATCGGGCATGTCCGTGCGCAGGTACTGCCCTGCGGCGTAGTACTCAGAGCCGACGAGGCAGCGCGCAAGGATGGCGCCGTCGTTCACGCCGTGAATCTGCAAAACCGGAGGTGATACCGGATTGGCTACCACGGCCTGGAAGCGGCGACCATCGCGGCGAGGGATCGACCGGACTGCCCACCGATGGAACTCCACCGAGCAGTGTGCGGTATTCGGGATGAGCATTGCCGCTCTGTAGACCGCTGCGGTTTCTTCGTCGGGCCACGCCGATCCGGACCATCGACGCAGGTAGTCGGCTACCGCTGCTGCGTTGTCCTGAGTGAGTTGTCGTTCTGGGATGAACGGGCTCTGGAGCCCCCAGATGTAGCGCGCCCGTTTGCGCTGTTCTGCGTCGCCCACGAATGCGTTACGCAGGAGTGCGGGATGTGGCATGCCCACGACACCGATTCCCCGCACCAGGTCAGGCTCTCGGGCCGCGATGGTCCACGCCACGATGGCACCCCAACCCTGGCCAACGACGATGGCATCCCGCGCTCCCAGGCTGCGAATAATGCCCGCCGTGTCTGCGGCCAGGGTGAGCGGATCGTAGCCGTGGGGAGTGTGGTCACTGCCTCCGTAACCGCGCATGTCTACTGAAACGGCGCGGTAACCAGCCTCGGCTAACGCCGTTAACTGATGTCGCCATGTCCACCAGAACAGTGGGAAGCCATGAAGGAAGATCACCAGCGGGCCTTCACCAGCCTCGGCGACGTGAAACCTACATGAGTTCGCGGTGATATCCCGATGGGTCCACGGACCCTCGGGCCTAATAACGGAAAGTGGATCAGGGATCGACGTCACGGTGCTACCCGCCTACTCGAGGGGGCTGTCTACGCTCCGGTTTGCTTGGCAATCAACTCACGCGTCTTGGCGATCGAATGGTTCGAACGTTCAAGCCCCTTGATTTCCTGGAGCTGCTTGCGTCCGATTAACCCGAGCACGACGGCCACGATGGCCAAAATGAGCGTCACGATGCCGAAGGCTGCCCAGTAGGGCAGCCCCCACTGAACCAGTAGCCACGCGAAAGTGAGCAGCAAGAAGAGCCCGGCCATGGACGCAACACCGACGGCGGCCGCCAGCAGCCCGGCACCTTTCGACGCCACTTGAGCGCTGTCGCGAAGTTCGGTCTTGGCCAATTCGATCTCGCCACGGATCAACGAGGACAAGTCCTCGGTTACCCCGGTCACCAAACTCCCCAGTGACTGCTTGTCAGCCATGGCAATACCTCCTTAGCGCCCCCGACATCCGCCGAGGCTGCGATCTAGCCTGTCGACCCAGATGCGATTCCTAGGAACGAGGTTACCTGCCCGGAGACCCGTGCGGCCCCCCGCATCCGGTCAGACCTAGTCCTCGTTGGCGCTGCCTCTAGAAAGACCCTGTCCGATGAGGTTCATGACCGTCGGATCGGCCAAGGTCGTCACATCGCCCATAGACCGGTTTTCAGCGACATCGCGCAGCAGGCGACGCATGATTTTGCCCGACCGCGTCTTAGGCAATTCAGGTACCACAAGGATCTGGCGCGGCTTGGCGATCGGGCCGATCTCCTGTGCGACGTGATTGCGCAGCAGGGTGACGATGTCATCGCCAACCTCAGCATCTGAGCGGAGAATGACGAACGCGACGATGCCTTGGCCGGTCATCTCATCATTCGCCCCGACGACAGCTGCCTCGGCGACTGCGTGATGGGAGACGAGCGCTGATTCCACCTCGGTCGTGGAGATCCGGTGCCCAGACACGTTCATGACGTCGTCAACGCGGCCCAGCAGCCAGATCGCCCCGTCCTCATCGAGTTTGGAACCGTCGCCGGCGAAGTACTTGCCAGCGAACCGTGACCAGTACGTCTCGACGTAGCGCTCGTTGTCGCCCCAGATCCCGCGCAGCATGGACGGCCACGGCTCGGTAAGCACGAGGTAGCCGCCACCGCCATTACCCACTTCGCGTTCCTCATCATCGACAACGGCCATGTTGATGCCGGGGATGGGGATCATCGCTGAGCCTGGCTTGGTCGCAGTGACCCCTGGCAACGGGCTGATCATGATCGCGCCAGTTTCGGTTTGCCACCAGGTGTCGACGATCGGGCATCGCTCGCCACCGATGATCTTGCGGTACCACATCCATGCCTCTGGGTTGATGGGTTCGCCCACCGATCCCAAGAGTCGCAGCGACGACAGGTCGTAACTATTGGGGATGTCGTCTCCCCACTTCATAAACGTGCGGATCGCCGTCGGTGCGGTGTAGAGAATGGTGACGCCGTACTTCTGAACGAGTTCCCACCAGCGGCCGTTGTGCGGCGAATCAGGGGTGCCTTCGTACATCAATGACGTTGCGCGGTTTGCCAGCGGTCCGTATACGACGTAGGAGTGTCCAGTGACCCAGCCAATGTCGGCCGTACACCAGTAAACATCGGTATCTGGCTTGAGATCGAAGACATTGCGGTGGGTGTATGCCGCTTGGGTGAGGTATCCACCTGTCGTGTGCAAGATTCCCTTGGGCTTTCCGGTGGTGCCGGAGGTGTAGAGGATAAACAGTGGATGCTCGGCATCGAAGGCTTCTGGGGTGTGGGTGGTGGGCTGTGACCCGACGAACTCGTCCCACCAGATGTCCTTATCCGTCCACTCCACATCCTGTCCGGTGCGACGAACGACCAGAACATTCTCAACAGATGGTGATGCGGCGACGGCTTCATCAACGGCCGGCTTGAGGGCCATCGGCTTGCCCTTGCGGTTACCGCCGTCGGCTGTGATCACCAGTGTTGCTTGGGCATCCTCGATGCGCGAGCGCAGTGCTTCAGCGGAGAAGCCTCCAAATACGACGGAATGAACGGCGCCGATGCGTGCACAGGCCAACATGGCTACTGCTGCTTCGGGAATCATCGGTAGATAGATAGCGACCCGGTCACCGGCTTTGACACCTAGAGCTTCCAACGCGTTAGCAGCCTGAGACACCGCGGTCAGGAGGTCGGCGTAGGTGATTGTCTGGGTATCTCCGGGCTCACCTTCGAAGTGGAAGGCCACCTGATCGCCGTGTCCCGCGTCGACGTGACGGTCGACGCAGTTGACGCTCACGTTGATCTTGCCGCCGTCGAACCACCGTGCAAATGGAGCGTTTGACCAGTCGAGGGTGGTCGTCCATGGCGTATCCCATGCAAGTGCGGAAGCTTGCTTATCCCAAAAAGCGAGCCGATCAGCCTTGGCTTCGTCGTAAAGCGCTGCGGTTGCATTTGCCTGCGCGGCGAACTCGGCCGACGGTGGGAAGTGGCGGTTCTCGTGCAGCAGGTTTTCTAGGGCTTCGTGGCTCACGACTCGCTCCTTGATAGGTCCGGGTACTGCGTCGGGTTGATCCGGCGGGTAGGGCGGCTTGCGTCGGTCTTTGGGTGTCTTGAGACTAGCGAGGTTCTGGTTCTACCTCACGGGGGCCCGTGACGGCTAGTGGTCTGGGTTCTATCTCGGTTGAAGAGGTGCGAATCACATCGGTGGTTCGAATGGCGCACTTCACAGCGTACGGTTGTCGTCGTGCCTGATGATGTCCTTGCTGCGCTCGTTGACCTTCCGGGGGTCGCTGAGTCACTTGATCGCGCCCGGGCAGCAGTTGATTCTGTCCTCTGGGATCGACCTATGCGCCAGCGTGCCTCGGATATCGCCGCCGGATCGAGGCTGCGGGGCGCTTGGGCGACCGCTGCGATGGATGGTGCCGAGGTGCGTCCTGATGCACTCGTGTCAGGTGATGCGCTAGATGGTTCTCCGATGGGCAATGTTGTGACCGCCGCTCTGGCCCTCCAGGCGGAGATTCCTCGCAATGTAGACACGTTCACCAAGGCGCCATTACAGGTGATCTCTCGACTGCATGCCGTTGTATCCGTCGATTTCGCGGCCGCGGATGATCGGGGACGTATCCGCTCGGGTGCGGTTGCAGATGACCCCTTGCGCCTTCCGGCGCTCCCCAGTGCTGACGAGGCGTCGGCTCGACTCACGGCTCTGTCTCGACTCCTCGTGACTTCGACGTCTGCCCCAGCCTTGGTAGTAGCTGCGATCGCACACGCGGAGATAGCCGTCACGCGGCCATTCGCTTGGGGTTCGGGTTTAGTCGCCCGCGCGATGACTCGCCTCGTGCTCGCCGCCCGAGGCGTCGACCCTGATGGCCTGACGGTCAATGAGGCCGGTCTGTTCGCTGCAGGTAGGTCTCGGTACACGTCGGCATTGCGGGGTTATCAGTCCGCAACACCGCAGGGTTTAGCCGAATGGTTGGTACTGCATGCCGACGCAGTTCGCGTCGGCGCCGATGAAAGTCGACGTATCTTTGCCGACCTGCCGTAGACGAGCCGCTCAGCCGTTGAGGAGTCCGCTGACCCGATCCGCGACGCTGGCGTAGATGCTCTTCGCGAAGGACTGCGTCATGTGATGCTGATCCCGGTAGACGACTGTGCCGCTGTCGGTGACCTCGCGGCAGATCCGCCCTGGGCAGATCAACTCGGTGACATCAACGCTTGAGGCCTTGCCGTTCCCGACCAGGGCAGCCTGCTCGGCGTTCGTCAGCATCTGTTCGCGCGTGCTCGTCACGCCAATGAATGCACATGCTGACGAATCCTGAATGTGTGCCGAGAGGCATTCGGTGCGATCTGATGGTGCCCACGGAGTGTCTTGAAGCAGGGCGACCCGTTGTGCGTTGCGCAGATCATGCAGCAGGGCTGCGGTTCCGTTCACCCACGCCGTCTGTGCCTGATCGCCAGGAAGCGGCTGGCCTTTGGAATCTAAGATCGGGGTCGTTGCCCCGCTGCTACTGCCGTAGCCGCTTGACCTGCCGACCATGACGAGGTCGACGCCACCATGTGAGGAGAGATTCTTAATCTGGTTCAGCACGCCCTTGCGCCATGAATCACATGCGGTGTACGGACCGGCGACCTGATCATTGTTCACCGTGACCTCAACCATGGGGCATGCGCTCTTCGTCCAGGCGTACAACTTCCAGCCACGTTGGCTCGCGGCGCGGTTAAGAGCGGGGAACCAATGCTGGGCGTGTGAATCGCCCACCAGGACGATCGTCTTATCGCCATGTGGATCGCCGAAGAGGCAATCGGTGGCCACGGGGGTGGCCGCGAACGATTGATGGCAATCGCGCATTCCGGTGACACCGTCATTGGATGCGTCGAGTGCACTCATGTTCGGTGTGGAGTTTGGTACTGAGGCCAACACGCTGGGATCAAGAGATGCGCCGTCGACGACTCCCGCGACCGTCACAGTGGTTGATGTGAACGGGCCGGGAAGATGAGCTACTGCGAACAGCACCGGAATGGTGGTGAGTGCAGCTCCCAAGATCAGGCTCGCGTTGGTGCTGTGCTTGAAGACAGATGAGTTTCGGATGGGATTCTCAATCCAGCGGGTGCTGATCATCGCCATGACGAACGAAGCTGCGACAGCTAAGGCGATGGCCCACCACGGAGAAGCAATCGGCTCACCATCGACCGTTACTCGGGCTGTGAGGCTCCGCGCGAAAACCAACAGTGGCCAGTGCCATAGGTAGAGCGAATACGAGATCAAACCAATCGCGACCAGTCGCGGGTGTGCCAACAGCAGCGGTGTTCCCCCGTTGCGGATGCGCACGCCGGACATGATGACCAAGGCCGTACCCACCACCGGCACCATCGCCGCCGTACCGGGGTAGGTGTTGAAGTCATTGAAGCGAAGTGCGGCATAGAGGATCATGGCCAACCCGAACCAGCCGCCCAGTACCACGACGGCTCGGGGGATGCGGCTGACACTGCCGGTGAGTGCTGCCAGTCCTGCGCCGATTGCTAACTCCCACGCGCGAGTTTGCAGTCCGTAGTAGGACCAACCTGGTTGGCTACTGGTGAAGAGTGCTGACCACATAAACGACGTCACACCCACGACGCCAAGGGCCGCGACGATACGTCGTAGGGCGGTGGTGTCGAATCGTTGTGACCGGGCAACCCCGATGCCGAGTGCGCCAAGGATCAGCATTGGCCAGAGCATGTAGAACTGCTCCTCGACGGCCAGTGACCAGTAGTGCAGTAGCGGGCTCGCATTCACTTGGGCGGCGAAGTAGTCCGTGGTCTGCATCGCGAAGTGCCAGTTCGCGACGTATAGCGCGGAGGCGATCGCATCACCGTTGACTCGCTCGGCGGCAAGGGGCGACATGATGGCATGCGCGATGAAGAGTGTTACGACGAGCACGAGTGCCGAGGCGGGGAGCAGCCGGCGTGCTCGTCGTGCGTAGAAATCGCGGATTGAGATGGTTCCTGTGCGAGCGACCTCTTGTAGGAGCAGGCCGGTGATCAGGAAGCCGGAAATGACGAAGAAGACGTCAACCCCGACGTAGCCTCCGCTGATGAAGGGCACCCCAGCGTGGTACGAAACGACAAGAAGAATTGCGATGGCTCGAAGGCCATCGATATCGGCGCGATGTTTGTTCGTGCTACCGGATGTACGTTCCGTCGCGGGAGTACCGGCGCGCGGTGCTGATGTCGAAGGGCGCGTCGACGTAACCTGCGGTCGATCGTCGACGCGCAGGTGCTCACGTTCGGGAGCAATCGACACATATAGAAGTGTCTATGACGGGTGGCACTGGATCCGGTAACTGCGGGTCGAGTCGCGCCCTGACCTTGGTCGATGTGCTGGTTAGACGGCATCCGAGCGGCGACGGGAGGCCAGCCAGGCGATCCCTGCTGCGGCCGCAGCACTGCCCACTGCGCCACCGACGGCAAGTGCGTTGCGTCGATTATCGGGAGTGTTGAGATCGTTCGTGAGTTCGGTGATCCGCTGTCGGGTCGACTGAACCCCGGCTGGTTTTGTGAAATCACGGATTGGCCAATCACGCTCGAGCGCGACCTCACGCAGTCGCGAGTCGGCGTTGACGGCCATGGGGTTCCCGACGGTCTCGAGCATCGGCAGATCGGTGTGACTATCGCTGTAGGCGTGGGACGATGCAAGGTCGTAACCAAACTCAGCGGCAAGGGCATGGACGGCGTCGGCCTTGCCCTGTGCGTAGGCGTAGAACGTGATGTCGCCGGTGTACTTACCGTCCACGATGTCGATCTTCGTTCCGACGGATCGGTCGACGCCGAGGCGCTGGCCAATGATGTCGACCACGTCGTCACCCGATGAGCTAATGATGATCACGTCGCGGCCGGCAGCTTTGTGCTCGGCAATGAGATCTAAGGCTTCGGAAAAAATGACGGGCTCGATGATCGAGTCGTAGGTCTCTTCGACGATGCTGCGAACGAGTTCGACATCCCAGCCCGTGACCAACGCAGATAGGTAGCGCTTCATCTGTTCCATCTGGAGATGAGTTGTATCGCCGGTCACGAAAGAGAATTGGGCCACCGCGCTGCGAAGAACATCAGCCGGTCCGATGAGCCCATGGCGATAAAACGGTCGGGCGAAGGCAAGTGAACTCGACACGGCCAAGATGGTCATATCTAGATCGAAGAAGGCCGCGCTGCGCTTGGTCACATCTCGATGGTAGGGAGGTTGTCTCAACTTGGCTGGCTGGAACCACAGGCACTGATCCGTGCGTGTCGTCCACATGTGCCTTTTTGCCCCAGTGTGGGTGTCATCGAGCGAGCAATTCTCATCAGGTGTCGCATACAGATGTGAGTCGATCCATAGCCCGAGTGTTAATCGTCGGGGCGGATCTGCGGGTCGTGGATGACGTTCGGCGATGTGCCATCGCTGCAGGTATTGAAACCGACGAGGTATCGTCGCTGAGCCAAGCGCGCTCCCGCTGGTCGACGGCCGATGTCGTTGTGGTTGGTGATGATCAGATCAACGACCGCGCATGTGGATCGCTGCCGGCACGGGCTGGTGTTCTCGTCGTTAGCCGTGATCTTTCTGACTCGTCGCCCTGGCGGCTAGCGGTGATGCTGGGGGCTGAACACGTCGTCGATGTGGGCTCACAACTCTCGGATTTGCTGGATCGTTTCACAGTCAGGGCGTCTGCCCAAGCCACTGTATTGGCCGTGGCTGGCGGGTCTGGTGGAGCTGGAGCGAGCGTAACGGCAGCAGTTCTGGCGATGAGTGGCTCGATGCTGGGGCATCAGACTGCGCTTTGCGACGCAGATCCGGAGTCTGCAGGCGCAGATCTCCTGTTGGGTCTCGATGAGACGCCGGGTCTTCGTTGGAATCACCTCAATCCTGCGTCCGGCTCACCCCCGGGTGATCGTTTGTTTACCTCACTTCCTCGCATGGGCGATTGCGCTGTGATCACCCGCGATCGCAGCACACAGGCGATGCCTGATCCCAGTTTGATTCGGTCGACGATTCACGCGCTCGGTGCCTCGGCAGATCTCATCGTTATAGACCTACCGCGCAGTGATCGTGAGTTACGCGATGAGTTGATCGCGGTGTGTGATCTGGTCTTTGTCGTTGTCACCTGTGATCTTCGAGGTGCAACCAGTGCGATGAATCTCGTCGCATCGATAAGAGATCGAGCTGATATTCGCCTGCTGACCCGCTCCCGCGCGGGTGACTCACTCGATCCTGACGATGTGGCGAACTGGCTGGATCTGCCGCTGGTATCCGCGCTACCCAACGAACCGGGGATTATCTCCGCGGTTGACCGGGGTGAATCGATTTGCCGTCACCGACGGTCGCGATTAGCCGCGACGTGCGTCGAACTGGTTCGGGGAGTCATGAGATGAGCGTCATTGACCCGGCGGCTGTTGACCGAGTACGACATCAACTTGTGGCGGTTGGCAAGCCACCAACCGTGACGGACGTTGCGCGAGCGTTACGCGATGACGGGGTTCTGCTTGATGCAACGGCTTTGCTGGCAGAAGCCAGCAACCTATTCGCTGAGTTAGCCGGCGCCGGACCGTTGACGGGATTTCTGAACGATCCGCTCATTACTGACGTCCTGGTGACCTCACCTGAGCATGTGTGGATCGATAGAGGAAACGGTATTGAACGCACAGAGGTCACCTTTCCCGACGATGCGGCGGTGCGCCGCCTGGCACAACGGCTCGCCAACGCATGTGGACGTCGGCTAGATGATGCAGTGCCCTTCTGCGATGCGCGGCTGAGTGATGGCACTCGATTTCATGCAGTGCTTTCGCCCGTTGCCCTTTCCGGCACCTGTATCAGTTTGCGGGTGCCGCGACGTCAGGACTTTGATATGGCTGCGCTGGTGGCGGCAAAGTCCGTCCCACAGCGGGTTGTTCCGTGGATTCAAGCGATCGTCGATGCGCGCCTAAGCATCCTGCTAACGGGAGGCACGGGTTCTGGGAAGACGACGTGGCTCAGCGTCTTGCTGGATCTAGTAGACGCAGATGAGCGGATCGTTCTAGTGGAAGACTCATCCGAACTTCACCCGCAACATGCCCACGTGGTTCGGCTGGAAGCAAGACCACCAAACGTTGAAGGATCCGGAGCCATCTCCTTACGCGACCTCGTCCGCCAGGCATTGCGGATGCGGCCGGATCGACTCGTTGTGGGGGAGGTTCGCGGGGCTGAGGTGGTCGATCTGCTCGCTGCGATGAACACCGGTCATGAAGGTGGCTTTGCCACAGTTCACGCCAACTCCGCCGCAGATGTGCCGGCACGTCTTGAGGCGCTCGGACAAGCAGCGGGCCTTGATCGCACAGCCGTGCATTCCCAACTCATTGCAGGTGTAGATGTGGTGATTCACCTGCGTCGCGATCGTGATGGTCGACGCAGGTGGTCGTCGATTTCAGTAGCGAGCCGCACTGAATCGGGCTGCGAGATTCGCGATGCGCTACTTATGCATAACGGTCGATTGTGTCGTGGGCCCGGTCTTGCTCAACTTCAACGCAGGTTGGGTGACTATGCACCCGAACTCTAATGTCGGCTGGTCGGTGTGGGCCATTGTCGCGGGGGCCTGTGCGGCCTGCTTTATCTGGTTGCTGACCATTCGACCGTCAATGCGCAGCGGTGATGCTGTCACGAGGATGACAATGCAGGGTCAGCATCGCCGTCGTCGAGGCCGGGCGCAGCGGCTGCTCGAACGACAGTGGATCGATGCCCTCATCGGTGAGTTAACGGTGGGCCGCGATCCCGTCAACGCCCTGATGATGGCAACGGAATCTGCGCAGTTGCAGCTCGCATATGACGCGTGGGTCGCTGCTCGGCTGGGTGGCGATGTTGCGGGTGCATTGATGGCCCAAGACTCAGAGCTCGTGCGCAGCGTCGGCGCATGCTGGCTGGTTGCCTCCAACTCCGGTGCCGGCCTGGTGGCATCTCTACATTCGATCTCTGAGTCAGCACGTGAGCGGGAACGGATTCTCCAGCACATCGAGGTTGCGGTCGCCGAGCCGCGCGCTGCGGCTTTAGTCGTAGCGCTGTTACCGATCGTGGGGCTGGGTATGGGTTCACTTCTTGGTTCGGACCCCGTGCACTGGCTTGTGGGTACGACCGTGGGCCGACTGGTGCTGCTGGTGGCTCTCACTCTTGAAGGTCTCGGATGCCTTTGGTCGTGGCGGATCATCCGATCTGTGGCTGAGCCATCATGACGATGGCGGTCGTGGTCGTAGCTGCCGCAGTAGCGATATGCGTCGTTCTTCTCGTCCCGGCATCGCAATCCGTTCCGGCGGCACGCGTCAAGGTTGAGCGACGGTCCATACCGACGTGGTTGCCACCGTTGCTTTTGTTTGCCGGTAGCGCCATTGCCATTGGTGGACCGATCGGCGTCGTAACCGGTGTGCTGCTCGGTGCACTTGCCCGGTTGGTGTTGCCTCGGTTTGAGGCCGCGTCAGCGCGGCGAGATCGTCTAGCTCGGGAGCGGCAACTGCCACTTTTCATTGATCTTCTTGCCGCCTGTTTGTCTGCCGGAATTGTCACTGACGAGGCGTTGCTTGCCGCAGCGGCCGCCGTCGGTGAACCTTTAGCGGGGATCATCCAGGCGGCCGTTACCTCCATTCGCTGGGGAGCGGATCCGGTGGCCACGTGGCGATCGATTGAGGCGATCGATGGTCTTCACGAGGTAGCTGGCGCGTTGGTCAGATCCGTTGAGTCAGGTTCCCCGTTGGCTGATCTCCTGCCGAAACTCGCGCGGGATGCCAGGGATACTCGACGAACGCGCGTTGAGGCCAAAACGCGAACTGCGGGTGTGCGCCTCATGGCTCCGCTGGGTCTGATGTTTCTGCCGGCATTCGTGTTACTCGGTGTGGTTCCCGTTGTTGCATCCTGGGCCACCCTGCTTCTGGGCATGCAGTAGTTGGTTCATCCACATCCCAGCACTTGTGCGTGTCACCAGCAGAAGGTTCTGCCAGAACCCTTGCGCCACACAAGATCACGTGAAGGTGTCCATGCCGGCGACGGTCGTCGGACAGCATGCAAGGAGGACCACTATGACCAGTCAGCTAGAGAGCACCACCACAGCATTCGTTGTGGGTGCTCGGTCGAGATTCCATGGACACATCGTTCGAGCCGTGGGCTGGTTGGCCCGCGATCGTGGTGCCGCGACCGCCGAGTACGCAGTTGTCAGCGTCGCTGCGGCGGGGCTCGGCGGCATCCTGATCAAGCTACTGACCAGCGATTGGTTTCTGGAGATTCTGAAGACGATTTTGAACTTGATCATCAAAGCGGTGATGAGCTTTTTCGGGTTCGGTGGCTGACCTTCATGATGCGCCGGTTACATGTTCAGCGCCTAGTGGCACACGCTGACGATGCCGGCTCGGTGAGTATCGAGGCCGCCATGGGTTTGTTCGCGATAGTTTCCGCGATGCTCATGGCGGCCTGGTTCACCGGGCTCTTGTTGGCGCAGTTGGCGGTGGGTGAAGCGGCGCGAGCAGCTGTACGAGTTGCCGCCCGCGGAGATGATGTCGCCAGTGTCATCACCGAGGTGCATCGACTCGTTCCACAAGCTGATGTGGTGATTGACCACGAGGGTTCCGAGATTCACGTTGCGGTGAGCCGAACCATGTCACCGCCAGGTGGCCTTGGTCGGCTTGGAACTGTGCGGTTGAGCGCTTCGAGCTACGCAGCAAATGAGGCTCAGCCATGAAGCGGTGGTTTGTGCGTCACGTTACGTCAGCTGATGACGGGATGGCCGTCCTGGGTGCGATCACGTCTGCACTCGTATTGCTCGCGATGCTGTTGGCCGCCACCACGTGTGCTGACCTGTTAGCCGCACGCCAGCGAGCGGCGGCTGCGGCGGATGTCTCAGCTCTAGCAGCCGCACCAGATGCGGTTCTGGCCCCGCAGGACGCGTGTTTGCGCGCCAGCACTATCGCGGCTCGCAACGATGCCTGGGTTGTGACATGTGAGATCGACAACGATGAGGTTGTTGTACGCGCGGCCTCCGCTCCGCGTACCAACTGGGCGCGGTGGGTTGCCCGTCTTGTTGGTGACGTCACTGATCCAACAGTGTGGGCTCGGGCGAGGATGTCAGATCCCGTCGCGGCAGGTTCAAGCGCGATCGACTGAGTTAGAGCTCTGGTTCTGCTGGCTGCGGTGCGTCGGCAAGTAGCGCATTAAGCAGTGTCACGGCTCCGCGTTTATCGAGTGGGTCGTTACCGTTTCCGCACTTCGGTGATTGGACGCAGGACGGACATCCGTCAGCGCACTCACAGGATTCGATAGCGGCTCGGGTTGCTCGCAACCAGGTCGTCGCCACGTCATAACCGCGCTCGGCGAACCCTGCTCCACCGGGATGACCGTCATAGACGAATGAGGTAAGGCGACCCGTCTGTTCGTGTAGGGCTGTTGATACCCCGCCGATATCCCAGCGATCGCAGGTTGCGACGAGGGGAAGCAAGCCGATCGAGGCATGCTCGGCTGCGTGTGCGCACCCAGGTAGGTCGACGTCGGCCAGTCCGATTGATGCGAGCTTGGCTGCGTCCACTGTCCACCACACCGCACTGGTGTGAAGGTTTCTCGGCGGTAAGTCCAGGAGTTCCTCGCCTAGAACCTCACCCGTGAGATAGCGACGTTTCAAAAAGGCGACGACCTGAGATGACACGTCGACCTGCCCGAAGTACACATCTGCATCACCCCAGGATTGGTGCAGTTCTTCCGTCGCAATCGTGATGTTGGTGATGTCGCGAGCTGTCGTTGTGTAGTCAACATCTTCGCGATGGACGAGGGCGACGTGATCGTCGAGCGACAGCTGATCGACGAGATAGGTGTTGCCCTGATGTACGTAGACCGCTCCGCGATGAACTGTCGAATGAGCCGCACCGGGGTCAACCGTGCCAAGGAGTCGACCGGTTCCATCCTCGACCACCTTGATGACTCCGCCGCCGATACCGCGCAGATCGGTCAGGTCGCTCGCGCGCTCGGGCCGAGTCCAGAACCAACCGCCGGGGCGGGCCCGCAAAAGGCCGCGGTGTACCAACTCCTCGATGGCGACCTGTGCAGTTGGCCCAAACATCGGCAGGTCGTCGGCGGTTAGCGGTGATTCAGCGGCGGCCGCGGCCAGGTGGGGTGCGAGCACATACACGTTGCTTGGATCAAACACTGTGGCCTCGACGGGTTGTCCGAAGATCGCCTCTGGATGATGAACCAGATAGGTGTCGAGCGGATCATCACGAGCGATCAGAATGCTCAGCGCGGCTTGACCCGATCGGCCAGCCCGCCCGGCCTGCTGCCAGAGCGATGCCCTGGTTCCGGGCCAGCCGCACATCAGCACGGTGTCGAGCCCAGTCACGTCAATACCAAGTTCGAGCGCATTGGTCGCTGCAACTCCGAGCAGTTC
>CANGPO010000067.1 GCA_947455705.1 Actinomycetota bacterium | reverse complement strand
GTCGCGCGAGAGCAACTGCTCCACTGTCACGAGGTGGAGATCCAATCGCGGTCCTGAGAGCACGTCCGGTGGTTCGAGAGTCATGCTCCATTTCTAGCGCATTATCGAGCAGTAGTCTGACGTGGTGACCCGTCAACAGCGATTGTGGACTGTGTTGTGGCTGAACGTGGCTTTGCTCGGGTTGCTGGTGCTGGTCGGCGTACGGGCTGGATCGCTTGGGCTCTTAGCGGCGGCTGGCGATTACATCGCAGATATTGGTGCGATCGCGCTTGCGTTGTTTGCCATCTGGCTCAAATCCAGCCACGCGGCTGACGGACGATACACGCGAGCTCCGGTCTATGCAGCCCTCGTCAACGTTGTGCTCTTGCTCGTTGTGGTTGTGGCCGTGCTGATCGAGGCCCTGCATCGGCTGATGACGAAGTCTTTCGAGATGCAGCCAACTCCCGTGATTTGGACGGCGGTTATCGCTGCGGTCTTCATGACCCTGGGTGCCTTCATCCTGGGTGGAGACATGGATGCCGCCGACGATACGAGTGCCGACCGGCTCAATATGCGAGCGGTCTTACTCGACACAATCGCTGATGCCGTTTCTGCAGGCGCGGTGGCGATGTGCGGAATCATCATGCTGATCACAGGAGGTTTCGGCTGGCTTGATCCGGTCGTGGCAGCCGTCATCGCTTTGGTCGTCGGATTCCACGCCATCGAACTTGCGCGCGATGTAGCCCGGACCATCAAGAATGCGGGCGACTAGGTATCCCAGTCGCCCGCATCTGCTACGAAGTAGTGCCTCGGGGTTTAACGCCCGTCACGGCGTGCTTGAGTGCGGGACTGGTTCGACCGCGAAACAGATGAGCGCACCTTCGAGGTCGCGCTCTTTGACTTGGGCGCCGGGCCCTTGGTGGCGCGGGCCGTCGACGCAGGCACGGCCTTCTTAGCGACCGGGGTAGCGGCCGTCTTCGCTGCCGGTGCCGCTTTCGGCTGTGCGGCTGTCTTCTTGGCTGGGGCCTTCTTTGCAGGCGCTTTCTTTGCGGGCGCCTTCTTGGCGCGCGGTGGTACGGGCGGTGCGCTCTTAGCGGCCTCGGCAGCTGCTGCTACGGCAATGAGGCGTGCCTTCTTGAGGTCGCCAGCGTTCAGCTTGGCGAGTTCGGCTTCGCGCTTACTCACGCGGCCAAGCGCCTCTTCGAAGATCTCATACTTCGATGCGCTACCCATGTTCTTGTTCGCGCCGGTGCCGCGCGCATGATCCCTGCGTACCTGCGTGCTCGCCTGACGACGGTGCAAACCGCGGTACTTATCGCGACCCTTGCGCACACGGTCGTAGATGGCGCCGACTTCGTCAAGATTCTTCTTCTCCAGTGCCGCGACACTGGTCTGCTCGATGAGCTTGGCTTCGTCTGCGGTTAGAAGTCTGCGAGTTGCTGCGTCAAGCACGGGAAAGCCTCTCAGTACGTGGAAAAGTTAACGCTCGTACACTACCGCGTCCAGTAGTAAACCGTCCCGTACTGTGCGCTACTTCGGAGGTTCGGCACTGCGTCGACGAAGGTACCTTTCGAATTCACGTGCGATCGCGTCGCCTGATGCTTCGGGAAGTTCTGCTGTATCAACGGCCTCTTCCAACTGATGCACGTACGCGGCCACTTCATCGTCTTCGGCAGCAAGCTCGTCGACACCAACCTGCCACGCCATCGCTTCCTGCGTCAGATCATCAAGAGGAACCGGAACATCGAGCAGATCCTCAATTCGGGCCAAGATGGCAAGCGTTGCTTTAGGGCAGGGCGGAGCGGAGACGTAATGTGGAACGGCGGCCCAGAGTGACACCGCCGGGATGCCTGCAGTGAAGCAGGCATGTTGCAAAACACCAACGATGCCGGTGGGTCCTTCGTAAAGAGATGGTTCGTAGCCCATGCGATCTGAGATATCGGCGTTACTCGACGAACCGCTTACCGGCACTGGTCGGGTATGTGGCGTGTCAGCCAGCAGCGCGCCAAGAGTCACAACCATTTCGACGCCGAGGCTCTGGGCCAGCTCGACCAATTCCTTGGTGAAGTTCCGCCAACGCATGGACGGCTCAATGCCGTGGACAAGGATCACATCGCGCATGGCAAGTGGAATGCGGGCGACCGACAGGCGGGTCGTGGGCCACGTTATGGAACGCACACCCTCATCAATGGCTACCTCGGGCCGATTGACTTGAAAGTCGTAGTAATCCTCGGGATCGAAGGCGCCAATTTGTGTTGCTGACCAGACATCTTCAAGGTGCAGGATCGCCCCACTAGCTGCATCACCGGCGTCATTCCATCCTTCGAATGCGCACAGCATCACGGGGTTGAGCAGGGTTGGTAGTTCATCGGGTGCGCCCTCGAACTCAATCACCAGCTGCCTCCGTACCTGCGTCACTTTGGGTTGCCCCCGCGTACGGGGTCTTGGATTAACCGTACGCCAGAAGCGCCGGCCAGACCGCAACGCCATCCCATAATGGTTGACCACTAGTGTTGGAATGCGATGTTGAACTCACCCGGTGTTGCGCCAGCCCCCCACGGCGAGCAGTTGCCTGCCGCGGTGCTCTTCGATATGGATGGGCTGCTCGTCGAGACCGAGGAACTCTGGTACGAAGCTGAGCGCGTCCTCATGGACGAGATAGATGTTGAGTGGGGGCCGGAGCATCAAGAGTTGCTCGTTGGCGGACCTTTGGAGTTTGCCGTCGCCTACATGATCGAGGTAGCTGGTGGCGGCCACGATCACGACGTCATGCTCAACAAACTCATGGTTGAAATGGAACGGGTTCTGCGCACGGAGCCTGTCCACTGGCGGCCTGGCGCGAAAGAACTTGTCGCGGCACTCGAGCAGCGCGGTGTTCCCATGGCCCTGGTTTCTGCGTCATGGAGAAGTCTGATCTCAGCCGTGCACGACTCGGTGCTCCACGAACTTGGGCACGAAGTTTTCGTAACCACAGTCGCAGGGGACGAGGTGGTGCGAACAAAGCCGTTCCCAGATCCGTACCTCTTGGCCGCAGAGCGCATCGGAGTCGATCCGCGTCACTGTGTCGTGCTGGAGGACTCAAACACCGGCGCACAGGCCGGAGTGGCATCGGGTGCCTTAGTGGTGGCGGTGCCCTCATATGTAGTGATCGAGCCAGCTGACGGCCTGCGAGTCGTGCGATCACTTCAGGATCTGACCCCGGAAATTCTGGGTGAGTGGTCCTACGAATGGTCACCACGCGCTAGTGGCTAATTCGAGGCGATTGCCTTGAGTACATCGAGCCGGCTCGCAGTGAATGCTGGCCACAGCGCGGCAATGATGCCGCCGAGCACAGCAAGAACGACGAACCACACTATTTGACCGGTCGGGATCGCAAGCTTGGAAATCCCAACTGATTCAAGAACTTTCCTAAACAGCGTGCCGTAGATCAGTCCGAGCGACAGGCCTATCAACGCTCCGAAAAGTGCGATGAGCACAGATTCGATGACGACCATACGTCTGATCTGTCCACGGCTGGTGCCGACCGCGCGAAGAAGCCCGACCTCACGTCGGCGCTCAAACACCGAAAGTGCGAGCGTATTTACGATGCCAAGGAACGCGACGATGACGGCAAGGGCGAGTAGCGCGTAGATGAAGCCGAAAACTCGATCGAATTGTTGATTAATCTGATCCTTCAAGCTGGCTTGATCCTGCAGTTTTACGGCTGGGAAAGCAGCTAGTTCCTTGTCCAAGGAGGCCTTCACCGTGGTTGGATCCGCACCCTCGGCAGACCGAACGTAAATCGCCGAATCGAGATCTCGTCCGCCGGCGTCGGTAAGGGTCTGCACATCGCTGATCCATCCGGTTATGGGACCCGCCGGTTTGTAGGTTCCACGAAGAATCAGGAAACCTGGGCCGGACACATAATCAACTGGAACATTTTGTCCGAGGCTAATGCCAAGCCTCTTGGCTGTGTCCGAGTCAACGATGGCATCACCGGGGAGCAGGTTGTCAGCTGTACCCGAGTCCATCGTTAGGTTGAAGACCTGCTGAAACTGGCCCGATTGAATCCCGGTCAGGACTCCCTGGTCGTCGCCAACTGCAAGCGGGATTTGTCTGGTGTACGTCACGGTGGAGGCACCAGGAGTGTTCTTAACCGCGGCAAACACATCGGGACGGAAGGGCTGGAAATTCGCTCCGAGGACGATGAAGTCAGCACCGATGGTGTCATCGACGACGGCGGCGACAGACGCTTTCGTGGACGCAGCAAGAACGCCGATTGCTGACATCAGTGCCAGCCCAATTGCCAGTGCGGACGCGGTTGCGGCTGTCCGGCGCGGGTTTCGTCGGCCGTTCTCTACCGCAAGATTTCCAATGGCATTTCCACGAATGGGCATGCCACACAATCCAATGAACCAACGGCCGAGAATTGGCGCGAGGGCGATAGCGCCAATGAGCGCGCATATTGCTGATACGCCGACCAACTGAGTTGCGCGCATGTTGTTACTCAGGTCTCGGGTTGCGGACAGCGCCGACAGGACAGCGATGACGATGAGAACTGCACCGATGATTCCGCGGATGCGCAGATTCTTAGCGGGCATCGATACGTCATCGCGCATGGCAGCAACTGGTGGAACACTGGCTGCTCGCCTCGCTGGCACGTACGCCGAAATCAATGTCACGCCGATACCCAAGATCAGTGACACAACGATGGTGCGCGGCTGGATCACGAGGGGAGCGGCTGGTAGGTCTGCACCGAAGACCTTCAGCAAGCCGCGCAGGCCCTGAGACACCGCGATCCCACCGAGTACTCCGATGCCTGCGGCGATCAGCCCCAATACGGCTGCTTCAACGAGCACAGACTGACGCACTTGGCTACGGCTGGCACCAACCGCGCGCAGCAGTGCTAACTCGCGGGTGCGTTGCGCGACCAACATCGAGAAGGTGTTGAAAATCAGGAAGATCGCGACGAACAGTGCGATTAAAGCGAAGGCGAGCAGGAAGGTGTTGATGAACCCGAAGGCCGTTTGAAGCCGATTGGCAATGTCAGCGCTCCGTTGAGCACCGGTCTCAATCTTCAGATGACCTGGTAAAGCCGGAGCCAATCGGTTCGCCAGTTCTGCCTGGCTTACCCCCGGTGATGCCTTCACCGCGATGCTCGTGAAGGTCGTTGTGTTTCCGAGCATCTGCTTTTGTGCGGTGGGCAGATCAAAGACGGTGAGCGTGCCACCGTCACTGCCGCCAATACCGCGGGTCACCAGGCCGGTGACGGTGGACGTCAGTTGCCCGCCGGGGGTCTCAAGTCTGACGGTGTCACCGATACCGACCCCGGCAGATGTCGCAGTGGAGTCAAGAAGTGCCACTTGGCCAGGCCCGTTCGGCGCCTGGCCGGCTGCTAAAGACAAAGAACTCATGGATTGGTCAGGTAGCCAGGACATTGCGCGAGCGGGAGGTCCGGCTCGGCCAACGGGCTTGCCATCCTTGCCTAAAACAAGAGCCCCAGTGGCCGTAACCATGCCGTGTGCGGATGCCACTCCATCGACGGCCGTGACGTTCGCAAGCAGTGAGCTGGGCACCGTTGGGGTTTGATCTGCGCCTGAGCCGGGACCGCCACCTTGACCTCCAGCGGAAAAGGCCGAGTCCGCCGAAACAGTCACGTCCGGCTGTGGAGCGTTGAACAGGGCGTCAAAGGATTGCTTAAGTGAATCGGTGAAGATGAACGTGCCGGCGACGAATGCGACACCAACAACCACGGCAAGCAGGGTCAGTAGTAGACGTACGCGATGCTGCCCAAGTGAGCGTAAAGCGGCTCGAAACATGATTACGCCCGTGCCGTATCGAACGCCTTCATGCGTTCGAGCACTGATGCCGACGTGGGGTTGAACATTTCATCGACCACACGCCCATCGGCGAGGAACAGAACACGATCCGCATACGAGGCAGCGTTGGGGTCATGTGTGACCATAACGATGGTCTGTTGAAACTCGTCCACGCTACGACGCAGGAAGCCTAAGACTTCGGCCCCTGACTTTGAGTCGAGGTTTCCCGTCGGCTCATCAGCAAAGACAATCGTTGGTCGTGATGCCAGTGCTCGTGCACATGCAACGCGCTGTTGTTGGCCACCAGATAACTCACTGGGTCGATGACTGAGCCGATCGCGTAAACCGACGGTGTCGATCACCGTATTGAGCCAATCCGGATCGGGTTTACGTCCGGCTATATCCATGGGAAGGGTGATGTTTTCGATGGCGGTCAACGTCGGCACAAGGTTAAACGCCTGAAAGACGAAACCGACGCTGTCGCGACGCAGACGGGTGAGCGCCTTGTCCGACAAGCTGGATAACTCGGTGTCTGCGATCCAGACCTGACCTGACGTGACCGAATCCAGACCAGCCAGGCAGTGCATGAGAGTGCTCTTACCCGAACCAGATGGGCCCATGATGGCGGTGAATTGCTGGGCTCCAATTTCGACGTCAACCGCGTCGAGGGCGGTAACACGCGTGTCTCCATCACCGTAGATTTTCGACAGAGAGTTGGCGCGGGCAGCAATCATCACGTGCTCACGTTAACCCGAATCGAGCGGTTGCGGCGGTCGGGCATGTGGAAAACCTAGAGTTCTTTGGCCGGCAGCGGCGGGGGAGTGCCGCCGAATTCAGGGCAGAACCTTTGGAAATCGCACCAGTCGCATAGCTTGGACGGGTTTGGCCGCCAGTCGCCAGATTCATGAGCGGCGTCGATGGCAGACCACAGTGCCCTGATCTTGCGCTCGGTTGATTCCAGATCAACCTGATCAGGCTCATATCGGATGACGTGACCGCTGCCGAGATAAAGCAGCTGAAGTAGCCGTGGCATGACACCGGTGGACTTCCAGATGACGAGGGCGTAGAAGCGCATCTGGAACAGGGCCTTTTGCTCGTAGCCCGCACCGGGCGCCTTCCCCGTCTTGTAATCAACGATCCGCATGTCGCCCGCCGGGGTCTTGTCGAGACGGTCGACGAAACCGCGCAGCACCAGTCCGTCATCCAACGTGACCTCAACGTGAAGCTCACGTTCGGCAGGTTCGAGCCGCGAAGGATCCTCGAGAGTGAAATATGTAGTCAGCAGGGGTACAGCGGAATCGAGCCATTCCTTGACCTCGGAGAGATCGTCGAAGAGTGCATCAGCAAGGTCAGGGTCGTCGGCTTGAACCTTTTGCCACGCCCCGGGAAGCATCGTGCTTGCTTGGTCAAGGGTGCGAGAGGCCGGCGGTAGGTCGAACAGGTCTTCCAAAACCTGATGAACCACAGTGCCGCGAACAGCGGCTCGGCTTGGTGTCTCTGGGATGCGATCCACGACCCGCAGTCGATAGAGCAGCGGGCAATTCATGAAATCACCGGCGCGGGACGGTGACAGGGACGCCCGAGTTCGTGCAGATGGCGCCGAGTCCAGATCGGCAGCGTTCAGTTCGAGCGCGTCTGTGGCGTCCGGTGGGGTATCAGTCACGACTGTGAGACTACTGCGCACCTCGGACGGCGGGAATGAGGTTGGTCCGATTGCGGCGCGTAAAGGACGTGGTCTCGGCCGAAGCGTCTAGGCTGTTCGTGCACGGGCGGAATTGTCGAAGGGGTTGTGTCCATAGTGAAGGTCTTGATCGTGGGTGGCGCCGGATACATCGGCAGCCATGCGGTTTACGAGATGGTTAGGGCCGGTCACGAGGTTGTAGTGATGGACAACCTATCGACGGGTTCGCGCGACATGGTGCATCCTGACGCTCGGTTTCGTGCAGGCGATATTCGTGTTCACGGTGACCTTCGCCAGGTGTTTATAGCTGAACAGCGCCCGGATGCGCCGCCGTTCGATGTGGTGCTGCACTTTGCCGCGAAGTTGGTCGTGCCGGAAAGCATGACGCAGCCGCTGGAGTACTACCACAACAACGTCGAGGGTGTTCGACTCATGTTGGCAACGATGGTCGACTACAACGTGCGCAACGTGGTCTTCTCATCGACGGCTGCGGTCTACGGAAACCCGGTCGGCGACGGAACCTGTATCGAGGACACACCGGCCAATCCGATAAATCCCTACGGGGCATCGAAGTTGGCGGCTGAAAACCTCATTCGGTGGGTGAGCGAGGCGCACGACATGAACTACTGCATTTTTCGCTACTTCAACGTGGCAGGTGCTGATGCCTCACTTGAGATCGGACTCCTCAAGGATCACCTGACGCACTTGATCCCGGTTGCACTGCAAGCCGGACTCGGGTTGCGGGCCTCGATGATGGTTCTTGGCAATGATTACCCCACGCCGGACGGCACCTGTGTGCGCGACTACATTCACGTCACGGACTTGGCCAAGGCCCACGTTCTTGGCGCCGAGTATCTGTTGGAAAGCCAGACGTCGCTGCTGGCAAATCTCGGTTCAGGAACCGGCTTTAGTGTGACGCAGGTTCTGGCCGAAGCCGAGAAGCACATTCACGTACCGCATTCCTATGGTGAGCGTCGGCCGGGCGATCCCGCCAAGCTCGTGGCATCCAATGAGGTCGCAAGAACGGTGCTCGGTTGGGAGCCCACGCTCGATCTCGGCGACATGATTTCTTCTGACCTGGCATTCAGGCGCAAGTCCAACGCGCTGTGACGGAGCAACGGACATGAGCGATGTGGACGAACCGCTAGGAGCGGTGCCAGAGCGCGATGGTTCCACTCCACTCGTGACGGTCATCGTGCCGATCTACAACGTTGAGGCATACCTCGATCAATGCCTGAGTAGCCTGCGAAGCCAGACGCTCAAAGATTTTGCGGTTGTGTGCGTAAACGATGGTTCGACCGATGCTTCGAGATCGATCGTCACACGATTCGTGAACGAAGATCCTCGGTTTTCCGTGGTCGACCAAGTAAATGGTGGCCTATCGGCGGCCCGGAACGCAGGAATGCGTCAGGCAACCGGCACCTATGTCCTGTTCTTGGATAGTGACGACTACTTGGCCCCAGAAGCTCTGTCATCACTGACGCAGATCGCTGATCGCGATGAGTTGGATGTGCTGTTCTTCGATGGCAACTCATTCTTCGAGACTGACGAGTTAGCCAGCGAGCACAGTGGCTATGAGACGTACTACACGCGCAGCGCTGACTACACTCGTCCGAGATCCGGTTCTGAGCTCTTCGCTCAGATGCTCAAGGCAGATGACTACCGACCTTCCGCATGTCTGCAGCTGATCTCACGGCGGCACTATCGAGATTCGAATCTTGGCTTCGTCGAAGGCCTGATCCATGAAGATAATTTGTTCACGTTTGAATCCTTGCTTACGGCACGTCGGGCCGCACATACCCCGCAGGCGCTCTACGAACGACGGGTTCGTCCCGGCTCGATAACGACCGAGGCTCGGCCCCGTGCGGAGTACTTCTCAGCGCTGACGACCTACGTTGAGATGATGCGGTTTACCGGTGAGCATGACTGGCCCGTCAGCGTACGATCTGCGATCGCCAGTTATGTGAATCGAACGCTGGGCCGTGCCGTGCGACATGCACTTGAGCTAACGGACGATGAGGTTTCTTCGGCAGCTCATGGTGACGCATCAGTTGACGTACATGTCGCCGTCGGAGCGGTCCTCATGCAACGCCGAGAGATTCTTCGTCGACGCATGGCACAGGAAAGTACTGCCGGAAAGATCCGTCGCAAATTGAGATCCACGCTGACGTAATGGAACTCGTCGCTTACGGTTGGGGGAGATGATGTCTACGGCAGAACCTTCGCCACGGGCTGGGCGCAGTAGTCCCGGTCTGTCCTTTAGCATCGCCGGAATTCCGATTTCGATGCCATGGAGTGGGCTGCTGGGTATTGGCGTGGTGGCATTCCTATGGTCGGACAGTTTCCGCATCGACCCTGCCGACGATACGCAGACGTGGATTCTGGCGCTTGTATTTGCCTTGCTCTTCTACGCGTCGATCCTCGTGCATGAATTGGCACATGCATTTGTGGCCCGTTCGGCCGGTTTTCCCGTCCACGACATCACGCTGTGGGTACTGGGGGGTTACACCGCTTACGACCGTAAGTCACCGTCAGCCTGGCGTGAGGGTTTGATTGCCGCGGCGGGGCCTGCGATCACGATTGTCCTAGGACTGATCTGTAAGTGGGCGGCGGCACTGCCGAGCATCACTGATGATCGTGTTTACGTTCTGCTACAAGCTCTCGCTATCTCAAACATCTGGCTTGGCATTTTCAATTCGTTACCGGGGCTGCCGCTTGATGGCGGTGCAGTCCTGCGTGCAATCGTGTGGGGCATCACCGGTAATGAGTCTCGTGGAACGGTCATTGCCGCGTGGGCAGGTCGAATCGTCGCTGTCGTGGTGTTTGCGCTGCCGTTCTACTTCGCGTGGCAGTCCGGTGGCGGGTTCGACATGGGCTCCATCGTGTTCAGCCTCTTCGTTGCGGCTTACCTTTTTCAGGGTGCATCAGCAAACCTGGCGCGCGCCCGCCTCACATCGCGCATGCCAACGTTGACGGCCGAGATGTTCATCAAAGTCGCGGTTCGGGTTGAAGCCGCGACTCCGCTTTCTGAAGCACTTCGGATCCAAACGCAGGCCGACGCCAAAGCCATCGTCGTGATCGACGGTTACGGGCGACCGTCCGGTGTCGTACAAGCCCACGCAGTTGATGCGGTACCGATCGAACGACGCCCGTGGGTGCCAGCATCGTCGGTGGCTGTGAGTGTGTCTGACGATTCGACGATTCCTGCCTCGCTTACTGGTGAGCCGTTCATTCAAGCCTTGGCGAAATCGTCAGCCACAGAGTTTGTGGTTGTCGATGCGGCAGGGAGCGTCGTTGGCGTCATCTCGACGCAGGATGTGGAACGAGCCCTCTCAGCACGCTAGCTCGGCGATGAGCCTGGTTGGTGGGCGGCCGATGCAGGAGATTGTGTCACTTGGACCTATTCTCAACGCTTGTGACTACGAACACCGCGCCTACGGGCACAGATCATCGCCGTGGACTGCTGCGGGAAGGGGATCGGGTGCAACTCACCGATCCTAAGAAGCGTATGCACACCATCACTCTTGAGGCGGGGAAGGCCTTTCACACGGCCAAAGGGGCCATCGAGCATGACTCGCTCATTGGTCGGCCGGAGGGAATCATCGTTACGTCGACGCAGGGCGTGGCGTACTTGGCTCAACGCCCATTGCTCTCAGATTTCGTGCTGTCGATGCCTCGTGGGGCGACGATCGTCTATCCCAAGGATGCGGCGTTGATCGTGGGCTTGGCCGATCTGTATCCGGGTGCGCGAGTGATTGAAGCTGGGGTCGGCTCTGGCGCACTGACCTGCAGCCTGCTGCGCGCAGTTGGGGACCAGGGCCGAGTCTCGTCCTATGAGCGTCGTGAGGACTTCGCTGACGTTGCCCGGGGGAACGTGGCGACCTTCTTTGGGGCAGAACATCCTGCCTGGGATTTAACCGTCGGAGATCTCGTACCGACGCTGCGGGCGCGACGGGCAGAGGGGATCGACGTTGAGGCGGATCGCGTCATCCTCGACATGCTTGCACCGTGGGACTGCATTGACGTGTCCGCTGAGGTCCTAGTACCTGGCGGCGTCTTCGTTGCCTACGTTGCCACCACAACGCAACTTTCTCGAGTGGTCGAGGGTCTGCGCCTCGATGGACGTTTCACCGAGCCGCAAGCTCAAGAATCACTTGTTCGCACCTGGCACCTTGAAGGCTTGGCAGTTCGTCCGGATCATCGCATGATCGGCCATACCGGATTCTTGGTCATGAGCCGACGGCTGGCCGACGGGACGGTCCTTCCGCCGAGGCGCACCCGTCCGGCAAAGGGTGCCTACGGCGAGGATTACGAACTTCCCTCGTAGCCGAGCAACACATGTCTAATCCGCGTGCATAGATCCAAGGACGTAGGTAGGGTCAAAGGCAAGCCACTCGAGAGAGGACGTGCCGGTGACATACTCCGACGATCGTTCACATGATCCGCGCGTCGAAGCGCTGCGCAAAGAACTTGCTGCAGCGTCAGCGCATAACGAGCGGCTCATCGCCACGCTGCGTGAAGCGCGTGATCAGATTGTGGTGCTCAAGTCAGAGGTTGATCGACTGGCCGAACCCCCTAGTGGATACGGCGTATTCCTTGAGTTATTCGACGATGGCTCCATGGACATTTTCACCTCGGGCCGAAAGATGCGCGTGGTAGCCAGCCCCGAGGTCGATGTCACCGAGCTCAGGGCGGGTCAAGAAGTAGTCCTGAACGAAGCGCTCAACGTCGTTGCTGCCCGCGAATTTGAACGTCATGGTGAAATCGTGATGCTCAAGGAGGTCTTAGAGGACGGGGTGCGCGCCCTGGTCATGGGACATACCGACGAAGAGCGTGTCGTTCGGCTAGCCGAACCGCTTTTACGCGGAACGTTGCGTCCGGGTGATTCGCTACTACTCGAGCCTCGCTCGCAATATGTGTACGAACGAATCCCTAAGGCCGAGGTTGAAGAGCTCGTCCTGGAGGAAGTCCCGGACATTGATTACGCCGACATCGGTGGTCTGGCGGCACAGATCGAAGAAATCAGGGATGCCGTCGAACTTCCGTACTTGCACGCGGATCTGTTTCGCGAGCACAAGTTGCGGCCACCGAAGGGCATTTTGCTGTACGGCCCGCCAGGTTGTGGCAAGACGTTGATCGCCAAGGCAGTGGCTAATTCATTAGCCAAGAAGGTGGCTGAGGTTGAAGGGCGTCCTGAGGGGCGTTCGTTCTTCTTGAACATCAAAGGTCCGGAGCTGCTCAATAAATACGTTGGAGAAACTGAGCGGCACATCCGGCTGGTCTTTCAGCGAGCGCGGGAGAAGGCCAGTGAAGGAATGCCCGTCATTGTGTTCTTCGACGAAATGGATTCGCTGTTCCGGACGCGTGGATCGGGTGTTTCCAGCGACGTCGTAAACACGATCGTGCCGCAGTTGCTCAGCGAGATCGACGGCGTTGAGGGTCTTGAAAATGTCATCGTGATCGGTGCGTCGAATCGTGAAGACATGATTGACCCGGCAATTCTGCGCCCGGGCCGGCTCGATGTGAAGATCAAGATTCAGCGTCCTGATGCCCAGGGTGCGGCAGATATCTTCTCGAAGTATCTGACCCCTGATCTGCCACTTCATGCCGATGACGTCGCCGAACACGGTGGATCACGTGAACTGACCTGTGACGCGATGATTCAGCGTGCGGTTGAGCGCATGTACACCGAATCAGAAGAGAACCGCTTCCTTGAAGTCACCTACGCAAATGGTGACAAAGAAGTGCTCTACTTCAAGGACTTTAACTCCGGAGCCATGATTGAAAACATCGTTGCCCGAGCCAAGAAGAATGCCATCAAGGACTTCCTCGAACTCGGTCAGCGTGGCATTCGCGTGCAACATATGTTGTCTGCCTGTGTCGACGAATTCCGCGAGAATGAGGATCTGCCCAATACAACCAATCCGGACGACTGGGCGAGAATCTCTGGCAAGAAGGGTGAACGCATTGTGTTCATCCGCACGCTGATCCAAGGTAAGCAGGGCACCGAGGCCGGCCGGTCCATCGACACCGTGGCCAATACCGGGCAATACCTCTAAGGACTGGATGTTTGGCGCAACACTGGCGCTGAGGATGGGTGCGAAATCTGACATACGTTCTGATTCGGACGTAGTCTGGAGCCATGACGGTGCATCGGATCATGGGTATAGAGACGGAGTATGGCGTCTCAGTTCCAGGGCACCCGCACGTCAATTCGATGCTGACGAGTTCGCAGGTCGTGAACGCATATGCGCATTCGCTCATTGGTTCGCAACGGCCCAATGCGAGGTGGGATTACGACGAAGAAACCCCGCTGCGTGATGCGCGCGGATTTGATCTGTCCAGGGCGGACGCCGATCCCACCCAGCTAACCGATGACGACAATGGCTTGGCGAATGTCATCTTGACGAACGGGGCGCGGCTCTACGTCGATCATGCTCATCCTGAGTACTCGAGCCCTGAGGTCACTAACCCCTACGACGGTGTCGTGTGGGACAAAGCGGGTCAGCACATCATGGCCAGAGCGGTCGAGTTGATCGCGCGGGCTCCTGGGCTGCTGCCGGTAAACCTCTACAAAAACAACACTGACAATAAGGGTGCGTCGTACGGCACCCACGAGAACTACTTGATGTCGCGCAGTACGCCCTTCACCGAGATCATCCGGCATCTCACCCCCTTCTTCGTGTCTCGACAGGTGATTACGGGCGCGGGACGAGTGGGTCGTGGTCAGGACAGCCGTGAGAATGGGTTCCAACTTGGTCAACGTGCTGACTTCTTCGAAGTCGAGGTTGGCTTGGAAACCACCCTCAAACGCCCCATCATCAACACCCGAGACGAGCCGCACGCGGACCCCGCGCAGTACCGCCGACTGCACGTCATCGTGGGTGATGCGAACCTGGCCGAGATCAGCACGTATCTGAAACTCGGGATCACCGCACTAACACTGTCGATGATCGAGGCTGGTTTCCTAGACCTTGACCAAGCTATGTCGCATCCGGTGCG
>CANGPO010000066.1 GCA_947455705.1 Actinomycetota bacterium | reverse complement strand
GCAAGGTGCAGCGTTCGCAGCAGACGCATACGCGCGTCTGCGCGGGTTTGGTGTCGTCGCTGTTACCTACGGCGCTGGTGGGTTGAAGGTGGCCAATGCCGCAGCCAACGCGTGGGCCGAGCAAGTGCCTCTGCTGGTTTTATCCGGCTCACCTGGCATGGCCGAGCGGGCTGGCGATCCGATGCTGCATCACAAGGTGAAGGACTTCGACACTCAGCTGCGGGTATTCCAGGATTTGACCTGCGCCCAAGCGGTTCTCACCAATGAGCACACTGCCGCCGACGAGATCGATCGCGTGATCCGCACCATGATTCAAGAGCAGCGTCCCGGTTATATCGAGGTCCCACGCGATCTCATCGGACATCCCATCGATGCACCCGACTTCGACATCACCCCTGATCTGCCCACGGTAGATCGCGATGCTCTCGCCGACGCCTTGGAAGACGTCATGAACGAGCTGCGTCAGGCTAAGACGGCAGCAATTCACGTGGGCGCGATGGCCAATCGTCGTGGCGGACGTGAGGCTCTGTTCGATCTCGCTACTGCCGCACACCTGCCTGTCGCCTCTAGTTCCCTAGGTCGGGGCGTCTTCCCCGAACGTCACGAACTAGGTCTCGGAATTTACATGGGTGCGGTCAGTCCGCAGTCGATCGTTCGTCGAGTCGAAGACGTCGATCTATTGCTGAGTATCGGAGTGCTGCAAACCGATCTGACGCTCGGAGCATTCACCGCACACGTCGATCCGCGCCGACACATTTTGATCGCTGACGAAGAAGTCACGGTTCATCGACGTACCTATCGCAACGTTCCGCTATGGGCATTCCTTCCGGCGCTGGCTCATGCCGTGGCAAAGGCTGAGCTGTCGTTCCCGTCGAATCCCATAGCCCCCGAAAGCCCATTTGTACCAACCGATGACGCACTGACCGTCGAGCGTGCGATCCACGCGATCGGTCACCACATTGACGAGCGTCACGGATTACTACTTGATCCCGGTGAGGCATTGTTCGCCGCTGTAGACCTCCGAGTTCCAGCATGGGCGCATGGCAGCGCGTACTACGCGACGATGGGTTACGCAGTACCAGCCGCCCTCGGTACGGGTATGGCCGATCCACGTCACCGGCCTATTGCCCTTGTCGGTGACGGCGCATTCGCTATGACAGGACTTGAAGCAGCTGCCTGCGCTTTTCACGGGGTGAACGCGATCATCATCGTGCTCGACAACGAGGGCTACGGAACGCAGCGTCCGATCATGGATGGCGTGTACAACGACATTCCGAGTTTGGCGGCCGAAGAATTGGTGAAGGTGTTCGGACGCGGACGTGGTTTCTTCGTCAAGACGGAGAACGACCTCGATGCTGCACTTACCGAGGCGATGGCTACCGAAGACCTCATCATCATCCGCGTGCAACTGCCGAAGTACGCACGTAGTGCTGGCCTTAGCCGCCTTGGAGAGGCCCTGGCTCAGCGCGTCTAGACGCAGTCGCTAAGTGGGAATAGCCGACGAGTTATTCCCACTTATTGCATGTAAGTGGGAATAACGATGTCAGAAGTCGTGGTGACGCTGCGACCCTTGATCCAGGCCAGACCTCGCATCACGAGTTGCACACGCGAACAGTGGTGCGCTCACGCTAGGACACTCAGTACGTCCGTGAGCGAGGTGCCGGTGAAAGTTGGTTGTGCGCCAAAGGGATCCAACGGATGGCCGTTGCGATTGATCCACATCGTTGTGTAGCCGAACCAGGTCGCTGCTATCGCGTCCCAGCAGTTCGCACTCACAAACAGCAGGTCGGCGGCCGGGATGCCAAGCGTTGCTGGCCCAAGTTCGTACGCCGCATCGTCGGTCTTGAATCGACGAACCGAAGCAACACTGATGACGTCGGTGAATAGATCCGTGAATCCGGCATGATCGATCACGGGGGTCAGCATTTCGGGATCGCCATTGCTCAGGATCGCCGCCGGTACTCCGTCGCTGTTCAGTCGAGCCAGCACGTCCGAGCACTCCGGGAACGCTGTCAGCCGGTGATACTCCGTCATGAGCTGTGACTCGGCTTCGTCGCTCCAGTCGAGCTCTAGTCGCTCCGCGGTATAGCGCAACGCGGCGAGCGTTACGTCCCAAAATGGTTGGTAATAGGGCACTCCCTGAGCGCTAGCCTGGCCGCTCATGGTAATGATGCGCGTGTACTCGAGTTGCTTATCTCGCCAGAGCACCGAGATAGCCGTGCCGTGGCCGGGATAGAGCCGGTCAGCTAACGTCGTCACGCTGTGAACGTCGAAGAGCGTTCCATAAGCGTCGAAAACAACAGCGCAAATTGGCATGCGCACAGCCTAGGGTTCACCGCGCTCGTTGGGAACGCACGCATATCCAGTGGAGCCGGACGGATGATCTGACGAGAGCGTCGGTGATCGCTAGGATCACATCACCGGCCAGATGACTGGCGCGGGTTACGTAGGGAGAAGCAATGTCCGAGAGCAAAAACACCGAAGAATTGCGTGCGAGCGTTAAGGCGTTGATGTCGCAGATCACCAGTGACATTGAAACCCTCGTCGCGATCCCATCGGTGTCCATCGCGGGCTACCCCGAATCAACCCATGCGGGTCTCGCGGCAGCCGAGCAGGAGGTGACTCGGGTCTTCGCCGACGCTGGCGTCGAGCAGTTCGACACGATCAACCTGCCCGGCACCGCACCCATCGTCTACGGGGAAATCCCCGCCCCTCCCGGTGCCCCGACAGTCCTGCTCTACGGCCACTACGACGTCGTTGGCGCAGGTGATGAAAGCCTTTGGGAGACATCGCCATTCGTTCCAACACGCATTGGCGATGCCATCCACGGACGCGGTACCGCTGACACCAAGGGCAACATCGCCGCTTGCGCTGGCGCGATCAGGGCTTGGGGTGGACGACCACCCGTGGGCGTCAAGATTATTGTCGAGGGCCTCGAAGAGGTGGGTGGCGGCGCATTCACGAACTACCCTCAGACAGATCCATCGCGCTTCGCATCTGACGTCATGGTGATCGCAGACACCGGCAACCTGCGTCCCGGCACCCCAACCCTCACCGTCGGCCTGCGCGGAATGGCCAACGTGATGATCGAGGTGCGCACATTAGCGTCTGGTAAGCACAGCGGCATGTACGGTGGCGCCGCACCCGATGCTCTTCTCGCGCTGATGCGCGGCATCGCGAGCCTGCATGACGATCGCGGTGACGTAGCGGTCGCTGGACTTCGTCGTGACGCATGGACTCGCGGTGGTACCACCGAGGAAGAGTTCCGTGCCCTAGCCGAAGTGGCTGACGGAATGCCGCTGATTGGTACCGGCACCCTCGGTGAGCGTGTGTGGACCGGCCCGGCCATCACCGTCATCGGAGTTGACGTACCGTCGGTCGACAATGCGCTGAACGCTGTATCTCCATACGCACGAGCCAAACTCAACGTTCGCGTACATCCCGAGCAGGATCCGCTCGAGGCTCAAGACGCAATCGTTCGTCACCTACGCGAGGCGATGCCGTTCGGCGTCGCGCTCACCGTCACCCCGCAGGAGACGGGAAGCGGATATGCCGCGCAGATTGAAGGCCCGGTCTACGACATCGCTCGTTCGGTGTGGGCAGATGCGTGGCAAGCCGAGACCGTCTACATCGGTGCCGGCGGCTCGATTCCGCTTGTAAGCTCACTGCACCAAGCAGCACCCAACGCCGACATTCTGTTAGCTGGGGTGACGGACGGCTTCGCAAACATCCACGGCCCCAACGAACGCGTCTTACTCGACGAGGTTGAGCGCACGACGCTTGCCATCGCTGATCTATTCGGCCGTCTGGGTGCGCAGGCCGGAGCATGAGCACTGCGACGGCAACCGAACAGCCTGAGGCCAAGAGCGGCGGCGCCTTGCAACGCATGCTCGACTTCATCGAGCGTGTTGGTAACAAGGTGCCGCACCCGGCAATCCTGTTCCTGGCACTCTGTATCGGCGTCATCATCCTGTCGCAGTTGCTCGCCTGGGCCGGCGTCGGCGCCACCTATCAGGTCGTAGCTCCTGATCCGCAGCAGATCCACGCGATCGGGGTCGGTGGATCATCCCTGCCGGGTGAAACGATGCCGGCGCAGCCACCCGGTACTCACGACTACCACGTGATCACTGAGACGGTGAAGATCCAGGGCCTGCTCACCGTCGATGGCATCCGCTATCTGTTCACCTCGTTCGTTCCGAACTTCATGGGCTTCACGGCGATGGGCATCATCCTCATCGTCATGATCGGCGTCGGCGTGGCTGAGCGGTCGGGCCTGATCGCAGCCCTGATTCGTAAGCTCGTAGCCGCGTCGTCACCGGCGGCGCTCACGTACATCATTGTGTTCCTCGGCATAGTCTCGTCGATCGCATCGGATGCCGGCTACCTCGTCCTGATCCCACTCGGCGCCGCCGCGTTCTTGAGTATCGGACGTAATCCACTTGCGGGTATGGCCGCCGCATTCGCAGGTGTCGCAGGCGGTTTTGGCGTTAACCTCTTGGTCACTCCGACGGACGCGGTGCTCGCGGAAATCACGAATGAGTCAATTCACATCGTTGATCCGGCCAAGTCCATCGGCATCACAGCCAACCTCTGGTTCGGTATTGGCTCGACGATCGTCCTGACGATCCTTCTTGGTTTCATCACCTCGCGCATCGTCGAGAAGCGTCTCGGTGCATATGACCCATCGCTCGCACCCCATGCTGACGCGAGCGATATTCAGAAAGCGGACGACGCGCCTGAGATCAGCGAAGAGCTCGATAAGCGGGGCCTCAAGCTTGCTGGCTGGTGGTTCCTTGGCGCACTGGCCCTCGTTCTCGCCGTGACCCTTCCACCGGGTGCTCCGCTGCGCGACCCGGCAACCGGCGACATCATCGGCAACTCGCCGTTCATGAGCAGCCTCATCGTCATCATTTCGCTGCTGTTCCTCGCAGCTGGAATGGGTTACGGACGCGGCGCCGGCACCATCAAGACGTCCACCGAAGCGATTGACGCCATCACGAAATCGTGGGCTGGTCTCTCCGGCTTGCTCCTGCTGTTCTTGTTGATTGCACAGTTCATTGCGTACTTCAACTACTCCAAGATGCCTCAGGTTGCCGCCGTCAAACTCGGTGACCTTATCGAGCGCGTTGATATTGGGGTCGGCTGGCTGTTGCTGATCGCGATCCTGATTACCCTGGTGATCGGCATCATCATTCCGCAGGCGATCGCTAAGTGGGCATTGCTCGCGCCGATCTTCATCCCACTGTTCATGCGCATCGGCCTAGATCCCGCTGCTGTCTTAGCCGCCTACCGCGTGGGCGATTCACCGATGAACATCGTCACCCCGATCATGGCGTACTTCCCATTGATCGTTGTGTTCGCTGCACGCTACGACAAGCGTTCCGGTATCGGTACCGTCATCGCTTTGATGCTTCCGTACTTCGCCGGGCTCGCCGTCGTATGGACGATCTTCTACTTCATTTGGTACGCCGTCGGACTCCCCTGGGGCATCTAAGTCAGGCTCACCAGTCTCTTGCAGGACGTGCGACGCATCGTCGTGGTGGACATCGATCATCGGCGCGACGCCTACCATCCGTGAGTCCACATTCGCTGGGTCAGACGGGGACGAACTGGAGCTGCACCTACTCCTCGCTGGCGGACCAACCGGTGATATTCACGATGCGGCAAACGAGTACGCGATAGAACGGCTTATCTGCGTACTGCGGGACCGTCGTGGCGAGTTTGTCGGAGAGTTCGTCGAGCAGTTCCTGTGACGGTTCGGAGACATGCTCGAGATCAGCGCGCACCCACCACAAGCGGGTCCAGTCCTCGGCATCCCAGTTCTCGATCAGTAGGGCGCCACGCGGATCGGCTTCAAGGTTGTCCTCACGACGCAAGCGAGTGGACGCCTTGGGCTTGACCGAATCGATCGGTACGCCCACGTGTCCATCCTCGCTGACTGCATAGACGCAGGGCTGCGGATCAGGGCCACGATCGGGGTGCAGAGTACAGACGACACCGTGAACCTGCCCGGCCAGTCGCTCGCGAGCTTCAAGTGAAGAAAGTCTCATTGATTTCCGCCGCTTTCTCAATCAAAGTATCTATACGTTTTCACCGAACCGCTGTGAAAGTACTGCAGTTTCAGACACTGTGCCCGCGAAACTGCAGCAACACCAGCGGTTAGTAGCGTGACGATCGACACAGAACACAGACACGACTCAAGGACATCGCATGAACCTGGCGAGTTGGATCCAGCGCAATGGTGCCCGCCTGTCCGATTCACCGGCCCTCGCCGAGGGCGATCGGGTACACGCAACGTGGGCTCAGTTCGCTGCCCGCACAGCGGCCATTGCCGGTGGGCTCAAAGCGATTCATGGCTTAAAGGCCGGTGACCGCGTAGCGATCATCATGCGCAATCGGCCCGAGTACCTCGAAGCAATGTTTGGTATCTGGCACGCCGGCATGGTTGCAGTGCCCGTGAACTCCCGCCTGCATCCAGACGAAATTACGTACGTGCTTGAGCACAGCGGTACATCTCTGGTCATCGTGGATGAAGACCATGCCGGCGACGTTACTCCGATGGTCGGAAAAGTGCACCGGCTGCGCGCCGCGACGCTCACTCCCGGAACGGATTACGACGCACTCATCAACCACGAACCCGTCGATCTACACGACGGCCACCCTGATGACGCGGCCTGGCTTTTCTACACAAGTGGCACCACGGGCCGCCCGAAGGGTGCCACCCTTACGCACCGCAATCTCCTTATGGCGTCACTGAGTTACTTCGCCGATCTGGATTACATCTCGTCGACGGACAGCATCATTCACGCAGCCCCGATCTCCCACGGCTCCGGACTTTACGGCCTTCCCCACATTGCGCGAGGTGCCGTGAGTGTCACCCCTGAATCGGGCGGAGTTCACGGGGATGAACTCATCGCGCTACTCCAGCATTGGAATGGGGTGACTATGTTCGCCGCACCAACAATGGTGAAACGACTCGCCAACGATCCGGCAATTGCCAACGGCGATCTGTCGAACTTGAAGGGGATCGTCTACGGTGGCGCCCCCATGTATCTGGCCGATCTCGAGGAAGCCCTCGACGTCTTCGGCCCGAAACTGATGCAGATCTATGGTCAGGGTGAAACACCTATGACGATCACCGGATTATCCAAGGCAGAACATGCTGATCGAAGTCATCCGCGTTGGCGTGAACATATGGCCAGCGTCGGCTTCCCGCGCACGGACGTGGAGGTGCGTGTCGTCGATGAGAACGACAATCCAGTGCCTACCGGTGAGCTCGGCGAGGTGCTTGTGCGCGGCGACGTGGTGATGTCTGGCTACTGGGAAAACCCTGACGCAACGGCCGAGACTTTAAGGGGCGGTTGGCTTCACACGGGTGATATTGGAAGTTTTGATCATGAGGGCTATCTCACATTGCATGACCGCTCCAAAGACCTCATTATCAGCGGTGGAATGAACATCTACCCTCGCGAGGTAGAAGAGGCGCTGCTCACTCAGCCCGGCGTAAACGCGGTTGCCGTCGTCGGCAAGCCCGATCCGGAGTGGGGCGAGTCGGTCGTCGCCTTCGTCGTTGCCGGGGCAAATCGTCCATCAATAGAGAGCTTGGATAACGCCTGTTTAGAGCGGATCGCTCGATACAAGCGGCCAAAGGAGTACCACTTCGTGGAGTCGTTACCAACGAACAACTACGGAAAGGTACTTAAGCGGGAATTGAGGGAACAACTCAGCTCGGACTCAGCGAGTTAACGCCAGAGCCCCGCAAGCAGAAGTACAAGCATGACATCGCAATGCGCAAGCCCAGCCTGTCGGTGACGACATGGCTATCGGTTCTCACCACCCATGGTGTGAACAACGGTGCACCCCATGACAAGGAGTTGCTATGAAACTGGCCCTTTACCTGCCAACCTTCCGTGACCACGTCACGGTAAAAGAACTCGAGGATCTCACCGCACTGGCTGAGGAACTCGACTTCGACTCAGTGTGGACGTTAGACCGACTGGTCGTTCCCGAAACATCAGACACGGGTGAACTGCAATACCCGTTCGGAATGATGGAAGCGTTCCCAACGTCACTGCCAGTTATCGCCCGCGGTAAGTGGTTCCAGGGCTTTCCGATCCTGCCTTGGCTCGCAGCCAAGACCACGAAGATCCGCTTCGGCATGAGTATCACGGACACTCCGTACCGCTCACCAGCGCTCTTCGCCGCCGAGTGCGCAACGATCGATCAGCTGTCCGGTGGACGTCTGAACGTTGGCGTCGGTGCCGGTTGGATGCCCGAGGAGTTCGCCGCCGCGAGTGCCGCACACCTGTTCCCACGTCGTCACGGACACGTTCGGGAGACGATCGAAATCGCAACGGGTATGTGGCAGGCGATGGCCAACAACGAGATGTTCGAGTACCACGGTGAATTCGCCGACTTCCAGCCATGTGGCTTCGGTTGGGAGCCCGTGCAGAAGCCAGGTCCGCCGATCTACTTCAGTGGCCTGAAGGATCCGAAGCGTTCTGCAAGCCGCATCTCCAAGTACGGCTTGGCAGGCTGGATTGGTATTCAGGACACCCCTCGCGAACTCGCCGAGTGGCGCAAGCCGATTTCCGATGAGCTCGAGGCCCTCGGCAAGTCGATCAACGACATCGACGTGTGCAGCATGATCTGGTTCACGATCACCGATGAGCCCATGGATCAGACCGATAACGGCAAGGGCTCAAACATCCTCGTCGGTACCGCAGATCAGATCACCGAAATGTTGATCAAGTACAAGGAGGTCGGAATGACCATGCCACTGCTGTGGCCGCCATTCCGCGACGTCCCTGTGTCAAAGACGATGGAAGACCTTCGTCAGCTGAAGGAAGAAATCATGCCGAACGTTCTGTCCGCATAGTTTCTCGTTAAGGCGCCGGGGAAGTTGGCGCGAATGTGTTGAGCACCCGCTCGGCATATTCGACCGCTTCCCCGGCGTTTACGTTTTTGGCAACAGCTCGGGGTGAGAAGTTCAGGTCGAAGAAGACCTCGCTCACTCCCCGGCCACGCAGCGCTTGCAGATCCTCGAGGATCTGTTCTTTGGTCCCTTGCAATGGGCGGCGCGGCTGCGTCGGCTCGTCGGCCATGAGATCAACAACCCCGCGAACCAAAATGTGCACAGCCTCTGGGTCTTTCCCGGCTTCCGATGCACCCGCGCGAACGTGCTCCACCTTCTCGCCAATCGTCCTGAGGTCTTGGCCAGTCCCCGAGATCCAGCCTTGGGCTAGACGTCCGGCACGCCGCAGCGCGACCGGCGCAGCACCACCAAGCAGAATCGGCGGATGCGGACGTTGGACCGGCGCGATGCCCATGTGTGACGGCGGTACGGTGTAGAACTCTCCGGAAAACTCGACCGGATCCTGAGTCAGGAGAGCTTCAAGGCAGCGCAGGTACTCCTCCATCCGCTCACCACGTCGCTCATACGGAACTCCTGCAGCAACGTACTCCGGAGGGAGCCAACCGATACCGACACCGAGTGTTGCGCGACCACCGCTCAACACATCAAGTGTCGCAATCGACTTTGCAAGCAGAGCGGGGGCAATGAACGGAGCGCAAATCGTTGCGGTACCCACTCGAATTCGTTGAGTATGCGCAGCGGCAAATGCCAACGGCAGCAACGGATCGTGCACGGAGTCGTAGGGTGCATCTTCAATACTTCCGGCGGCCGGATTATTAACGGCTTCGAATGCTTCGTCGATGGCGCCCGTTACCGGACGCAGCATGCGCTGGAAGGTCCACAGTGAGTTGTAGCCGAGGCGCTCTGCCATCGTGGCGAGGTGGACCATCGTCGTTGGGGTAGCCCAGTCACCCGATACGGGCAGGCCAAATCCGAGCAGAGGAAGATCGTTTGTCATAGGAAAACTGTGTCAGCACTTCGCACCCTCCGCATCCCGGCTGGGCTGGCGTTGAGTGTCAATCCGATTCATCAAACTAGATGCCGCTTCCACCTAGTTTCTTGATGACATAAGAGTTCATCGACTCATTGCGTTCAGCCGCGTCGAACGCAACCTTGTCGTACCCCGACCGCGAAGGTGGACGCCGAATCATCCGTACCGATATCGCAGTGATTTACGTCGGCGATGAAGCGGAGAAACAGGCACTCGTTAAAGGTGAGCCACAGATCTTTTTCACTACGCCAAGTTACGACGGTTTTCCGGTCGTCATGCTGCGCCTCGACCAGGTCAACGTTGAACGACTACGCGAGCTAGTGCACGACGCTTGGCACATGCGCCGCGAGTCTTAACTCGGTTTACTCGTGCGTGCGTACGTGCAAACCGGCAGCGTCAGGATCCGCCACTCGTCGAGTTCGTACCCGTGGAGTTCGTACCGGTCGAGTTCGTACCGGTCGAGTTCGTACCGGTCGAGTTCGTACCCGTGGAGTTCGTACCGGTCGAGTTCGTACCGGTCGAGTTCGTCCCCTTCGTGTTCGTACCGACCATCGTGCCGGCGCTACTCGCCTTCGATGCAACGGCGAAATACGCCAAAGCGGAAGCAACAAGGATCGCGATAACCGCGCCAACGATGAGCTTCGTGCGTCGCTGACTGGCATCAGCTGCATATGAGACAGACATTGGCTTCTCCGTATCGATCAACGAGGGGTGGACTAAGTGTGATGGTATTTCCCATATTCGGCAATGCTTTCCCGACGCGACCGCCATTTCGACCCGACTAATCACGACTGAGTAACCGAGCAAACACCCTCAGTCACCACAGGCGCGGAATCGTCATAACGTGCCGACTCTCAATGATCAGGTGCCGTCGTAGACCGATGGGTGAGGTGCTGCCAAAGACCGTGCGAGCCTTCCATGTCGGCAGTGGCGCTGAGCCAATACAAGCCCGCTGGTCCAAGCTCACGTCGTAATCTTTCGACATCGGCAGTTAGGGCCGCAACGCGAGCGGGGTCGTGGCCACCATGATGAGCGACACCAAGAGCTCTCGTTGCTGTAATGAGAGCACTCAGTGTCTCCGCTCCATCATGCCCATACAGCGCACTGAACTCATCGAGCGCCCGCGCCGTTCCAGGACCACCGGCTAGAACGTGCTCTTCATGAAGGGAAACACCCTCGCTTTCGAGGTCCTCCATCGCCCAGTAGCGAGTGATCGGAGCGCCAAGCGCGATGACACCGAGGCAGACTGCGATAACACCAAAGCCTAGGAGAGTCGTCAGCAAGGAGCCGTCGACATGCTGTTGGACGTAATTGAAAGTTCCGTGAATCAGGATCCCCAGCAAAAGGCCCGACAGACACACAACGATTCGGCTTGGCCACGGCCGACGAGCAGCCAATGCGAAAGCAGCACCGATGATCGCGCACGTACCCATGTGCATTAAGTTCGTTGATCCTGAGCGTGCAACCACAAGTCCGAGCGAATCAGCGGTGTCGCCTTTACCCATATCGAACAAGGTTTCCCGAATCGCGAAGCCCGCACCGCAGGCAGCGCCCAGCAATGCGCCATCAACAAACCACCAGCACCGCTTCGTCGTCGTCTCCCACCACAGCGGCAGCGACTTAACAGTCTCTTCAATAATCGGGGCCCAGATAACAGCCGTCATCGCGAGGCCAAACTTGGCAAACATCGCATCGTTTGGACCCAGAACAATGTAGGTCGAGATCATTCCCCAGACGACGTTGATCCCCAGGAGCGGCGCGAGGCGACGCAAGCTATGGCCCGTGGCAGTGAGAGCAACGAGAACAACTAGAGGAACAAGTGACGCGATAAGCGCAAGAACGAGTGGCATGTCGCCCTCTCAGATGTGAATCAGATAGCGCGGCAACATGCTCTGATCGATGACGAGATCTGTGAAGCCGTCATGCGCCTAGGACACTTCCACAGGCATCAGCGCGCGTACAAGAACAAGCACCGCATCGTGAGGTTGTCTTGAGTCGTCACACGATCTAAACGACGACGTCCTCATCACATGTGACGCAGATAGTCACGTGGGCTTCTGGATTCCAGAACACTTCTTCACCCTCCGCGAGACCGCGGTGGCAGACATTGCAGGTTCCGCTGTGGCCCAACAGGATGCGCTCGTGAAGGTCCCGATCGACGTGACCATGGTTGCGCACGTGAACGCTGTTTTCGCGGAACGCCCACGCCATCATTGCTAACCCCACGACGGCAATAACAACAAGAAGGATGGCTGGCATCCACGCAGAGCTGCCCTTGCCGAAGAGAACCTCGCGCGGCCACAGCGCATTAACGCCCAAGCCGAAAAGTGCGAGCGCAGCAAGAGCAGCGAGCGGTGTGGCCCAACCGCCAAGGCTGAACGGGCCGGATTGCCACGTGTTACGAGCGCGGCCGGTGAGTCGTCCCAGCAATGGAATGAGGAAGGCGATCATCAATGGAGCAACGCTCGCACCTTGAAGGATGTAGGCCGCCTTCACATTGGAGATGACGAAGGGAAGAACCACACCGACAACACCTACCGCGATCAGCGCATTGCGCGGAGTCCGGCGTGGCTCGGAAAGTTGCACCAACCATGCACTCGCCGGAAGTTCGCGATCGCGCGCCATCGTCCACACTGTGCGCGACGCAGCCATCTGGAACACCGAGACGGCCGCGAAGGTGGCGATCACAATGAGCAGGGCCATCAGCTTTGCGGCCCCAGTTCCCATCGCTGCCTCGATCGTCGTTCCGACGGACGCGGCATAGGGGTTGCCGGCTAGATCGGCGGTGACGGCAGGTGCGGCCGGAACAACCAGCGCGATCGCTAGACCCGAAACAATGGTGAGCACTCCGCCAACGATCAGGGTGGTAAACATCGCGCGGGGAACCGCACGACGCGCATCGTCAATCTCCTCGGACATGTCTGCCGGTAGTTCAAAACCTCGGAACGCGAATGCCGACGCCCACGCAAGCGCGACGAGGAACGAACCGGTGAACCATCCACCAGTTGACTGCGATCCAGATTGACCAATCACGTCGGCGATACCACGGGTCGCGTGCCCCGCGATCAAAACCACCGAGTAGCCGATGCACCCAACGAAACTGGCGACAACAGCGGCGACAACCAGGGCCATCCCCCATGCCCGCGGCAGGAAGTTAACGAGAGTTGCGAGAAGAACGATGAGCGCAGCAGAGACGTTGGCAAGCAGCACGCCAGGAGTCGAAAGGCCCAACAGGTAGAAGATTCGCTGAACATCGAAGTACGCGAGTGAGGCCATGAACAGTGCGTACGAGCACAAGTAGAGCCACCCAGTGAAGAACCCACCGCGAGCGCCAACAAGCTGGCGGGCCCAGCCCTGCACCGATCCCTCAACAGGCCAACGTGAAGCAAGAGTGCCGAACACAGCAGCCACGAGAAGGAGAATCGCGAGCAGGGCGACAAGCGCGGTCCAGGCGTTGAGGCCGGCGTAGCTGATCAAGAGCGCGGTCCCGCCGAAGCCAACGATCGGCCGGATACCCGTAAGCGATACCCCAGTGGCGGCCCGTAACCCGAAGCCGTGCCGGAGGGTTCGCACGTCCGTTACTGGGACTCCGTCGCGATTTTCGAAGGTTGAATTACTCATGGGAACCAATCAGGTGGACGTGCAACATAACGCACTTTGGGGGACGTCGAGTGACCCCCGAACCCTATTGCGCCAACGTGGCAGCGGCAACGTGACCGACCACGACGCTCGCGAGAGGGTGCAGTGCGAGCACGGGTACATCGGATGACCAACGTCACACGCATGTATCCGCCAAATGGTGCCTTCCCTCTCGACTCGATACCGTTTTAGTATGACCAACACCCCCTCATGATCGCTGGCGCATTTACCGCGCTGGCCCTCGCTGCCTGCTCAACAGGCTCAAGCACCCCAGCCTCAAGTACAACCCCGAGCAGTTCCAGTGCTGCCGGCGCCATTCGGATTGGTGTGGAGGCTCCGCTCAGTGGTGACCAGAGCGTCACCGGAGTCGGCATGGTCAACGGAGCCAAGCTCGCGGCCACAGCCCTCAATGCCAAGGGCGGCATCAACGGCCGTCACATCGAGATCGTGCCCATCGACGATGCAGCCGATCCAGCGACCGGCGTCACCGCCGCTACCGCAGCAATCGCAGCCGGCATCGACGGCGTAGTTGGCCCGTACAACTCGGGCGTCGGGGTTAAGACCCTCCCGCTGTATGTCGCGGCCGGCCTCGTGCCGATCCGCCTCACGTCCAACAGCACAACCAACTCGATGGGCTACACGCTGCAGCCGATGGATTACCAGATCGCTCCAGTTGCGGCAAAGGGCGTGGAAACTTGGCTCGGCGCCAAGAAGGTCGCCATTGTGTACGACTCGTCGCAGAACTACACCACCACGATCGCCGCATCGCTGAAGGCTGACCTCGAAAAGGCCGGCGTCATGATCACGTCCTTCGCCGCGATCACACCTGGCCAGAAGAGTTACGACGCTCAGGTGAAGGCAGCTGCAGCGACGTCACCCGACGTCATCTACGCAGCTACGTACTTCCCAGAGGGCGGGCTCATCGCCAAGGAGATGCTCGACCAGAAGGTGACCGCGAAGTGCGTGGCCGATTACGCCTCAGACGATCCGGGCTTCATCACAACAGCCGGTATC
>CANGPO010000065.1 GCA_947455705.1 Actinomycetota bacterium | reverse complement strand
TCCACCGCGACGACAACAATCGGCTGAACCCAGAGGGAACCGGCTGGATTGTGCGCGGCTTTTTCAACCTGACCGATAATCCTGATTCAGTCATGGTGCTTCGCGGTGACAAGGATGATCCCGCGACCGAGACTCGGATCGCGCTGCCAGCCGGCGCACAGCTGATCGTGGATACCCAACGGCTCTATCACGCGGTGTGGCATCAGGGCGATGAACCACGGTACTGCCTGATTACGTCGTGGGAATCAGGCCCTGAGCTTGACGCCTATATCGAGAAGTACAACGGGGTTGGCGAAGTTGAGTCGTATCCGATGACGCCGGCTCAAATCGCTGAAGGTGAGGCCCTGGCTGCCTCCAAGCGCGCTGCTCGCGCGGCAGCTCTAGCCGCTCGCGGTCAGGATCCGACGTTCGGCGATGGAACCTTGCGGGCCATGGAGCAGCTCTCCGAAGCCTGAGTTTTTACTCAGTTCCACCGTTTGTTAGCGCGACGCCCGGAAACCGATGAGGTGCCGGGCGTCCGCTATGCCTAGACTCTGCATCGCTGCCGATTTTTTGGAGTCCCACACGCTATGTCTGCACCGAATAAGTCGTACGACCCGGTCGAGGTCGCCGATCTGAGCCCTGAGGCCATCGACGCTGCTGTGGCGACGGCGCTGGCTGCTATTGCTGCGGCCAGTGAATTGGATTCGCTCAAAGAGGCCCGACTCGCTCACGGCGGTGACCGCAGTCCTTTGGCCCTGGCCAATCGCGAGATCGGCGCACTGCCACCGGCTGCAAAAGCCGAGGCAGGTAAGCGGGTTGGTGAGGCTCGTGCTGCGGTTCGGGTGGCACTTGAACAGCGCCAGGTTGATCTAGAGCGCGAGCGTGATGAGCGAGTGCTGATCGAGGAAGCTGTTGACGTGACGCTTGCGTACAGTCGTCGACCCGTCGGCGCCCGTCACCCCCTCACGACCATTCAGGAGCACATCGCGGACGTGTTCGTCGCGATGGGTTGGGAGATTGCAGAGGGCCCGGAGGTTGAGGCTGAGTGGCACAACTTCGACGCGTTGAATATCGGCCCTGATCATCCTGCGCGCACAATGCAAGACACCTTCTTCGTCGGCACCGAGGATTCTGGCGTCGTCCTGCGTACGCATACCTCACCGGTTCAGATCCGTTCCATGCTTGACCGACCGCTACCGATTTACGTGGTGTGTCCGGGTCGGGTGTTCCGCACCGACGAGCTTGATGCCACCCATACGCCGGTCTTTCATCAAGTTGAGGGCCTCGTCGTTGATGAGGGCATCACGATGGCTGATCTCAAGGGCACCCTGGATCATTTCGCCACCGCAATGTTCGGGCCCGATGCGCGCACTCGGCTACGTCCGTCGTACTTCCCGTTTACTGAGCCGTCGGCAGAACTCGACCTGTGGTTCCCAGGGGCTAAGGGTGGGCCACGATGGATTGAATGGGGTGGCTGCGGCATGGTGAATCCGCGGGTGCTCGATGCCTGTGGAATTGATTCATCGCGCTACTCAGGCTTCGCCTTCGGTATGGGTATCGAGCGCACCCTGATGTTCCGTCATGACGTAACAGATATGCGCGACATGGTTGAAGGCGATGTTCGTTTCACTCTTGCGTTTGGTCAGGAAGTCTGATGCGTATTCCTCTGTCATGGCTCAGTGAGTACGTCGATGTACCTGTCGGCGAAACGGCCGAGTCCATTGGTGAGCGCTTGGTGTCAGTTGGCCTCGAGCTTGAAGAGATGATCCGCATCGGTGACGACAACACCGGACCGATCGTCGTCGGACATGTCCTATCCATCGAGGAACTCACCGAATTCAAAAAGCCGATTCGGTTCTGTCGGGTTGCAGTGGGAGCCGAGCATGGTCATCCCGATACACCAGGGGAGCGCGGCATCATCTGCGGTGCGCGTAACTTCGCTGAAGGTGACCTCGTTGTTGTTGCATTGCCTGGAACGGTCCTGACGGGCGGCTTCGCAATTGCCAGTCGCGAGACGTACGGTCATATCAGTGACGGCATGATTTGTAGCGAACGCGAATTAGGTCTTGGCGACGAGCACTCGGGCATCATCGTCCTTCCACCGGGTACTGCTGAGGTGGGCGCCGATGCCTATCCGATCGTCGGACTTGGCGAGGTAGTTCTTGATGTTTCCGTAACTCCGGACATGGGTTTCTGTCTGTCCATGCGCGGTGTGGCTCGCGAGCTCGCACATCAATTCGGCACGCAGTTCCGCGACCCGGGTGTGGAACTCGTAGAACTGCCCGCACCAGCACAGGGCGAACCACATGAGTGTGCCGTTGAAGCACTTGATGCCTGTGACGTGTTCACGTTGCGCACCATCGTTGGATTTGATCCAGCTGCACCGTCACCTAACTGGATGAAGCGTCGGTTGATCCTGTCCGGCATGCGACCAGTTTCGCTCGCCGTTGACGTGACGAACTATGTGATGCTCGAAACGGGACAGCCACTTCACGCGTTTGATCGCAACAAACTGCGCGGTCCTATCGTGGTGCGCCATGCCCGCGACGGTGAATCGATGGAAACCCTCGATCACGTGCAACGTACGCTGCATCCCGGAGACCTGTTGATCACTGACGATCGTGGCGGTATTGGCATCGCTGGAATCATGGGTGGCCTCGAGACTGAGGTCGACGAAAACACCACCGCTATCGCGTTGGAAGCAGCACATTTTGGCTCGCGCGGGATCGCGCGCAGTTCGCGCCGTCACAAGCTTTCCAGTGAGGCGTCGCGTCGTTACGAACGCGGGGTCGATTACGTTTTGGCGCCGTACGCGTCAGCCCGAGCTGCCGCTTTGTTGCTGGCTCACGGAGGCGGTTCGTACATCGGCATGAATGGTGTTGAGGCACCTCATGAACCCGTTCGAATTCCGATCTCAGTTGACTTGCCGGGTCGTACCGCGGGTACCCCGATAGATCGTGCGGTAGTTGTTGAACGACTCCGCGCGGTTGGCGCCACGATTCGTGACGATCAAGCTGAGCCACTCGTGGTTGAACCGCCCTCCTGGCGTCCAGACCTCACTGATCCGGCAGACCTCGTCGAGGAAGTCCTGCGCCTTGGCGGATACGACGCCATTCCCTCGACCTTGCCGCAGGCACCGGTTGGTTTCGGACTCACAGAAAGTCAGCGGGCGCGTCGTCGGGTGGGCAGAGCCCTTGCAAGCGCTGGATATGTCGAGGCGCTGAGTTACCCCTTCGTTGGTGACGCTGAGTTTGACGCCTTGACGATTCCCGCGGACGACCCGCGTCGTAACGTACTGCTGCTCGCTAACCCCTTGTCCGATGAACAACCGGGTATGCGGTCAACGCTGCTACCGGGCGTGCTTAACACCCTGCGCCGCAATGTTGGTCGGGGTACGACGGACGTGGCGGTGTTCGAAATGGGAGCCGTCGTCCATCTACGTGAGGGGCAGTCGCCTCGCGGTATCACTGATCCACCTCGTCCCGATGTGTCAGGACGGCCAAGCGAGTCAGACTTGACCACGCTGGAAGGTTTGCTACCCGATCAGCCACTACATGTTGCTGTGGCGCTTGCAGGCTCGCGCACGCCCGCCGGCTGGTGGGGACCAGCGTCAGATTCGTCGTGGGCGGATGCAGTTGAGGCAGCGCGTATTGTCGCCGATGCGGTGGGCACCGAGTTGATGGTGCGTTCTGGTGCCACACCGGCGCCGTGGCATCCGGGTCGTTGTGCTGAATTGGTCGTTGGGGACGTGGTCGTGGGCTACGCCGGCGAGTTGTCACCGCGCTCGTGTGAAGAAGCTGGACTACCTCGCCGCACCTGCGCCATGGAGCTCAATCTCGATGTGGTGATCTCGCGGGCACGTGGTGTCGTTACGGCTCAAGCTCTGTCAACCTTCCCAGTGGCGAAGGAGGATGTCGCTCTCGTTGTTGAGACGACAGTTTCCGCACAGGACGTCCACGACGCCTTGGTTTCCGGGGCTGGACCTCTTCTGGAGTCGGTTCGTCTGTTCGACGTCTATGCCGGAGATCAAGTGCCGCCGGGTAAGAAGTCGCTCGCGTTCTCACTTCGATTCAGGGCCCCTGATCGCACTCTGAACGTCGACGAGGTGACGGCCGCTCGTACTGCCGCGATTGAGGCAGCACGGGTGGCATACGGAGCGGTGCTGCGCGGCTAGAAATATCGGAATATGTGTATAATTCCGAGGTGACTACTTATACGGCTGCGATTGCCGGTGCCTCGGGTTATGCCGGTGGCGAGCTCATCAGGCTTATTTCGGCTCATCCGTCTATGCGCGTGGGCCCACTTGCCGCAGGCTCCAATGCCGGGGCCAGGGTCAGTGACCTGCATCCGCAGTTGGCGAGTTTGGGTGATGTGCGGTTCATCGCAACAGATGCCGACTCACTGGCCCAGAGTGATGTCGTGTTCTTGGCGCTACCGCACGGTGAGTCCGCAGCCCTCGCGTCGGCCCTGCCGGCCTCAACTCTGGTAGTCGACCTTGGTGCCGACCATCGCTTGGAAAGTGCACAGGCTTGGCAGAGGTATTACGGCGGGAGTCATGCCGGTACGTGGGTCTATGGGCTGCCGGAGTTGACGGGTCGTGAGGCGATTGCATCGGCGCGACGGATCGCCAATCCGGGGTGCTATCCCACCGGGATCATTCTTGGGCTGGCACCGCTACTCGCCGCAGGCCTGGTTGAGCCACAGGATGTGGTTGTTGTCGCTGCATCGGGCACGACGGGTGCTGGACGCAAAGCGTCTGACGCACTGCTGGCCAGCACAGTGATGGGTCAACTGTCGACCTACAAGGTCGGTGGCACTCATCAGCACACGCCGGAGATTGAACAGGCTTTGTCACAAGCAGCGCAGGAGGCGGTCACAGTGTCGTTTACCCCCATGCTTGCGCCGATGCCTCGAGGAATTCTGGCGACGAGTACGGCTCGCTTGAGTTCCGGTGTGACTGTTGAGGAGTTGTCAGCAGCACTTCATTCCGCGTACGCGCATGAGCCGTTCGTGACCGTCTTGCCTGCGGGGGCGTGGCCACAAACGGGTGCCACCTTGGGTGCTAACTCGGTTCACCTTCAAGTGGCTGCTGATGTGCACTCCGGTCGAGCAATAGTCGTTTCTGCGATCGACAACCTGACCAAGGGCGCAGCGGGACAGGCCATTCAAAACGCGAATATCGCCCTCGGTCTTGATGAGGGTCTCGGCCTGAGTTCGATCGGAGTTGCCCCATGAGTGTTACTGCAGCCCAAGGGTTCCGGGCCGCAGGCGTGGCCGCGGGCCTGAAGTCATCGGGAGCTCCCGATGTCGCTCTGGTGATCAATGACGGTCCTCGATTCGACGCAGCGGGAGTGTTCACGCGCAATCGGGTAAAGGCTGCTCCCGTGCTGTGGAGTCAACAGGTCTTGGCAGCTCATGTGGTGCGCGCGGTTGTGATCAATTCTGGCGGGGCCAATGCATGTACCGGATCAGATGGCTTTCTTGATACCCATCGAACCGCTGAGCATGTGGGTCAGCTGCTCGATATTGGTGCGGCCGAGGTAGCTGTGTGCTCAACGGGACTGATTGGTGTTCGACTGCCGATGGACCGGTTGCTACCAGGCATCGATGCTGCGCGGGGTGAGCTGACGTCAGATGGTGGTGCTCAAGCCGCCGCCGCGATCATGACGACCGATACCGTTCCCAAAACAGCGACGGCACAGGGCGCCGGATTCACGGTGGGAGGTATGGCTAAAGGGGCCGGCATGCTCGCTCCGTCACTTGCCACCATGCTCGTGGTCCTTACAACCGATGCCGTGGTTGATGCTCCCGACCTCGACGCGGCCCTTCGGGCAGCAACCCGAGTGACGTTCGATCGAGTCGATAGCGATGGGTGCACGTCGACGAATGACACGGTTCTCTTGCTTGCAAGTGGGGCCTGCGGTGTGGCACCTACCTTGGATGAGCTCACCGAAGCAGTGACGTCGGTATGTGCCAACTTGGCGCGACAAATCGTGGCCGATGCTGAAGGTGCAAGTAAGGACGTCCGCATTGACGTGATCAACTCCGCGACGGAGCCCGATGCGGTCGAGGTAGGACGCGCTGTTGCCCGGGCGAATTTGGTCAAGTGTGCAATCCACGGCGAGGATCCAAACTGGGGGCGGATTCTGTCTGAGGTGGGCATGACCTCGGCCCGATTTGAGGCTGATGCCATTTCTGTTGCACTTAACGGTGTTTGGGTGTGTCGAGATGGTGCCGCAGGCGATGATCGAGGCTTGGTCGATATGTCCGGCCGGGAAGTGACGATCACGATTGATCTCAACGCAGGTGAGCACGCCGCGACGATCTGGACGAACGATCTGACAGCGGCCTACGTCCATGAAAATTCGGCGTATGCGACATGAGGCCTGACTTGCTAAGCGAATTTGCCGGTAAGACTGTCGTGGTTAAGTACGGTGGCAATGCCATGACCGATCCGGCGTTGGGTCGTGTCTTTGCCCGTCAGATTCACGAACTTCGTGCAGCCGGGTTGAAGGTTGTCGTTACTCATGGGGGAGGGCCGCAGATCTCCGCGATGCTCAACCAGATGGGAATCGAAAGTGAGTTTCGCGGTGGTCAGCGGGTAACCAGTCCCGAGGCGATGAACGTTGTTCGGATGGTCCTGACCGGACTGGTGCAACGTGACGTTGTGAACCTGTTAAACGAGATCGAGCCTGTGGCCGTTGGCATCTCAGGAGAGGATGCTTCACTCTTCATCGCTGAACGGCGGGGGATCGTGGTTGACGGCGAACAGGTGGACATCGGACTGGTCGGAGAAGTGGCACAGGTGAATATCGGAGTTGTCACAACACTCATCGAACGTGGCTATGTTCCGGTTGTGTCATCGGTTTCCTGCGATGACGCAGGACAGGTGTACAACGTGAATGCAGACACCGCCGCTGGTGCACTGGCAGTTGCTGTTGGTGCGGATGCTCTCGTGATGCTGACCGATGTTGCCGGCCTCTATGCGGATTGGCCGAATAGTGATGAAGTCGTCGACCACATCACGGCTGATGAACTTGCCGCGCTGATCCCGCAATTGGACAGCGGCATGATTCCGAAAATGGAAGCGTGCCTCTTGGCAGTGCGCGGTGGGGTTCCGCGGGCGCTAGTCGTTGATGGTCGCGATCCCGCGGGGCTCATCGCGGCGGCCGTCACCGGGGAACCGGTGGGAACTGTTATCAGCGTGAATCCGCTCGGTGGTCGGTCATGACGCAGCCGACCCGTCAGGGCCCACACAGCGCACGTCTGCGTCAGCAGTGGAACGACACCATGATGCGCAATTACGGTGTTCCAGCCCTTGCCTTAGACCATGGTGAGGGTGCTGTGGTATGGGATGTCGACGAGAACAAGTATCTGGATCTCGTTGCCGGAATCGCGGTCAACTCGCTCGGCCATGCTCATCCAGCGATCACGGCGGCGGTAACCGATCAGGTGGGCAAACTTGCTCACACAAGCAACCTTGCAATGCATCGACCGGGGCTCGAGTTAGCGCAGCGGTTATCTGATTTAGTGCCGGCCCCCTCGCGAGTGTTTCTGTGTCAAGACGGGGCAACGGCCAATGAGGCAGCGCTAAAGCTGGCTCGAAAGTCCCACCGCGGTAGCCGCACGCAATTCGTATCGACTCATGGCGGATTTCACGGCCGCACCTTTGGCGCTCTCTCGGTGACTGGCAGCCCAGCAAAGCAGGCACCCTTCGTACCCCTCGTCGAGCCGGTTGTCTTCGTCGATTTCGGCGACATTGATGCCATGAGCGCGGCCGTTACCGACTCGACCGCCGCCGTCATTGTTGAGCCAATTCAAGGTGAGGGTGGAGTGATCATGCCGCCCACGGATTACCTCGCTGCGATTCGCGCCATCTGCACCCAGGCGGGGGCGTTGATGATCGTGGACGAAGTGCAGTCAGGGATTGGTCGAACGGGTGAATGGTTGGCGAGCATTGCAGCTGGTGTGATTCCCGATGTCATCACGTTGGCTAAAGGCCTTGGCGGTGGGCTTCCCATCGGTGCGGTGATCGCAACAGGACGTGCTGCCGACGCATTTGAGCCGGGCGATCATGGGTCAACGTTCGGCGGCAATCCGGTCTCATGTGCAGCGGCGCTTGCCGTCTTGGACACGATTGAACATGATGCGCTACTCACTCACGTAACCACCATTGGACAACAACTTTCAGACGGTCTGGACACGATCAACCACGCACTCATCGCATCACATCGTGGTGTGGGTCTGTGGCGTGCGATCGAATTGACCGAGCCGGTTGCTGCAGCTGTTGAACTATCGGCTCGTAGCCATGGCTTCCTTGTCAATGCTGTGCGTCCCACCACGATTCGCCTTGCCCCACCATTGGTTCTGACAGCCGAACAAGCTCAGTCATTCCTTGATGCGCTGCCGGCGATCTTGGACGGTGCTGCATGAGTACACCGAACACGAAGACGGCCCGTCGGGCACTCATCGTGCAACTTCTGGAAACAACACCTGTACCTAATCAAGCCACTCTCGCTGAGCTTCTAGCGCAGCGCGGATTGACGGTGACTCAAGCTACGTTGTCTCGCGATCTCGATGAGATTGGCGCAGTCAAAGTTGTGGGTGCCGATGGTTCGTCCATGTATGCAGTTCCGACCGAGGGTGGGGAACGCATTCTCGTTGCGGCCAAAGGTGAAGAGCCCACCATTGCACGCCTAGCCCGAGTAGCAAGTGAAGTCCTCGTTTCGGCCGATAGCTCGGCCAATCTGGTTGTTCTTCGCACACCTCCTGGGGCAGCGCAGTACCTTGCGTCCACGATCGATCACACCGTCTTGCCATCAGTCATTGGTACCGTCGCCGGTGACGACACATTGCTGCTCATCACTAAGGACCCGAACGGTGGCGAGCAGGTTGCCGCTGCCATGCTGGCCCTTGCCGAATCCAACCGGTAGATCATCAGTGATGACAGTTGCGCACGATGCACGACATGAATTGAACTCACGGAGCGGAGCGAATCGATGAGCGACGAACAAGCACAGCGCTTGTGGGGTGGGCGGTTTGTTGCGGGCCCGGCTGACGCGATGGCAGCACTCTCGGCATCGGTGCATTTCGATTGGCGGTTGGCTGTATACGATCTTCGCCAGAGTCGCGCACACGCTCGGGTGCTTCATCAGGCGCAGTTGTTAACCGATGACGAACTCACATCCATGATCGGTGCACTGGATCAACTTGAAGTCGATGTCCTCAGCGGTGAGTTCACTCCCATCGTTGCCGACGAAGATGTTCACACAGCACTTGAGCGAGGTCTCACCGAACGTCTTGGTGACCTTGGTGGCAAGTTGCGCGCCGGCCGCTCGCGTAACGATCAGGTTGCGACGGATTTTCGTCTGTTTTTGCGTCACGAGGCGCGTCGTCTTGCCGCGCAGGTCGTAGATCTTGAAGTGGCCATCCTGACGCAGGCCGAACGTCATGTAGACACACCTGCGCCGGGTTTTACCCATCTCCAGCATGCGCAGCCTGTGTCGTTTGGCCACGAACTGGCCAAGCACGTTCATGCCCTCGGTCGTGACGTTGACCGGCTGATGGATTGGGATCGTCGCGCCGCATTTTCACCCATGGGCGCAGGCGCTCTGGCAGGTTCCTCACTTCCGCTGGATCCGCGCGCGATTGCTCAAGAACTCGGCTTCACCGATGCCATTGCCAACTCGATTGACGCGGTGAGTGACCGGGATTTCGTGGCGGAGTTCTGCTTTGTAACCGCCATGATTGGTGTGCACCTGTCTCGTTTGGGTGAAGAGATTTGCCTGTGGACGTCACGTGAATTTCGATGGGCGAAACTCGATGACGCATGGTCGACCGGTAGCTCGATCATGCCGCAAAAAAAGAACCCAGATGTCGCGGAGTTAGCCCGAGGTAAAGCAGGGCGTTTGATCGGCAACCTGACGGGAATTCTGGCCACGCTCAAGTCATTGCCCTTCGCCTACAACCGAGATCTGCAAGAAGACAAAGAACCTGTTTTCGATGCCATCGACACGTTGGGTTTGGTACTTCCAGCTATGACCGGTTGCGTCGCCACGTTGACGTTCGATGTGGATCGCATGGCGGCATCGGCACCCGAGGGTTTCGCATTGGCCACTGATATTGCCGAGTGGTTAGTGCGCAAGGGCGTGCCGTTCCGTGAAGCACACGAGGTGGCCGGAAACTGCGTTCGTCGAGCGGAATCCCGAGGCGTCGAACTGTGGGATCTCAGCGACGAAGAATTCCGTGCGATCAGTGATGCGCTTACCTCCGATGTTCGCGCTGTTCTTACGGTGCGCGGCGCCCTGGATTCGCGCTCGGCATACGGAGGAACTGCGCCACGTCGCGTGCGCGAGCAGTTAGGCGAAGTGGGTGCCCTACTTGATCAACAGCGACATTGGGTCGAACGCGAGGCCTAGCCCATCATCCGAACGGCTGATAGCGAGATCGTCCAATGGGACCGAATGGATGAAGTTTTGAGTAGATCGCGGTGTGGATTGCGTCGCGAGCCACGTTTGCGTCTAACGTAAAACCACTCAGGGGGACTGAGTAACTAGGGAAACGTTGATCCGCGACCGTCATCGGTCACCAGCTCGCATCGTCGAGCGGGTCGTGGGGAGTTAGTGGTGAGACCGGCCCTGGTGAGGGACGAATATCGTTACTTACCGTGGGGGTCAGCATGGTCGTACGCCGAACTGCAGTGTCACGAAGCCGGTCAGCGGCCTTAGCCGCCGGGGCCGCCGCACTGGTGACGATCGCTGCATCAAGTGTTCCGTGGCTTGCTGCCTCTGCTACCCAAACCAGCGGTGGCGAACATAGCGTGGTCGTGTGCCATTGGTCTTCTGATGGCTCATACGAGCGCGACGTCGTAGACCAATCAGAGCTTGATCGCCATCTGAGCCACTCCCACGATCGTCACGGGTCCGAAGGAGATCTGGGTTACACATGCCTAGGTGACGATGAATCGTCATCACCGTCGGCCTCACCGACGCGTACACGTCATCACAGTGCGAGTCCGTCCGAGTCCGGATCAGATGATTGCCAAGAGGGTGACGACTCAGGTTGCGCCACGGATCCGTCGGGTACACCAACGGAGTCTTCGCCGTCCACGTCAACTCCCTGCCCATCCGATACGCCCACACCCAGTTCTTCGGTGACAGATTCGGCAACGCCATCGGATTCGGCAACGCCTTCGGATTCAGTGACGCCTTCGGATTCGGCGTCGCCCTCGGATTCAGTGACGCCTTCGGATTCGGCGTCGCCCTCTGATTCAGTGACGCCTTCGGATACGGCATCGCCCTCTGATTCAGTGACGCCAACGGATTCGGCATCGCCCTCTGATTCAGTGACGCCAACGGATTCGGCATCGCCCTCTGACTCAGTGACTCCAACCGACAGCGCGTCACCAACCGATAGCGCATCGGTCCAACCGAGCGAGTCGACGTCGTCCACTCAAACGCCGAGTGATTCAGCAACACCGACCGATTCGGCGTCTGTCGTGCCTAGTGATTCACGTAGTTCGACACCGTCGGGTTCCACGGATCCTTCGTCGCCATCACCCACGTCCATGTCGAATGCGTCTTTGCCACGTACGGGCTCGATCGTTGACGTCATCGTGCCGTGGGCTGTCGGGCTGGTCGTTGTCGGTAGTGCCTTGGTGATCCGCCGACCACGTACTCGGCGCCACTAGGTCGCACGTCGTCTAGGTCATCGGGATACTTCCAGCGACCCCTTCTGTAAAAAGGTGGTTTTCACTACATTTACTGAGGGCGCGTAGACACTGCGTTGAGCAAAAGCAGAGCCTTCGTCGTCACTCTTAGTGAAACTACGGTGTGCATGCACACATCACCTGACCGTCGTCGGTCGCGTGAGAATGGACGGGGACAATGGATATCGATTTCGCGGATCGCTACGGCGATGTCGTTGGGGTACCCCAACGAGACGCACGTTGCGCAGGCTCAGATTCCACGCTGTGGACTGATCCTCGGTCACTTCCCAGTTTGCGTCGCGAGGCGGCCCGGCTGTGTCGCGATGAATGCCCGGTTTTCGATGCTTGTCTTGCGTATTGCTCTGGCCCCGTGACCTGGATGGGTGTGGTTGTGGCGGGCCACGTGTTTCGCGGTTCGGTGCCATCCACGCACCCTCTATCGCATTACGAGTACGTATCGGCGCCCGGTGGCACGCCAACCGTGCGTCCGCGTGGCGCTTCGGATTCTGCCGGCGAGTCAGCTGCCTAAACGTCGCGTTCGTCGGGGCATTGCTGCTCCGACGCATCGTTTCGTGGCACGAGATAATCCCATCGTCGTTTCTGGCCTTCGGTACGTCATGATGTGTTCGTGACTTCACCTACGGATTCGACCGCACGCGTGGCCGTACTCGACGACTTAGCCTGGCGTGGCCTCATTGCAGATTCGACCGACCTTGACGTGCTCCGCCAGGACGCCTCAGACGGTCCGATCACTCTGTACTGCGGATTCGACCCGACCGCACCGAGTTTGCATATGGGTAACCTCCTGCAGATCCTGACGGTTCGTCGATTTCAACTGGCCGGGCATCGCCCGCTGGCCCTGGTTGGTGGAGCGACTGGTTTGATCGGCGACCCCAAGGAATCGGGGGAGCGCTCCCTGAACGAGATCGAGGTCGTTCACGAGTGGGTGGCCCGCATTCGTGGCCAGCTCGAGCGCTTCTTTGACTTTGGTGATGTGCCCAATGCGGCGGTGATGGTTAACAACTATGACTGGACCGTCGGTCTATCAACGTTGGAATTCCTGCGCGATATTGGCAAGCACTTCAGTGTCAATCGCATGCTCGATCGCGAAGCAGTCGCCGCGCGGCTCGCGGCCAACGGAATCTCCTACACCGAGTTCAGCTACCAGTTGTTGCAGTCCTACGACTACTTGCAACTGCATCAGCAATACGGATGCTCGTTGCAAACCGGCGGATCAGATCAGTGGGGCAACATCACCGCCGGCGTCGATCTGATTCGACGCGTCACAACGCACCGCGTTCATGCACTGACCACCCCACTGGTGACGAAGGCCGATGGCACGAAGTTCGGCAAAACGGAATCAGGCACTGTGTGGCTCGATCCAACGCTGACGTCACCGTACGCGTTCTTCCAATTCTGGCTCGGCGTCGAAGATGCCATCACGTCAAAACTCCTCAGGATGTTCTCGTTCCGTTCCCATGAGGAGATAGAAGCTCTGGAAGTGGAGATCGCTGAACGACCACATGAGCGCTCTGCCCAACGTGCACTTGCCGAGGAACTCACTGATCTCGTTCATGGGCATGACGAACGGTTGAAGGTACAAGCGGCTGCGGCCGCATTGTTCGGTAAAGGCGAGGTGAGCGACCTCGACGAGGCAACGTTGAACGCTGCCCTGGCCGAAGCGCCAAGTGTTGAAATCACCGCAGAGCAGTGGGCAGAAGGGATTAGCGTCGCGGACGCACTTGCTCGCACCGGCTTGGTCGCGGGCAAGGGGGCCGGTCGTCGAACGATTACCGAGGGTGGTGCCTCGGTGAACAACCTTCGCGTAACCGATGAAAACGCGATGCTGTCCGATAGCGATCTGCTCGATGGTGGTTGGATTTTGTTGCGACGTGGTCGACGTCACATCGGTGGTTTACGCGTCACATCGTCCTGACCTGCGCAGTTACCACTGTAAAGGTGATGGGCTGCAAGGGATCTCGCGTTGGCTGATGAGGCGACGCGCCTCCTGGGCGCCGATTTGACGCTGACCCTGTTCGCAACCTAATGTTCACGTATCAGCCCGACAGGGAGTAACGGACACCAGTTAGCACGATCAACACGGTGGCCGGTCCCGGGGCACGATCCCCTCAACGAGAAACGGATCTTTTGATCCGGGACTTTCGTTGCGCGTCATTCGTCGTCACGATGAAGATGTTCAACAGCGGGGAGTGACCGAAAAGCCGATTTGACTCGGTGGATCCAAGTCGCTAAGTTAGGCGAGTTGCCCCAAAACGGTTCGCCGAGAAATCGGCTCCGTTGAGGTGCGCACCCGCTCCTTGAGAACTCAACAGCGTGTCAACTATTGATGCCAACAAACCCCAACCTGGGGAACGGCACCGCGACATCCGTCGTAGGACCTCCCGCAGGATTGGTTAATTTCCTTTGGTATTGATCGAGTCAGCTCGATCCATGCCAGGAACTCTTCAGTCGGTAACTGGCGGACTATTCCTCCGCCCTACCAATAGACATCAACGGAGAGTTTGATCCTGGCTCAGGACGAATGCTGGCGGCGTGCTTAACACATGCAAGTCGAACGGTGAAGGAGGGCTTGCCCTCCGGATCAGTGGCGAACGGGTGAGTAACACGTGGGCAACCTGCCCTTCACTCTGGGATAACCTCGGGAAACCGGGGCTAATACCGGATATGACCTGGAGCGACATCACTCTAGGTGGAAAGAATTTCGGTGAAGGATGGGCCCGCGGCCTATCAGCTAGTTGGTGGGGTAACGGCCCACCAAGGCGACGACGGGTAGCCGGCCTGAGAGGGCGACCGGCCACACTGGGACTGAGACACGGCCCAGACTCCTACGGGAGGCAGCAGTGGGGAATATTGCGCAATGGGCGAAAGCCTGACGCAGCGACGCCGCGTGAGGGATGAAGG
>CANGPO010000064.1 GCA_947455705.1 Actinomycetota bacterium | reverse complement strand
CTGGGATCACCGCCCAGTACAACACCTCACCAGCGGTCACAGGATTCACTGTCTCAATCGCGCTGATCGGCTGTGCCATCGGAGCATGGTTTGCCGGACGGATCGCTGATCGGATCGGCCGAATCAAGGTGATGACCTTGGCCGCAATGGTGTTCATCGTTTCAGCCATCGGCTCGGCATTTCCCGGTGGCATTTATGGGCTGATGTTCTGGAGGCTGATCGGCGGCCTAGCCATTGGTACCGCCTCGGTTATCGCGCCGGCCTACATCGCTGAGATCGCACCGGCGCACCTGCGTGGTCGGCTCGGCTCACTGCAGCAATTGGCCATCGTGACCGGCATCTTCATTGCACTGCTCACCGGTTACGTGATCGCCCATGCGGCCGGAAGCGCCTCACAGGATTGGCTCTTCGGGATCGAAGCATGGCGATGGATGTTCCTGGCTGAGATTGTTCCGGCCTTGGTTTATGGATTCGCAGCTCGCACGATTCCCGAATCACCGCGGTATCTGATTGAAAAGGGCCAGATCGAGCAAGCGCAGGCCGTGCTCGCGTCGGTTGGCCAAGATGCGGACGATTCGTCCATTGCCGAGATCCAAGCAACGATGGCAGGTGAGCAAGCACAAAGTGTTCGCGATCTTCGCGGCCCAAGTTTCGGCCTGCTACCGGTGGTTTGGGTGGGAATCATCTTGTCGGTGCTGCAGCAATTCGTCGGCATCAACGTGATCTTCTACTACTCAAGCGTGCTCTGGCAGGCAGTCGGCTTCGGGGAGAGCGACGCTCTGAAGATTTCGGTCATCAGCGGCGGCATCAACATTGTGAGCACGTTGGTCGCGATCTCGTTGATCGATCGAGTGGGCCGTAAGCCGCTCCTACTGATCGGTTCGCTCGGCATGACGATCGCTCTTACAACAATGGCCTTCATCTTCAGCACCGCGCCGCTACAGGAAGTAGCGGCCACGTCTACGTGTGCAGCGCCCTGTCTCCAGCCGGTGCTCACCGGAGGCACTGCCACGACGGCCCTCATTGCTGCCAACGGGTTTGTATTCTTCTTTGGATTCTCGTGGGGTCCGGTCGTGTGGGTACTCCTTGGCGAGATGTTCCCCAACCGCATTCGTGCCATTGCGCTTTCGGTTGCGGCCGCTGCACAGTGGTTGGCCAACTTTGTGGTCTCCACGTCATTCCCACCACTTGCTGCAGAGGGTCTAGGGGTCGCCTACGGCCTGTACGCGTTCTTTGCAGCTGTATCACTGTTCTTTGTGTGGAAGTACGTCAAAGAAACGCGCGGGCAGACGTTGGAATCAATGGACACCGCGTACTCAAAGACTGCATCGCCTGCGCTGTTAAAGACTCAGCAGTAAAGACTCAGCCGTAAGAGACTCAGCCGATAAGGCTCAGCCGTTAAAGATGATGAGGCGTTCCTCGGTCATCTCGCGGACTGACCAGGCTGGACCTTCTCGGGTGTTGCCTGAATCGCGCAGGCCGCCATATGGCTGGTGATCAGCGCGCCAGGTTGGTACCTCGTTGATGAGAACGCCACCGAAGTCCAACGTGCGAGCCGCCTTCAGAGCCTTGGAGACGTCGGCGGTGAACACACCCGCCTGAAGGCCATAACGCGTGTCGTTGGCCAGTCGCAGTGCCTCGTCGAACTCGTCATAGCGAGTAACGGCCACAACCGGGCCGAAGACCTCGAGCTCGCAGACCTTCATCTCTGGCGTGGCGTCAACGATCAGGGTCGGCTGGAGAACTCCATCGTCACCAATCGCACCACCGGCAGCGATCGTGGCGCCCGCGGCCTTTGCCTCGTCGATCCACTCGGCCACGCGATCGCGCTCACCCTTGGAGATCAGGGCCGAGACATCAGTCGCCTCGTCAAGCGGATCACCGACGACGAGCGACTTGACCGCCGATGTCAGTTCACTGATGACCTCGTCAGCTATCGATGAGTGAACCAGGAGCCGCTGAGTTGAGATGCAGGACTGTCCAGCGTGGCTGAAGCCAGCAACCTTCACCTTGGCAACGGCTGTCTTCCAGTCGCCATCGGCCTCAAGGATCAGCGGTGCGTTGTTACCTAGTTCGAGTCCAACGCGCTTTTGCGGTGCACGGGCACGGATTCCCCATCCAACTTCCGGTGATCCGGTGAAGGTGATCAGCGCGACGTCGTCGTGGTCGACGAGCGCATTGCCGACCACGGAACCCGGGCCTGTTACGACGTGCAGGTATCCAGCCGGAAGACCGGCTTCCTCGAGCAAAACCTTCGCGAACAGGATCGACGAGAACGGCGTCTGTCCAGCTGGCTTGAGCACAACCGGACAGCCCGCGGCGATCGCCGGGCCGAGCTTGTGTGCGACGAGGTTCAGCGGGAAATTGAAGGGCGCAATTGCACCAATCACGCCAATGGGAACACGCATTGTGAAACCGAGTTTGCCTACACCTGCAGCGGCGGCATCGAGTGGCACAACCTCGCCAGCAAGTGATCGAGCAACGGACGCACTGAACTGCAGGGTACTGATCGCGCGCTGCGCTTCGGCACGAGCAGTTTTGATGGGCTTGGCAGCCTCAAGTGCGATACAGCGCGCGAATTCCTCTTCACGCGCCTGCATTGCGATCACGGCTCGATCTAGGATTTCGGCACGACGCCATTGCGGCAACGGCTCGTCGTGCATCGCCTGCTTGGCGGCGGCGACAGCGCGATCAACATCGGCTGCAGTGAGTTTGGGCACCGAACCGAGTAAGCGACCGTCATACGGAGCGTGAACCTCGGATGATTCGCTGCCCGTAATCCAATCGCCGTTGATCGGAACAGAGGTGACCACGTTGGGATCGATCCCTGGAATACCTGTGGTTTCTGAAGTCATAGGGAGACGCTATCTTGCCGATGGCGCACCCGAGAAACCGGACGGCGTTGGCTACTGCGAAATGCCCAAGCAACTCAAGGCCCAGGCGTACACCTCAGCCTCGTACTCAAGTTCGCCGTAACGACCCGACGGCCCACCATGTGCACCGGCACCGGTCTCAATGCGTAACAACACTGAACCGCGTGAACTCGGTGAACGTGGATCGACGCCGACACCGTGACCAGGGTCGCTGGCACGCAACCTCGCCACCCAGCGGGCAGGTTCGCGAACAAGCACCCGAACGTCATGCACCGCACCGGTTGCAAGCAACGGCGGACGATCTTGCACCTGAGGTAGATGCAACATCGGCGAGTAGGCCGCGAGCCAGTCGTATTGCTCAGCAATATGCGGATTGCCCCACTCGAACCACTCCTGAGCGGTCAGCGGCAGGGTGGAATCGAGCATGGCCGTGACAACGTCGACGAACGGAACTTCAGCCAACACCCCAGCCCACAAGTCAGGGCGGCGACCATACAACGCACCCTGGAGCAATCCGCCGGCCGACAACCCGCGGGTCACGATGGTTGAGACCCGCCCCGCTAGCAGGTACTCCCCCACGGCAGCCTGATCGTCAAAGGTGTTGATCTTGGTTTCCATGTGACCGCCGTCGTACCAGTTGCGTCCCATCTCACCCCCACCTCGAGGATGACCGACTGCGAACACGACTCCCCGATCAAGAAGAGACGGAACGCTACGCCACCAATCGATTCCCCAGTCGGGGTCGCAACTAGCTTCATAGGATCCATAGCCGTAAAGAACGCAGGGTGCGCTGCCATCAAGCGGAGTCGAGGTCAGACGCAGGAGATCAACCGGTACCCGAACACCATCTGGACGCGACACCCACTCACGCTCGATCACGTATCGGCTGTAGTCGATATTCATGACCTCGTTTCGGTGGCGCTCAGAACGCATCCCAGCAAAGGTGACATCGAGCCAGACCGATGGATGAAGGAAAGATTCCATAATGACCGTGACGGCGTCGGCGTCCCAGTCGTAGTTGTTTCCAAGGTGCACCAGGCCCCCGGCATCGTCAGGAGTGATGTCCGTCTGAACACCTGATAGCGAAACGAGCCGGACGATTCCAACCCCGTCACGACGCAACGAGACGGCATAACCGGAGGCGAATGCTTCAACACCGTAAATCCGCTCATCGGGATTTTCATTCACGAGCGTCGACCACGCACCGGGGTTTGAAGCGTCCGCCCACATCACCTTGAACTCTTGGGCGTCAAGGTTCGTCGTAACGTAGAAGCCATCCGTTCCATCCGGCCCATGGCCGGGTGCATGTTCAAGTTCGTACTCGATGCCCACCTCACGTGAACGCACGACGACAGGGGTGGACGTTACGTCCGCCGTTGGAACTAACCGAACCTCCGTGAATCCGCGCCCGCGAATGAGCAAAACCGCGAAAGCACCTGAGCGAGTTACGAATAACTCGGTCTCCATCCGCTCGTCAAGATCTTCGAAGATCATGACGTCCGAGGCAACTGGGGTACCAAGTTGGTGACACCAGACTTGGTAGGGACGGTACGTATCGTCATGGACGGTGTATAGAAATGCCACTGAGTCCGCCGCCCAAGCAGCACCGTAGTAGACCCGCTCAACCACCTCGTCGAGATCTTCGCCGGTGACCAGATTGCGGAATCGCAACGCATAAACCTCGTCACCAGCCAGATCAACGGACCAGGCCAACCACTTTCCGTCCGGACTGACCTCGAAGTAACCCTCTCGGGTGTAGGCACTGCCGGAATCGTCATGAATCACCTGCAGATCAATCAGGACTACGCCAGCTGACTCATCGCCACCTACGGGCCAGCGAATCAGCTGGTCGTACTCAGATCCCGGTGGGGTGACTCGGCGGTACATCCAGCCGGCAGCCTGCCACGCCGCAGATGGCTCCAATTCCGGAACACGCGACATCATCTCTGCAGCGAGCCGTTCACGGAGCGGAACTAAGCCCGCGGTCCGCTCGTCGTAGTAGTCACGCTCGGCCTGAAGGTAGGCAAGGACCTGGGGGTCGTCGGGGTCGGCGATCCACGCATAGGGGTCCGTGGACACCCGACCATGGTGCTCTGAAACGACCGGATGTACCGCTGCGATCGGTGGAGTAGACATGACACGACACGGTACTGGCTTACCTATCGTGCCGCGACCATTGGGCACAAGGGTGACAACGAAAGGCTGACAGCAAAAACTGTGACAACAAACAGGTGAGAACAAACAGGTGACAACAAAAAGGTGACAACAAAGTGGTCACTCCGCTCACATGAAGCGACTTCATGGGGTAGGAATTGGGATACGTCATCCTGACTTGCGAGTCAGGAACGCTGGGATAAGCCCAGAACAACGATGGAGGGGTAATGCGCAGACTGAGTCAACGTGCTCGGATCGTCTCGATGGCCGGAGCTGTCAGCGTGCTCGCGGCTGTCCTCGTGCCCGGCATGGCGCAGGCTGATAGCGCGAGTCCAAGTTCAAGTACGCCACGTTCGGTATTCACTATTGGCGTCTTGCAAGACATGGACTCGGCAAACCCATTTACGGGTATCACCTCGGCCGCGTACGAGGTATTCCAGATGGAGTACCCAACGCTGGTCGAGTACGGTGCCAAGGATTTCGCGGCTGTTCCAGGAATCGCAGACTCGTGGACTGAGGCACCTGACCACTCGTCGTGGACGTTCAAGATCCACCCGGGCTTGAAGTGGTCGGATGGTCAGCCGATGACGGCCAAGGATGTGGCGTACACGTACAACCGCATCCTCAACGGTAAATACGAGCAGACGAACTTCGGTTCGTATGTTTCAGCCATCACCAAGGCCGAAGCTCCCGACGACACCACCGTCATCCTGCACACGAATTCGGCCTCCCCGATCGTTCCACATCCGGGTGTTTACATCATTCCCGAGCACATCTGGAAGTCGATCGACGAGAAGGCCGTTGTCTCGTTCAAGAATGAAGGAACACCTGACGCCCCAAGTGTTGCGGGTGGTCCGTATTACATGATCGAGCGCAAGGTCGGCCAGTTCATTCGGATGCAGGCCAACCCCTACTTCTGGCGCGGCAAGCCAGCGGTCGATGAGATCGACTTCAAGCTCTTCAAGAACGGCGACGCCATGGCGCAGGCGCTGAAGAAGGGCGAAATCGACTTCGCCGAAGGCTTGGAAACCAACGTTTACAACTCATTGAAGAACCAGCCAAACATCACAACAGTGGCGGCCGCTCCGGCGTCGTTCAATGAACTGTCGTTCAACACCGGTGCGGCGCTCGACGATGGAACGCCGATTGGTGACGGCAACCCACTGCTGAAGGATAAGAAGCTTCGCGCGGCACTTGCTCACGCGATCGATAAGCAGGCCATGGTCGACAAGATCCTCGGCGGCGACGGAGTACCGGGCGACACCCTCATGCCGCCGCGTTACAGCCAGTGGCACGTGGCGCCTACAAACCCAATGTCGTATGACCCCGCGAAGGCCAAAGAACTGCTCGACGCAGCCGGTTACAAGGTTGGTTCTGACGGGATTCGTGCAGATGCCCAAGGGAACCGGTTAAGTTTCCGCCTGCTGGGCCGTACCGATAGCAGCACATCGCAAAAGGCTGTGCAGTTCATCAAGGGCTACTTGGCTGCCGTAGGCGTCGAGACCACCGTCAAGTTCGTCAGCGAGGACAACCTGACTGAGATCATTGGTCAGGGCAAATTCGACATGTTCGAGTGGGGTTGGGGTGTTGAGCCCGATCCGAACTACATGCTCAATGTCTTCACCTGTGCGAACCGCTCGTACAAGCAAGACGGCGCGATCTTGGCGAATCTGTCCGATTCGTTCTACTGCAATCCCGCATATGACGCATTGAACGCCAAGCAGCAGGTCGAGACCGACTTGGCCAAGCGTCAAGCGATCACCGGGCAAATGCAGCAGATGCTGTACGACGATGCGCCCTACATCATCACGTATTTCTACGACGGCCACGAGGCGTACCGTTCGGACCGCTTCACCGGACTCGTGCACCAGCCAGAGCCCGACGGCCCGCTCACGTTCCAATGGGGCACGTGGACGTACGAGCAGATGAAGCCGGTCACGGCAACCGATGCAGGTGGAACGACGAACAACTCAAGCGGCGGGTCCAGCGTCCCGTGGCTACCCATCATCGGTGGCCTCATCGTTGCCGGAGGTGCTGGGTTCCTGCTAGCTCGACGTCGGCCAGCAAATGCTGCCTCGGACGACCGCGAATAGGGCTAACGTTTCACCGTGGCTCTTCTGACTGAAACACCCGCCCGTACGCCATCCGCGGCTGCGGGCGGGTGGGCCAATCCTTCGGTCCGCTACGCGGTCAAGCGAACTGGTGCTGCTATCAGCACGTTCATTTTCGTCTTGATTTTCAATTTCTTTCTGTTCCGGATTCTTCCTGGCGATCCGGTTGCGCTCTATACGCGTGGCCGCAACGTCGACCCGGAAAGCATTCGAGCGCTCGAGGCGAAACTTCACCGGCCTATCGGACAGCAATTCTTGGAGTACGCGAGAAATCCGTTCACCGGGAATGGCCCGTCGGTGAAGTACAACCAATCAGTGTGGGAAGTCATCGCCCCCGCACTGTGGCCCACCTTGCTCCTGGTTGGCACCGCGACACTCATCGCAACGATCATTGGGGTCTGGCTCGGAATTCGCAGTGGCTGGAATCGTGGCGAACGATTCGACGTGATCTCGTCAAACACCACACTCGTTCTTTACTCGATGCCAGAGTTCTGGTTCGGCATGATCATGTTGATTGTTTTCGCTGTGGGTATCGGCCCCATCCCGGGAATGTTCCCAACTGGCGGTCTAAGCGATCCCGGCGTCGACACCTCAACCCCGGCGGGATGGCTCAACGTCGCGTGGCACCTGTTCTTGCCGGTGACGACCTTGGCGGTGATCTACCTGGCTGAGTACTCGCTCATCATGCGAGCGTCCATCATCGAAGAACGGGGTCAGGATTACGTGCAGACGGCTCGGGCAAAGGGGCTGATGGACAAGATGGTTCGTCGCCAACACGCCGTCCCCAACGCTCTTCTACCGACGATGACGTTGGTATTCCTCAATCTTGGTTTCGTGGTCGGTGGTGCCATCACCATTGAGTACGTCTTCTCGATTCACGGTCTCGGTTCGCTCACCGTCGATGCACTTCAAGGCCCAGACGTTCCACTCCTTCAGGCACTGTTCCTGCTCTTCTCCGGTGCCGTCATCTTTGCGAACCTCGTCGCGGATTTGCTCTACGGCTACTTTGATCCTCGGGTGCGCACATGACCATGACCCAACCGACCATCGAGGATGCCAACGCTGCAGCCTTGGGTGCTCGCGACGTTGTCAAAGCCCGGCGTAAGGCAAGTCGCACACGTTTCACCGCGAGTTTTCGACAAAACCGCAGCGGGATGCTGGGCTTGACGATTCTGCTGATTTTCATTGCCGTTGCTATCGCTGCGTTCTTTATCCCGGCAAGCTCATTGGACGTCACGCAAGTAACGGCGGACCCGTTCCTTCCGCCAAGCCTTCAATGGCCACTGGGAACAGATGACTCCGGGCGCAGTGTGCTGCTACTCGTTGCCAAGGGTGCACAGATCTCACTTCTGGTTGGCTTTGCGGCCACGATGCTGTCGATGTTCATTGGGACGTCCGTCGGCATCGTCTCGGGTCACTACCGCGGAATGACCGGCGGAGTACTCGATCGGTTCACCGACTGGTTCCTGGTGATCCCCTACCTCCCACTGGCGATTGTTCTGGCTACAGTGCTGGGGCGTTCGCTTTTGAACATCATCATCGTGATCGGCGTTACGTCCTGGCCGGGTACCGCACGGTTGATTCGCGCTCAAACACTGTCGGTCACTGCCCGGCCATATCTCGAACGCTCGAAAGCGCTTGGCGCCGGCAATCTGCATCAAATGTGGAAGCACGTGCTGCCAAACGTCATGCCGCTGGTACTGGCAAACACAACGCTGGCAGTTTCCATCTCGATTCTTTCTGAGACCACACTGTCATTCCTTGGCTTGGGCGACCCAACCGCTATTTCGTGGGGTTCGATTCTGGAACAGGGCTTCGCTGCCGGGGCAATCTCTCAAGGTGCCTGGTGGTACCTGGCAGCACCCGGTATCTGCGTTGTGCTGACGGTGTTAGCGTTCAATCTCATCGGACGTGCGATTGAAGACATCCTTGATCCCCGGCAGGAGACGGCCTAATGGCACTGCTCGAGTTTGATGACGTATCGGTCACGTACCGCTCACGAGGGGCGGATATCCCTGCCGTTCGCGGTGTGACTCTGAACGTCAATGCGGGTGAGAGCCTGGGTCTAGCTGGTGAATCCGGCTGCGGTAAGACGACGCTGACAAGCACCGTGTTGAGGATGCAGCCCAAATCGGCGAAGGTCACCGGCGAGATTCGACTCAACGGCGACAACATCTTGGACATGACGTGGGGCCAGGTACGGGCTCTGCGCTGGGCTGAAGCGTCCGTCGTCTTCCAAGGTGCCATGCATGCGCTCAATCCCGTGCAGAAGATCGGCGACCAGCTTGCCGAGCCGATTCTGCTGCATAGCAAAGTCAGCAAGAAGGACGCCGACCGACGCGTCGGCGAGCTACTGGAAATGGTGGGCCTACCCGCGCGCCGAGCAGACGCGTACCCGCATCAGTTATCTGGGGGCCAGAAGCAACGCGTCATGATCGCCATGGCATTGGCCTGCGATCCGCAGTTAATCATCGCCGATGAGCCAACGACGGCTCTCGATGTGATGGTGCAAGCGCAGGTCTTGAACGTGCTTCAGGGACTGGTTAAGGAACTTAACGTCGGCATGGTTTTCATCTCGCACGACCTGTCCGTCTTGTCGAGTACATGTGATCGCATTGCCGTGATGTATGCAGGCAAGATCGTTGAGCAAGGTCCAGCTGCGGATGTCTTCGATCATCCGCAGCATCCCTACGCAGGAGCGCTGGCGGGGGCTTTCCCACGGATCGGCGATACCCGCTATCGCTATTCACCATCAGGTTTACCAGGCGATCCACCCTTCCCCGGCGATCTGCCAAGCGGATGCACATTCCACCCCCGCTGCCCGGTTGCCGTGGAGCGCTGCGCAACGACCGAGCCGAGTCTGATTCAGCATGGGAGTCATCAAACAGCGTGCCTCCTGGTTGGAAGTGAGATCGCATGACAACTCCAACTGATGTCGATGTACCGTCGGTGCCCGAGGGTCAAGCGGCTGCACTCGAGGCCCGCGACATCGCAGTGACGTTCCGTGGCCGCGGTGGCGGCGGCCAAGCACGAGCTGTTGACGGAGTCGACCTACGCCTCGGTCGTGGCGAAATCGTCGCCCTTGTCGGCGAAAGTGGCTGTGGTAAAACGACTCTGGCGCGCACCCTGCTTGGGCTTGAACGACCCGCAGAGGGAACAGTGCTCGTTGATGGCGAGCCACTCAACTACTCAAGCCGCGCACTCAAGGCCTACCGGCGCCGAGTGCAGCTCGTACTCCAAGATCCCACCGGCGCACTTAATCCACGCCATACGGTTTACGAAGCCGTTGCCGAGGGCTTACGTATTCATGGGCTTACGGATAACGAGAACGATCGGGTTGCGCAGGCACTGTCGCTAGCAGGTCTACGGCCACCGGAGCGATTCTTCCTGCGCTACCCGCACGAGTTGTCGGGTGGACAACGTCAGCGTGTGGTTATTGCCGGAGCGCTGGTACTCAACCCAGATGTGATCGTGGCTGATGAACCTGTTTCCAGTTTGGACGCATCCGTCCGCGGTGAAATCCTCGCCCTACTCCTGCGCCTGCGCGACGAACTTGGCCTGTCGCTGCTAGTCGTGACCCACGACCTCGGCTTGGCATGGAACATCGCCGACCGAGTTGCGGTGATGTACCTCGGCCGCATCGTTGAGCAGGGGCCAACCGAGGAGCTGCTGGCTAATCCCAAGCACCCTTATACGCGCGCACTACTTTCCGTCGTGCCAGAAATGGGTCGCATGGAGCAGGTCGTGCTCGCAGGTGAACCCCCGGACCCGACGCGCATTCCTGCCGGTTGCCGATTCCATCCACGATGCCCGGTTGTCGCATCAGGTGAAGCGGCGGCACTCGGGATCGAAGAGAAGTGCAAGGGCCAGTCCCTGCCACTTCTTTCGCCGGCCGGTGCCCACTCTGCCGCTTGCTACTTACCCGCATCGGCTGAATCAGTGTCGTGACCGGCAAACAGTACGACGTTGGAATCATCGGTCTCGGAGCTTTGGGCTCATCCTCGGCTTGGCACGCCTCTCGGCGCGGTATGAGCGTTTTAGGCCTTGAACAATTCGAGTTTGGCCATGATCTGGGTGCCAGTCATGACACCAGCCGGATCATTAGACACAGCTACCACCGTCCGAACTATGTGGCACTGACATTCGCGGCATACGACGACTGGTACGACCTCGAAGCCGAGACTGGCGAATCGTTCGTCACCATCGCGGGGGGCCTTGATCTGTTCCCGCAGGACGCCTACATCAGCATTGATTCCTACATGAATTCGATGGCGGCTCATGAGGTTTCGTTCGAACTACTCAGTGCCGACGAGATCCGCGAACGTTGGCCGCAGCTCAACATACCCAACGGAACTCGCGGCCTATTTCAAGAGCGAAGTGGCATCGTTCCAGCGGCTCGGAGCGTACGAGCGATGCAGGATCAAGCCCGGCGCCATGGAGCCGAACTCAGGGATCACACGGCGGTTCGATCAATCCAGCAGGTTGGCGATCTGTACGAACTCACCACGGATGTCGACTCATTCATCGTTGAGCATCTGGTTATCGCAGCCGATGCTTGGACCGCGCCTCTCCTTGAGCAACTCGGCTTCCCCATTGAACTCACGATCACCGAAGAGCAAGTGACGTACTTTCACATCTCTGATCCCGAACAATTTCGGCCGGGTACGTTCCCCGTCTGGATCTGGATGGACGATCCCGCGTACTACGGGTTCCCGACGTATGGCGAAGACACGGTTAAAGCATCACATGACGTTGGCGGGCCCGATGTGACTCCGCAGACTCGCAGTGGCAAACCTGATCCTGCCATGGAACAGAGCCTTAAAGCGTTCATGAATTCAACCTTCCCAGGTACCGGTGACGTCGTGCGGTCAAAGCGGTGCCTGTATTCACTGCCGCGCGACCGCGAGATGGTGATCTCGACGGTTCCCAATCATCCGAAGGTTGCCGTGCTCTTAGGGTCAGCCCAGGGAATGAAGTTCGCGGCCAGCTTCGGCAGATACGCCACCGAATTGATCACCGGGCAGACTCCGTCCAGCAACATTGATGACTGGCGCCTCGATCGCCCAGGAATCACTGATCCCGATTTCGAACCCGACTGGATGTCCTAAGCAGTTTCGTGCTCCGCGTACTCACGTGAGTAGACCAACGTCGATTCCTAGCTCTGCCGCTGCAGCACCGCGCACCCATTGGGTAAGTTTCTTCTTGGTGATGCGCTCATGCATCATGACCTGAACGGCCAAGCCATCCAGGAGTGCCGATAGCCTCCACGCACTTCCAGCCGGGTCAGGACAGATGAAATCGCCTTCATCGACTCCCCGTTGAATCTGCTCTGTCAGAACATCTTTCCAACGATCGTCAAGCCGGACGTACGTCTCTCGCATCTGCGGTTCACGCAGGGATTCGGCCCACGCGTCAACCCATACCGTCCAGCCGTAGGCATTGCCCTGTGGTGAGTAAAGGGCCAAAATCCGCCGAACGCCGTCGATCGGATTCTTGGCGCGAGCAACAGTGTTATCAAGTGCCGAAAGATCGCGATTCACCGCGTACTCGAAAGCCTCGGCCATCAGTTTTTCTTTGGTACCGAAGTGATAGAAGACCAGCGATGTGCTGACCCCGAGGGCCGCTGCCACATCGGCGACCCGGGTATGTCCGAAGCCACGGCTCACCACTTGCTCGGCCGCAGCCGCGAGGATCTCCTCGCGCCTCAAGTCCACTCGTCTACGCACCACGAGCATGACGATACTGTTGCGCCAGTCAGTTGCACGCCAACTCCCCTACGAAAGCTGATCTTCTTGAACGCCGGCCATGCCAACCACCTGCCTATCAAGGTGAGCACGAGCATTGCTGTTGGCGTCACACTGGCCCTGAACGGCTTTGCATCATCGACGTGGATCTCACGGATCCCAGCAACGCGTGACCGCCTCGTCGCTGAGCCTGCGACTCTGGGCCTGATGCTCTTGATGACCGGAATCGGCGCCATCAGTTTTATGCCACTAGCCGGACGATTAGCGACCAAGTACGGGAGTCGACCAGTTCTTATCGGTTCGACCCTGTTAGCGGCACCACTGATGATCTTGGCGGCTGTCACCCCAACGCCAGTGACCACTGGAATGGCGATGTTTGCCCTGGGCGCGTGTTTGGGTGCCGCAGATGTCGTCATCAACGTGCAGGGATCGTTCATCGATCGAGTGCTCGACCGTGACTACATGCCTCGGTATCACGTGGGCTGGAGTCTGGGCGCTATCACCGGAGCCACACTGGGTGCCATCGCTTCTCGCTTCGAGTGGCCCCTATGGCAGCACTTCGCACTAGCTGGAGTCATTGCAGCGGCAGGTACGACGTATTGCGCGGTCAAGTGGTACGTCGATGATCGCGAGCCCGTCCACGACTCAACCAGTGAGACCGAGAAGCCCAAAACACTGTTGCGAGACCGTCGCATCCTGATCATCGGAATCATCGTCTTGGCTGCGGTATTCCTCGAAGGGTCGGCCGGTGACTGGCTGGCACTGTTCCTTCATGACGTTCGAGGAACCACCCAAAGCTTCGCTGCCATTGGATACGCAACATTTGCACTAGCGATGACACTGGTCCGCGCTGCCGGCACCCCTGTCATTGCTCGGTGGGGTCGAGTGCGCGTTATTCGGGTCGCCGGTTTTCTTGCGTTCATTGGCGTGGTCCTCGTTTTAACCGTACCTGTCACCGCGGCGGCACTCATCGGAATCTTGCTGTGGGGAATTGGTACCGGGCTGGTCTACCCTGCCGGGATGAGTGCAGCCGGTGAGACACCGGGTCGATCCGCTCAGGCCATCGCATTGGTAAGCCTGATCGGGTACAGCGGCTTCCTGATTGGGCCACCTATCATCGGCCTGATCGCCCAGCACACAGGACTCCAAAGTGCCCTGTGGGTCGTGGCCCCCGGTGCAATCGCGATCGCCGTTCTTGCACCCGTTGTCGCACACCTTGTGACGACTGCCCACGAGCCACTACCCGAGACCAAGCCGAACTAGGGCGCGACCGCCCTCGGGATTCGGCTAGGCCAGATCCCGAGGGAACGACTGCGCCCAATGTCGACGGCCCATCACAATCGCACCCTCCAAACAGGTTGATGTGATGCTGACCTCGTACGTCGTCGGCGTCGAATACATCTCAAGATGAGCATTCGAGTGCACGGTCGTCGTTTGGCCGGAACCATCGTCAGTAAAGGTAAGTGCGAGTTTTACGTCGGCCGTCGCGGTTTGGACATGGGTCCTCGCATCAACAGTCACCCGACCCGAATACGCCTCAACCATTGATCCATAGGGGGTTTCGTACTCACTGCCCTGGGCCGTCACACACGCCGTCGTCCCGGCCAACACGTCACGTTCGATTCGCCAGGTGACACCCTCGGCGGATTCGGACGAATGATCATTGCCCGGCGTAAACGAGGGCGCAGCCGCCGATCCAGTCGGTTCGTACTTCGGCAACATCAAGGTTGCAGATGCACTCGTGAGAGTGAGCGGCTCGGGCGGTGCAACTGTGTTTGGCCAGTCGGTCCCGGCGATGGCTAACCGCAGGAGACGGCCCTTCGACCACGTCCACGACGTTGCCTCAAGCT
>CANGPO010000063.1 GCA_947455705.1 Actinomycetota bacterium | reverse complement strand
TAGAGAACGTCGCGAACCCGTTCTCGGGTGCGCTGCACCGTGCCATCGAAGAGGTGGCTCGTAAACGTGACGTGCTGGTGCTCGCTGCGAGCCTCGATGAGGATGAAACGCGCGAAAGAGAGTTGGCCCGGGCTCTGGTATCCCGCCGCGTTGACGGACTGATCATCATGCCGGTGGCAGACGATCAGTCCTACCTGCTCACCGAACGCCGTGCCGGAACACCGATGGTGTTCGTCGACCGTCCACCGTCGCACCTCGACGCAGACACGGTGCTGGCCGGTAATGCTGATGGCGCACAGGTCGCGGTGGAGCACCTCATCGAACACGGTCACAGGAGGATTGCTTATCTTGGCGACGATGCGTGGATCAGCACGGCGGTTGAGCGGCACGAGGGATACGTCACGGCACTGCGTACGGCAGGTGTGAACTACGACGCCGCGATCGTCCGGCATGGTCTGCGAACAAGTGAATCCGCGTGCGCGGCCCTTGATGACATTCTTACCCAGCCCAATCCGCCAACTGCCGTCTTTGCGAGTCAGAACTTCGTGACCGTAGGCGCGTGCCAGTCCCTACACAAGCTTGGCCTTCATCACCGGGTCGCCCTTGTTGGGTTTGACGAAATCGCAACCGCGGACATGGTGGAGCCTGCATTGACCCTGGTGGTACAAGACATTGAGGGTATGGGCACCAAGGCCGCAGAATTGCTGTTCAGTCGTATAGATGGCGAAGAGAATGTCAGCCAACGGTGCGTGTTTGCGACTCGCTTGGTTGTTCGCGGGTCGGGTGAAATCGCCGGTCCGTATCAGCTTGGTCTCAACTAACCACTGTGGGTGTAACGACGCAGGTGCTGTTGTGAGTGTGGGTTAGCCTGTTCATGTGCAGCGTGTGGTCGTCAGCGGAGCCTTGGTACTGGGGCTGTTCCTGAGCGGGTGTTCATTCACTGGTGACTTAGGAAACCCGGTGGCGACTGATGCCGATCACGCCGGGGTAGGTACAACTCAGTTTCCGAAGGGGCAGCGCCCGGATGTTCCGGATCTCGCTGGTGCGACGGTGTCTGGTGGATCCCTCAACACCTCGAGTTTGTTGGGTAATGTCGTCGTTCTGAATGCCTGGGCGTCCTGGTGTGAACCGTGTCGCGATGAGTCACCGGCTCTTGGCCGGATATCTCGTCGGCTGCATGATTCAGGTGTGACCTTCGTCGGGCTAGACGAGGAAGACACGAAGGAAAAGGCAACTGCTTTCGCTACCAAGACCGGGATGACGTATCAGCATCTGTTCGACGACAAGGGCGAATTACTTGCTCGGCTGCGGCTGCTTCCGACATCAGGTATTCCAAGTACGTTGGTTGTGGACCGTGACGGAAAAGTTGCCGCGCGGATCATCGGTGCGGTTCATGAGCAGGAGTTTGAGTCGCTGGTCAGATCCATTGCCAGTGAGACACGTTCTGGGACTTCGGGCTAAGTGGTCTGTGATTTCCGAGTTAACTGCCGAGTTAACTGCTGATGTATGAGTTGTTCGGTCGGGGGTTCATTCGCTGACCTGCCGCGGTGTCGAATGAGCGTCACGCTCATCCAATCTGCGTGAACGTTGCTCTTCGCGCCTCCACCACTCGGCCACCACAATGCTGATCCAGATGGTGTCCAACACCATCCCGGCACCCCACATGATGGAGCCCCCGACACGTTGATCGAGTAGGGGAGTTGATGGTCCCCAAGGGCGATCGGTTACTCGCTCGTAATAGGGGTAAAGCACCGAACTCGTTGTGTAGATGGCGAATCCGACGAGTGCTTCGGGGATCATCATGGTGAACATCGACACGATTTTGTAATGCGATGGAATCGGATATGCGCCGACGCTGCGTCCGATCAGCGGGTAGTAGTAGATCAATCCGGCGCTGAAGTAGATCATGGGAACAACGAACGTTCGCAACGCGGCATGCTCAAGGGAAAACTCAAACAGGGTTGTTACGTGGGTGCCGAGTAATGCAGCCGTGAAAAGGCACCAACCAACAATGGGATGCGTAACAACTCGTAGAAACTGGCTGCGTAGCACGGGAACTAGCCATCTGGCACGCGTTTGCCGACTGGTTGCGCGCAACACCAGGAGAACGGGATCACTCAGAACGATCAATGGTGCAGCCAACATCATCAAGAGGATGTGTTGGGTCATGTCAGCCCAGAAAAACCGATCCGTCATGCTTCCGACTGGCCCCATTGTCGCGACAATGATTGTCGCTATGGCACCCAGAAACAATGCTGTTGATCGCCCCGACCAAGGTCGCTGAGGATTCTGGCGGCTTACCCTTCGCGCCAGATAGAGATACCCGAGCGTCGCGGCGAAGACGACAACGAGCCATGGGACGTTGACTGTGAATGAACTCAGGAACGCGCCCGCTGAACCCATGCCCGCACCCTAGTCCCTTCGGTTTCAAGATCGGACTGCTTGTACCGCATTAAGTAAAAAATGTGTTTTCACTACTAACAGTGCATACGCTCAAATTTTGAGGAGATTTGGCGATTCGCTTGCCAAGCGTTGCCGGGTAGTGGACTGTGTCCTCTGAATGTGTGTCGTCTGAATGAGCGACCGCTGTCTATGTGACCGTCTGACCATGAGGAAGGGATTGGGAGTGAACCCAGTTGCTGGTGCGCTAACTGCCGTCGTTCTGGGCGGAGTTGTAGTGGGTGGAACGGTATTAGCCTTTCACTCGACCTCGCCGAAGCCGCCCCTGATGGTCGTTGACGGTGTCGCGGCAAGCGCCACTGGGATTCCTGGGGTCACTAAGACTGCTGAGCTCAAGCTCGAGTCATACCCCGACAGTGCACCGATTACGTGGCGGCGGACGAACGATGGAGTCGGGCCTCACCCCGGCTGGGTGAGCTACGGACCAACGACCAACATTCAACTGCCCGCCAACACCTTGGTGACCGTCACGATCACCAACTACGACGGCGGTGAGCCCATTCCCAATCCGGGCTACCTCGCGTCAGTGCACGGAACCGTAGGCGGTGATATGACGATCGACGGTGAGAAGGCGACGAGCATCGATCCATCCCACGTAGGCCATACCTTCACCATTCATAACTATCCGAGTGACACTCAGGAAAGCCTGTACGTCAGCGTCCCCATTCCTGCGGTGCCCGACGATCTGATGGAAAACCCGCCGGCGGAGCCCTCGGCGTCCAATCCATACGGCTGGCCACCAAAGGTTGTGAAATTCCAGTTCGTTACCAAGGGGCCGGGCGAATACGCATGGAACTGTGAGTTCCCGTGCGGTGGCAATTACGCAGGAATGGGCGAAGCGATGAGTTCGTACGGCTACATGTCGGGAGTCATCCATGTTGTGTGATCGCGCCTGGCTGGCCGAAAGGGGAGCGTTGTGAGCAACGAGCTCGAAGAACTTCCAGAGGCTTCGTCTCGCCCGCCGCTTTCCGAGCGGATGAAGACGCCCGAGGGTAAAACCATCATTAAGGTGGCCACGGTCGTCAGTGTCTTGACGGTTTTGCTTCTCATCTTCTGTATCTGGTGGCCGCTGATCTCGCTTCCGCCAACCATGTCCGATACTCAGGCTGAGGTTAAGAACACCCTGCTGATCTTCTCGATTGCGTCGGCACCAGTTATGGCTTTGGTCTGGGGTATCGCCTATTACAGCTTGCGGCACTGGAATGCCGGCTCGGGCGACACCCCGCCCGAGGACGGACCGTCGATTCGGGACAACAATCGACTATCCCTTGCATGGGTTGTTGGTAGTGCCCTCTTAACGGCTTTCCTGCTGGTCTGGGGCTTAGCCGCGCTAACCTCCACCACGACACTTCCCACGGACGCTAAGCCGCTCACGATCAATGTGATCGGTCAGCAGTGGCTCTGGAATTTCCAATACCCAGAAGATGGCGGCGTCACGAGTAACGAACTCATTCTGCCCAAGGATCGTCCGGTCATCTTCAACGTGACCAGCACTGATGTCATCCACTCGTTCTGGATCCCGGAGATGGGCATCAAGATCGATGCAAATCCGCGAGTGACGACCACGACGCTCACGACGCCGGATACGCTCGGCGTTTTCAATGTTCGGTGCGCTGAGCTTTGCGGTTTGAACCACTCATACATGGAGACATCGGGCCGAGTGGTAGCTCCTGCGGACTTTGATCAGTGGGTCAAGGATCAAGGCGGGACACCAGGTGCGCTTGTGCCACTAGACGTCAACAAGATCGAACCGAAGGAATAGGCCATGGCTGACACTGAGATTGTTTCCCACGGCACCGCCCACGCAGAAGAGTCGACCGGTGGTGGGCTCATGCGTCGACTCAATATGTGGACAGGTATCGTCGTCGGCGTTATCGCTGCCGTCGTCGTCTACTTCATCGCGGCCAAGTTGTGGGTAAATCCTGACAACGAAAACATGGCACAGGGACCAGATCAGGCGGTTATCGCCGCCGAGGTGGCATGGGTCATCGGATTCCTCGTTGGTGTCGGAGCTTTCGTCGCTCCGTTCCGCTGGCTACTTGGCAGAGATCAGACCCATGACGACGAAATGTTCCTTGCCGGCAAGGGACAGGGAGTTGGTCGCTATCTGAGGTTCACCACTGACCACAAGGTGGTAGGTGTTCAGTACCTGGTATTGGCGATGACAACGTTCGGTGTCGGTGGCATTTTGGCCATGACGATCAGAACGAAGTTGGCCTCGCCTGGCGAGGGACTATTTGGCGGGCAAATCTACAACGGGCTCGTTGGAATGCACGGCATCATCATGATTGTTTCCACGATCATCATGGTCGTTGGACCGTGGGGTAACTTCATCATGCCGATCATGATCGGTGCCCGCGATATGGCGTTCCCACGCCTGAACGCACTGAGTTTCTGGACCCTTTTCCCCGTGGTTCCGATCTTCCTATCGGTGGCATTCCTTGGTGGAATCCCCACTGGCTGGGTGGCGTACGCACCGCTGAGCGATCAGGCGCCTCCTGGTATGGACGCGTTCGCCGTCGGCATCATTATGTTCGTGATCTCGTCGGGTATTGGCGCGGTGAACCTTATTGTCACCGCCACGACGATGCGCGCACATGGGATGACGTGGAACCGCACGCCAATTTTCGTCCTGGGCGTTACCGCGACCTCAGTTCTCGGCCTCATCGCACTACCGTGCTTCGAAGTCGGCATGATCGAGACGCTCCTCGATAGGAGCCAGGAGGCATCCTTCTTCGTACCTGAGCAGGGCGGCAGCCAGTGGCTGTACGCGAACCTGTTCTGGATCATGGGGCACCCAGAGGTTTACGTCATCTTGATTCCGGCGACTGCGGCGATCTTGGAAATGACTCCGGTGTTTAGCCGTAAACCGCTCTTCGGGGCCAGACTCGCTGCCATGGGCATTATTGCGCTCGTCGCACTTAGTGTTCTCGTGTGGGCACACCACATGTTCGTTAGTGGGTGGGCGCCGACGTTGGCCGGGCCGTTCATGCTTACGACTGAGCTGATCTCGATTCCGACCGGCATGATCTTCCTGGTTCTGATCGGAACGATCTGGCGAGGCAGGATTTGGACGCGGCTACCGATGCTGTTCGTCTATGGATTCCTCTGGAACTTCATGATTGGTGGAATCACCGGCATCTTCCTGTCCGACGTTCCGGCCGATAACGAGTTGCACGGTGCACTCTTCGTGACTGCGCACTTCCACTACACCCTGCTCGGCGGAGCGATGATCGGTGCCATGGCCGCGATCGTGTATTGGTTCTCGAAGATGACGGGTCGGATGTTCGACGAGCGAATCGGTACGTGGTCGTTCTACACGATCATGATCGGCTTCAACGTCACGTTCATGGCTATGTTCTTCAACGGACTTTCCGGCATGCCGCGTCGTGTGGCTGATTACGATCCGCAGTACCTCATTGGCAACATGATCTCGACGGCCGGTGCCTACGTGATCGCAATCGGCATGCTGCTCTTCCTCTACGCAACGGTCAGTTCATGGCGCAACGGTCCGATCGCCTCGGCGAATCCGTGGGGTGCCAAGACGCTCGAGTGGTACGTACCGTCACCACCACCACTGGAGAACTTCGAACATCTGCCCGTCGTAACGGGTGATGCCTACGGCTACGGTGAGCCGAACACTATTCACACGACGCACCCAGGCGTACCTGCGGTCGCGCAGGTGGCGGCCCTGGCCGAAGGAGATGCCTCATGAGCACCATCGAGCATCACTCGGATGCGGGACACTCGCCCGAATCCCATGCGTTACCGCCGGAGTTAGTAGCGCACCAACAGCGTAGGTCGATGATCCTGTTTATCATCGCGGACGCGGTCTACTTTGCCTGCATACTTCTGACCTACTTCTACCTACGAGCTTTGAACGTAGACGGAATGTGGTTTGGCCCGGATGCGAAGGTCGCTGACGCCTGGCTGATTTGGCTTATCGCTGGAGTGACCGTGCTCAGCGCGATTGCATACCGTTCTGGCGAGATGGGTATCCGAGCGAATTCACGCTCACGATTCCAAACTGGAACGCTCGTTGCTGTTCTGCTTGTGGTGGCTGCCATCGGTCTGACCATCTATCAGATGATGACGTGGCCCATCCTGATGAGTGATGGTAGTTATGCGTCCACCTTCATCTTGATGACGGGTACCCAGCTGGTTCACCTTTTCATCCTGCTGTTCATCGGCATTGGCATTTGGAACCGGGGCAATAAAGGCAAGTTTGATGATGGTAAGTACAACCACGTGACCGTGGTCGGTTACTTCTGGTATTGGCTTGCCCTTGTTGCGATTCTGGGTGGACTTACCTCACTGCTCGTCTAGGGCTGACTGCTCAACTGTCCTTGAGGTCGGAGCGACTGCGGGCACTGAAGTCTTTCCAAGATTCGCCGATCACATCGTCTTGTTCGTTCGGTGCTGACGTAGTTGGGTCCTCACGAATTAATCGGTGCCACATCAGGAAACCGACGAAGCCCAGCAGTGGCCACTCGATCACGTAGACCCAGGCCGGAAGGTGTCCTGCCAACGCTCTGCGCGTTTCAACGACGAACCCAACCGAAGCAATGAGCAGGCCAACGGCCAAGGTGATGTTGAGCCAGCGGCGGCGGGTTCGTTCGGCCGCCGCATCCACGTGATCCACGCCGTCTGAATTTTCAGATGGTGAGTCAGTGTCCATACGCGTCAAGATTCGTCAGTTGGTGGAGGATCGCCAGCGGAGTTCATGCGGCGAATGGTGATCAGCAGTAACCAGATCAGGAAGAAACCGCCTACTGTCACAAGGATCCAGCCCCAGGCCTGATCGAGTCCTAGGGCGATCGGATAACCCGTTGCGTAGCAGGCCAGCGTGATAATCAGCAGGCGCCATTGTTGGCGGTTAGGTCGTAATTCCTCGGGGAGAGCCACAATCACACTTTACCGCTAGCCGGACGCGCGTGGGGTGGCTAGCATGACGCGATGGAGTTCATTGAGTTCACCCCGACCCGTGATCAATTCTCGTACACCTTCGGTGGTGCCGAGCCGATCATGCGCATCAAGCCAGGTACTGCGCTCAAACTGTGGACCGAGGATGCGTTCAATTACGCACTCAAGTCCGTCGAGGATCTAGCCAGCGTCAATGTCAACCTTGCCGAGGTAAACCCGCAGACGGGCCCCTTCTACGTTGAAGGTGCTGAGCCGGGTGACACCTTGGCAATCCACATCGTCGACTTAACCCCTGCCCGTGGCTGGGGAGTATCAGCTGCGATTCCGTTCTTCGGTGGTCTTACGTCCACCGATCGCACCGCAACTCTCCAGGACCACCTACCCGACACCACATGGGTGTATGAGGTAGACAGCGCAACCAACACAGTTGGTTTCGTCGCCCGTCACGGGGATTTCACTGTGCAATTACCAATCGAGCCAATGCTTGGCACTGTGGGCGTTGCACCGGCAAGCCGCGAGGTCCGCACGTCACTGACCCCAGAGCGGTTCGGCGGCAACATGGATACTCCGGAAATGAAGGCCGGTACCACCTGCTACCTCGGCGTGAACGTCGAAGGCGCGCTCTGGTCGCTCGGTGATGGCCACTACCGTCAGGGCGAGGGTGAAGCGTGCGGCACGGCCGTCGAGGGAGCCATGAACGTCACTGTGATTGTCGATCTCATCAAGGGTGCGGGCACAGCCTGGCCGCGGCTTGAGAACGATGATTACTACATGGCCGTTGGCTCGTCACGTCCGCTCGAAGATTCGTGGCGCATTGGCCAAGTTGAGTTGGTTCGCTGGTTTGAACAGCTCTACAACTTGCACACAATGGATGCGTACCAGCTTCTGTCACAGATGACTCATGCGCCGATCGCCAATGTGGTTGATGTCAACTACAGCGTTGTTCTCAAAGCTGCCAAGGCACACTTGCCAGTCGTCGGCGCGTACGACGGTATGCACGCACTCATGCGCGAACGAGCTGCCTCCCTCGGCTCGATTTCGTACCCGCACCACATCTAGGCATCCGTTCCCCATACTCGGCACGTACCCAAGGAGTCATCATGGATTTGAAGCTGGCTGGTTTGACCGCACTTGTAACGGGCGGAACCAAGGGCATTGGACGCGCAACGTGTGAGCTGTTTGCGGCAGAAGGTGCCAACGTCGCATTCTGTGCTCGTAATGCAGATGATGTTGCCGAAGCACAGGCGGCCCTGTCAGTTCACGGCACGAAAATTGCTGGCACGGTTCTGGACGTCTCTGACGCCGCTGGCGTAGCAGCATGGGTGGCCGCGACAGGTGCAGACTTCGGTGGGATCGACATGGTGGTGTGTAACGTAAGTGCGCTGGCCATTCCCAACACTCCAGAAAACTGGGAAGCATCGTTCAAAACCGACTTGATGGGCACCGTAAACACTGTCGATGCGGCGCTGCCCTTCCTGCGCCAGAGCAAGCACCCGTCAATCGTCAGCGTGTCCAGTGTTTCCGCGCGCGAGGCCGATTTTGCCGCAGGCCCTTATGGAACCTTCAAGACGGCTATCAATGGCTACACAGGCGGCCTGGCCTTGCAGTTAGCTCCTGAGGGAATCCGTGCCAACGTGATGTCACCGGGTAATACCTACTTCCCAGGCGGAGTGTGGGCCAGTATCGAGGGGGGCAACCCGGATCTCTACAACATGGCACTGGGCATGAACCCGACGGGACGGATGGGCACTCCGCAGGAAATGGCAACCGCCATTGTGTTCCTATCGAGTCCAGTGTCGAGTTTCACGATGGGCACGAACCTTGTTGTTGACGGTGCGCTTACGCGCGGATTGGACCTCTAGTCACTGCTGTGGTGAGGTTGCGACATGGTTGAGCGTCGGGTTCCGCAATGGTCTGAGATTCGCCCGCTTCTTGCCATCCGCCCACCTTTCACTGGGCCATCTGCTGTGGAGCGGGCGGCATCGATTGAGGATCTTCGTCGTATCGCTAAGCGGCGTACTCCTCGATCGGTCTTTGACTACGTGGATGGTGCCGCAGGTCAGGAACTCAGCCTCGCCAGATCACGGGACGCATTTGGCAGGGTGGAGTTTCATCCACATGTGTTGAACGATGTCGCTGCGATCGACACGACGTGGGACATCCTCGGCGAGAAGTCAGCGTTGCCATATGCGTTCAGCCCAACCGGGTTCACTCGAATGATGAACGTCGAGGGGGAGCCGGCCGTCGCTCGTGTGGCCCGAGAGTTCGGCATTCCCTACGCGCTCTCGACGCTGGGCACAACCTCGCCCGAGGAGTTGACGGCTGCTGTTCCAGATGCGCGCCGATGGTTCCAGCTCTATCTACTGCGCGAGCACCAATCGCGTCGTGACCTGCTGGCTCGAGTTGCTGCTAGTGGCTACGAGACGATCATTCTGACCGTCGACACAGTGGTGGCTGGATCCCGGCTGCGCGATGTACGCAACGGTCTCACGATCCCACCGCAGTTGACTGCCAAGACACTGGCAGGGATGGCCATCCACCCGAGGTGGTGGATCAACGCGCTGACAACCGAGCCTCTTGAGTTTGCATCCCTTCGCTCCACCGACGGCACCGTAGCCGACCTCATCAACAATGTGTTCGATCCGTCGATCACCATGGACGATGTTCGTTGGTTACGTGATTCGTGGCAGGGCAAGCTCCTGATCAAGGGAGTTCAGAACATCGACGATGCCGCCATGCTGGCCCATGAGGGCGTGGATGGTGTCATCCTGTCGAACCATGGTGGACGCCAGTTAGATCGCTCAGCGGTTCCCCTTGAGCTCTTGCAGCCCACCAGAGCGGCTCTCGGACAGGACTTCCCGATCTTCATCGACGGGGGAGTCATGTCTGGTGCGGACATCGTGGCGGCAGTAGGACTCGGCGCGAGCGGAGTTCTTGTCGGACGCGCGTACCTCTACGGCATCATGGCCGACGGTGAGCGTGGCGTGCGGCGGGTAGCCGAAATCCTTCGGGGCGAAATTGAGCAAACCATGCGCCTCATGGGGGTTACCTCACTGAGCGACATCACACCGGGAATGGTCACCCTTCGTTCGCACTGAAAGAACGTGAATAGCATGAGGGGCCGAGCGAATGAACTCTCGGCCCCTCATGCCATTTCTTCGCGTTCATTACTCGTCGTCGGCGAAGATCCCTGGAGACGTTGGTGCGCCATCGTCGAACTGCGACATGTACTCGATGACGTAGGGGCGGGTGATCGTCAATCCCTTGTAGTCGGCCAACTCATCGGGTAGATCGCGAATGACGCGGTGGAAGCGCCGGCCCCACTTGGGGATGGTGGCTAGATCCTGCAGTGAGATCAGGTAACAGCGGATGGGGAACACAAGCGCATTGGAGCGAGGCAGGCGCCAGAAGCTCTGGAGCTCAACGCGCAGGTGCATCAACTGGCCGACATTATCGGCGTTCACGTCCATCCGGTCCGTGCCCCACTTGGCATACCGTTCGGGGCTGGTGTCGAGGCGTGGATTCACCGTCATCGTCCAGTTAAGCCGACGTGCTGGCTGGCCTTGACGCACGTTGAGTAGGAACTTCAGCGCCCGGTCAAAGATACCCATTTCATGGGCCAGCGGGACGGGTCCGTGCCATTCCATGAAGTTCATGCCGAGGTCGAAATCGAGTGACCAGTCGGCCTGCGTTGTGATCATGCCCGCATCCATCCACAGGTTGTTGTCACGCTGATCAAGGATCGCGTAGTCGCCCTGGGTCTGGCGCATGATGTATTCCATCGGGCCGTACGGCAACGTGGTGTTATCGAGGAATGTGAACGTGTGGTCGATGTCGAGTGGGCGATTCACCCAGCGCCAGCGATCACCATCTTGGTGAAGTTCAAACCACTGTGGGTATTCAGCGGCCTTCTTCGTCATGATGAGTTCGAGTAGATCCCAGCCAGCCATGTTCATATGTGGCAGTGACTGGCAACGCAGCGGGTCTTCCTGAAGTACCAGTGCACGATCGCGCATCTCGCTGACGTAATGCTCGTCAACGTCGAATGACTTCTCGAATACCGAGCCGGGCTTGAAAGCTACGTGTGGTTCCAAGTTCACCGAGTACATGTACTTGTCTTCGTTGAACGGGAATGGGAAACGACGAATTGCCTCGGGACTATTCCAATACGTGAAGTCGTCTCGGAACGTTTCATCGTGGAAGAAATCCAACGTTGTCATGATGGAGCCTTTCTGTGACTAGCGTTCGAGAACGAGTTCGCGGCCCTGGAATCGGGACACGCACGGCATGATCTTGGTACCACTTGCATGTTCTTCCTCGGTGAGGAAGTGGTCGTTGTGCAGGAGTTCGCCATCGTAGGAGACGACCCGAGTTTCGCATTGGCCACATGCGCCACCGCGGCACAGGTACGGTGCATCAACGCCGGCGGCCTCGATTGCCTCGAGCATGCTCTGGTGCCCACCAACCCTCACGGTGATGCCAGAGGTAGCAAGATTAACTTCATAGGGCAGACCGGTGGCGGGAGCTAAAAAGCGTTCGTAGTGAACGTTTTGGCTGGGCCACCCAGCGTCCTCTGCCGTGCGCAAGACCCACTCGAGCATGCCGTTTGGTCCGCACACGTAAAGATGGGTGCCGAGTGGTTGGCCAGTAAGCAGATCGTTCAGCGGGATGACCTCGTTGTGGTCGTCGCGATAGAACGAACCCTTGGAACCGTAGAGGCCGCGAAGCTCGTCGAGGAATGCACCATCGGTGCGGGCGGACAGATGGAGTTCGAAGTTGGCTACTTCGTCCTCAAGTTCAGCCATCATCGCAAGGAACGGGGTGATTCCGATGCCACCGGCGATCAGCAGATGTTTGCGTGCACGGCGGTCAATGTGAAACAGGTTGACCGGGTGGCTCACCAGTAGATGATCGCCGACTTTGAGCGTGTTGTGCATGTACAGCGACCCACCACGGCCGACATCGTCACGGCGGACAGAGATTTGATAGTTATCCGTGGTGCCGGGCTTACTGACCAGTGAGTACGGATTACGGCGAATGATGTCACCATCTGACATCTCAACGACGATATGCGCGCCACCACCGAAAACGGGAAGTGGTGCGCCGTCCACGGGCGTGAACGTGAAGCGCTTGATGATGTCGCTGACCTGTTGAATGTGAGTAACTTCAACTTCAATCTTTGGCGTCTTGTCGGCCGACTTCGTAATCACAGGAACGCCTCTTCTGGTTCGGGTGCGGTGCCTGGTTGTTCAGCATCAATGCAGACGCCTTGGAAAGCGCCGATCCGCCGTGAGTAGTGGTCGCGCACAAGCAGCATGAGTCCGCAGTGCGTGCACTTCACTGGCTGGGTCGTTACTTCCTCGGTAATTCCCTTGCAGTGAACGCACTGCACACGTCGAGCCTCAGACCCACGATGGTCTCGCTGGATGGAGCCTTGATCGACGCCGGCCTCCAACGCCACGATCATCGCTTGGCCGACGAGACCTTCAGTGCCGGCAAGGTAAATCTGCGTTCCCATTTGGGCGTCGCTGAGTTCCTTGGTAAGTCTCGGTATGGCCGCGGCAATGGTCGGCCCGACGTATAGCGGGAACGGGGTCAGCGCTTGTAGGCGCTCTTCGTAGCCCTTACCGACAGCACTTCGGGGGATGTAAAGGATTCTGGCCTTATCCCAAAAGCCATCGGGAGTCTTCGTTGCCAACTCCAAGATCGCTTCTGCACCTTCGGCGTCAGCAACGAGGATGTGCCGCGAGCCCGGCTTTGGCTCGAGCGGATGATAAATCGGTCGGCTCTTGATGCCTTCGACCAACATGATCTGGTTACCGTCCTATGAGCAATTGACTGTTGTGATGTGGGGGTGCTGGTATGAAGTGACGTGCACCCCCACATCACATGATTAACCCTTAGCTGTTCGCTTCTTCTTCTCGGGGTCGTCGAAGTTGATCGGGTGGGTCGTTGCAGCGCACTGCACGTTTGCACCCTTTACCTCGAGCTTCGTGCCTTCAACAGCAATGGCGGGATCTACGCGGACGATGGCCAGTGAACGATCGGTTGCACGTGAGTGCATGCCACACGTGACGACGCCAACCTTCTTGCCATCGGCCCAAAGCTCGTCACCACCCTCGAGAACCTGATCGGTGTCAGCGATGATGCCGTAAATCTTGAAGCGCTCCTTGCCCTGAAGGCGGTAGTGCTCTTCTGCGCCGCGGAAGCCGGTCTTGCCTGGCGATACGGTGAAGTCCAGGCCGAGCTCCCACAGGGTGTCGCCGGGGCCTTCATTCTCGAATGGGTACATCTGCGAGTTGTCGTAGGGGTAGAAGAGCAGGTAGCTCTCAACACGCAACCAGTCCAGAGTGGTGAAGGAGCAGGGGATGATTCCCATCTCCTTACCTTCGTCGAGGATGGTGTCCCAAATCTCCAATGCGTCTTCGCGACGACAGAAGATTTCGTAGCCGCGCTCACCTGTGTAGCCGGTGCGCGAAATCATCACATGCTTGCCGAACAGCTGGGTCTGCAGGTGGTGGAAGTACGGCAGATCGCGGATACCGGGCACATGCTTGGAGAGGTACTCAACGGCCAACGGGCCCTGCAAGGACAAATCCTGCAGATCGTCATCGAACAGGATCGAAACATTCTTACCCTGCGCGGCGCGGTTGATCTCTTCGTAGCCGGTGCCAGAACCGTGAACGAACATGTATGAATTCGGTCCCGTGCGGTAGATGATGCAGTCGTCCGCGAACTTGCCGGCGTCGGTGAGCATGCTCGCGTACACAGACTTGCCTGGGTAGATCTTGCGTACATCGCGCGTGGTGGTGAGCTGGAGAATGTGGTGAGAGTGCTCACCAACGATGTGCACCTTCTTCAGGCCCGAGACGTCCATCAGGCCGGCACGGGTGCGGATGGCCTCGTGTTGATCGGGCAGGGTGCTGGTGGAATACATCCACGCAGTCTCCATGCCGTTCCAGTCTTCAAGATCAGATCCGAGGGCTCGGTGTCGGGCCGCAAGCGGGGATCGGCGCCAGGACATCACGCTCATGCTTTTTCTCCAGTCGTGTCTGGTTCGTATACGGGCTCACATCGAATGAACCGCGAGGTCAGGCTAGCAATGATGGGGGGTAAACCGCCGCCAATCTGGTAGGTCTTTACCTGTTTGAGCAGGTCTTTTTCTCAATGGCTGGTTGACGTCTAGGAAACACGTGAGGGGTGGAACTGCTCTTGGCAGTCCCACCCCTCACGGATGGATCTTCGTAGTAGTCCACGAGTGGACCAGGTGGTGTTATGCGACGGTGATGCGTCCGTTGACGTACGACGGGGTGTAGTTCGTCGATACGGCGCCGGTACAGCGGGTCACGTAGGTACCGGCCGCGTTCGGGAAGTTACCCGTCAGTGGCGTACGGAACGTGGTGTCGGTGGTGTTGTAGACCCGGCAGGTCGGCGCGGTGGTGTAGGTGGCCGCCGTCGGGTTGGAGGTGTACGTGGGGGTCGGGATACGTCCGCCACGGGTACCGGTGGTTGTCTGTGCAGTGATCGTCACAGCTGCCTTGTTGATGGTCAGCGTGCCGTTCGCGTAGGTCACAGCCGTGTAGTTGACTGCAACTCCACCTGAACACTTGGTCACGTAGCTACCCGCGTTCTGGGTACCTGTCAGGCGAGTGTTCGACGCTGCCGTGGTGTACACGCCACAGGTAGGTGCGGTTGTCCAGCCACCGGTTGGGGTGGTGGACGTAACGGTCGGTAGGGCTGCACCGTAGGTGATCGCGGCTGGCGTTGATGCCGTCACGCTCACTGTTGCTGCCTTGCTGATCGTCAGTGCACCGTTCACGTAGCTGACCGAGTAGTTGGTGGCCGCGCCGTTCTTACAGTGCGTCACGTAGGTACCGGCGTTCTGAACACCCGTGAGGGCCGTTGCGAACGTGGTGTCTGCCGTTGTGTAGACCGCACAGGTTGGCGTGGTTGTCCAGGTGATCGGGGTTGGGTTCGTTGTGAACGTCACGGCAGGAACGGTTGCTCCGTAGGTGATGGTCGATGACGCTGCCGTGACAGTTACCGCGGTAGCTGCTGCGTTGACCGTGACTGTGCCGTTGATGTAGGTCGGCGTGTAGTTCGCCGATACACCGTTGGCACAGTGGGTCACGTAGGTGCCCGCGGTGCGGTTACCTGTCAG
>CANGPO010000062.1 GCA_947455705.1 Actinomycetota bacterium | reverse complement strand
GGCGTCTGGTCGAAGACAAGGGTGCGCTCTGGAGTGAGCATGACGATGTCACAGCCTCACGCGCGCTCGAGGACGACGACCTGACCGCCGAAGAGGCCGCCCTTCACTACGTCGACCCCGAGAACGACCCAATCCCGGAGTAACCAGCCCGCGGGCTTAGGGCTCGTCTGATGAATACATGTCAGCGATCGCCTTCGACGCAGGTGCCCGCTGACCTCCGTAAAAGTCGTCTATCTCGCGCAAAGCACGCACGACCTCCGGCCGCCGGTATTCGTCTAGTGCTTGAGCATTCTTCTCGAGTGCGAATTTAAGACGTTCCTTAGCCGCCGGCTTGAGGGCATCGCCGGGGTAGTACTCCTCAAAAATCCGTTCAGCGACCTCAAAGTCCGTTATCTTCAGCGCACTAAGAAGCCAGGCAATGTCCGCCGTGTCTCTTGCCCGAGCAGCATTCAACTTCATTGCCAGTAGAGCATCGGTTTTCGCTACGTTCAAGACAACGGGTCCTTCTCGAACAACTTCGCGCCACATTTCTTGCCCAGCGATCGGCGGCTGGAGTCCTTGCGCCCTCCAGTTGAACCAATCGGACGTGAGGCCGTAATCCCGCGCTAACTCATCGAGCACATCATGCGCATCTGCAATACGCATAAATCCGTCAACATCCTGCGTGGCGACTCGATCCGGATTGATCAGGGCGATTGCCGCCCCGCCGATCACGTGGATCGACCCGGTGTGTCCACCTGCCGCAAGCCGTTTTACCAGCTCGGTGAGAATCTCGCGAACCTCGCTGGGTGTGAGGACTCTTGACGCCATCAGAGGTTCACCAACTCCATCGGATCTAGAAAGACTCCGTGGCGCGCAAGCGCCGCGGGCGTTCGACTTCGAGCACTTGCCTGCAAAGACGGCACGGGTTCAACGTCCCACGGTTCACCAAGTCGCCTCGAGTCTTCCGACAGCCACGTCGGGAGCGGTAGGCCTTCTCCGCTGAGCAGATACTCCACAATCCCTGCGATCAATGCATCAAATCTAGGGTCCCCTGTGGGTGCAGGCGGAGTTACGCACAGGGCAACCCGCAGAGCGGCGTCCGCTCGCCCAAGGTCGTCGGCCAATTGCCAGACAGCACGAAATGCCGCATCGAAATTTTTCGCCCGAAGAAACCACCGAACATCCTCACCAGCAGCAGCCGCGGTTCCTAAACGAGTAGGTAGAACCGTCACCTGGTAGCCCAAGCACGCCAGAACCCGATCCAGACGATCTGTCGTTGCGTCAGAGTTTCCATTCTCTAGATCGACAAGTCCGGCTTGGCTGCAGGACGCAGACCTAGCAAGCGCGCGACCAGAGACATTGCGGTGTCGACGCGCTGACGACAGCAAACCTGCAGCGATTCCCACAATGAACCTCCGGTGACACTCTATAGAGTATCAGCCTGAGGTAACAAAGCCCCGCGGCACCAGCGCTGATTAGCCGCCGGCTACTGCGGGGATGATCGAGACGGACGCCTTCTCGCCCACGGGCGTCGCAAGCCCGTCAGTGAAACGCACATCATCGTCATCGACGTAGATGTTCACGAACCGACGAAGCTGCCCTGCCTCATCGAGCACCCGCGCCGAGATCCCTGGGGCGGCGGCCTCGAGAGCTTCGATCACACCAGCGAGGGTCGGCGTCGAGGGCTCGACCGTGACTTCACTCGCGCCATCGGTGTAGGTGCGCAGGATCGTTGGGATGCGGATTGATACGGCCATGTCGATCAACGTCCTTCGGTTACGTCAGCAACAGATGTGCGGGCTAAAACGGCAGTGACCTCATCCACATCGGCATCGATGATCGCGGTCGGCCCAACCTCAGATGCGATCGCATCGAGGGTCTTGAGTCCGTCACCGGTATTGAGGATCACAGTCTCGGCCGCGGGATCGAGCTGACCGGAGGCGAGCAGCTTGCGCAGGTTCGCAACGACAACTCCGCCCGCCGTCTCCGCGAAAATCCCCTCGGTCTCGGCAAGAAGGCGAATACCCTCAACGATCTCGACGTCACTGACGTCTTCGATCACTCCACCGGTACGACGAACGACATCGAGTGCGTACGGACCGTCTGCCGGGTTACCGATGGCGAGCGACTTAGCAATCGTCGACGGACGAACTGGGCGCACGACATCGTGGCCAGCGCGGAATGCCGCGGCCACGGGCGAGCAGCCAGTGGCTTGGGCACCAAACACGCGGTAGGCCGTGTCGTCAACCAAGCCGAGCGATACGAACTCGCGGAATGCCTTGTCTACCTTGGTAAGTAACGATCCCGATGCGATGGGCGCGACCACCTGCTGCGGCAACCGCCATCCCAATTGTTCGGCAATTTCGTAGCCAACAGTCTTCGAGCCTTCGGCGTAATACGGCCGAAGGTTGACGTTGACGAATCCCCAGTCAGCAGTGAGAGGATCGCCGATCAACTCTGAACACAGCCGATTAACGTCATCGTAATTGCCCTTAACCGCAAGCAAAGTGCCGCCATATGCTGCCGTCGTCAGGATCTTGCCCTGCTCGAGATCGCTGGGAATGACGACAACGGACTGCTGTCCACCACGAGCGGCTGCAGCGGCAACGGCGTTTGCCAAGTTGCCGGTGGACGCGCACGCGATGGTGTTCAAGCCGAGCCGACGAGCAGCGCTCTGTGCCACTGCCACGACGCGGTCTTTGAACGAGTGCGTCGGATTGCCACTGTCGTCCTTGACCCACAGGGTGCCGGTCATGCCGAGTGCGCGGGCAAGATTGTCAGCCTTAACCAGGCGCGTGAGCCCTGGGTTCAGATTCGGCTCAGTGCCCGCGTACGACGCAACCGGCAGCAGACACGAGTAGCGCCACATGGACGACGGACCAGCTTCAATATCGGCGCGAGTGACCGTACCGAAGTTGTAGCCAATCTCAAGCGGTCCGAAGCATTCGACGCATGCGTACGCCGCACCGAGTGAATACGACGCACCACATTCGCGACAGATCAGCCGATCAGCTGGCCCGAAATCAGGCGTGGCAGGAGCAGCATCAAGTGACGCATCGTGGGATACAGAAATAACAGACATAGCGAGGCCTTTCCCCTCATCTTTCCGATCACTGTGATCGGACGGAGTTGGCACCTTCACCGGTCGGCCTCGCGAGCGAAATTTCGCTTCACGAAGAGGTGTCCGGTTGGTTGCCGGGGCTTCACAGGGCCGTATCCCTCTGCCCCTCTGGATGAGCTACATATGAAGTTGTGTGTGACATTCTACCTGCCGGACCGATGCGCGAACACCTCGGTCTTGAGTCAGACTGTACGACAGCGTCATATTCTTGATCGACTCGGTTCCAACATATGAGACACATTCTGGTGAGGAGGCTCGGTCATGCGCGCTGATGCGGCAGCTTGGTTCGAAGAGCGCACCAGTAAAGCTGAAGACTGGACGCACGATCTGCTGCTCGACACCAAAGGCAACACCACAGTGTCCGTCGTCCTGCCGGCCCTCAACGAAGAGCCCACGATCGGTCGCATCGTTCATCAGATCAACCACGTTTTGGGCGCCGCCGCCCCCAAACACCGCCGTCTTGTCGACGAACTCGTGGTGATCGACGGCGGATCGTCCGATCGCACGGCCGAGGTGGCCGCTGCTGCTGGCGCCCGCGTCGAATTTCGAGCCGACATCCTGCCTCATCTGCCGTCCATCCCAGGCAAAGGTGACGCGATGTGGCGCTCACTTGCCGTCACGACCGGTGATCTCATGGTTTTCGTGGATGCAGATCTGCAGTCGTTCACTCCGTCCTACATAACCGGGCTGATAGGGCCGCTGCTCACACATCCAGAGGTTGCACTCGTCAAGGCTGTTTACGAACGGCCGCTCGTTGAAGGTTCGACGGTGGTGAGCGCAGGTGGTGGCCGGGTAACGGAGCTGATGGCGCGGCCGCTATTGAATCTGCTGTGGCCCGAGCTTGCCGGAATCATCCAGCCGCTCGCCGGCGAGTATGCGGCCCGTCGAGAACTGCTTGAACAGTTACCGTTCCCGTGCGGCTACGGAGTGGAAATCGGATTGCTCACCGACGCCCTTGATCGTCGTGGGCTTGCTGGGCTCGCGCAGGTTGATCTCGGCGTGAGAGTTCATCGTCATCAGGACGAGGTCAGCTTGTCTCGGATGGCGGCAGAGATTTTGCGTACCGCGTTTGAACGGCTCGAGCGCCGCGGCGATCTGAAGCGACTCGACGAGTTCGGCACAACACTGACCCAGTTCGCACGTGGCGCTGATGGTTTCACTGCAACGGCGAGCATCACGCAAGCCACCGAGCATCCGCCCATCAACAGCGTTGCTGAGTACCGCGACCGGGGTCGTGAATACGCGACGCCATGAAAGCAAGCCATCGACTTCGTCAATGGGTGAACGCATTAAACCTATCCACACTGGCTGGGATGGCGTTCGTCAAAATACGCGGCGGCTCGCTAACGTCCGGACCTGACGGACTCGTCATTGCATCGCATGTGCACCGACGATTCGGCTTCGGCGGAGGCGTGACGATTGGCAACGTCATCATCGTGCCGGAACATATCCCGCTCACACCCGATCTGCTCAGCCACGAAGCCGCGCATGCTACCCAGTGGGCGGCATGCGTCGTTCTCTTCCTGCCGCTGTACTGGCTCGCGTGCCTGTGGTCGTGGATCAGAACCGGAGATTACTTCAGCCGCAACGTATTTGAGCGACGCGCGAATCTCGACAAGGGTGGATACGTCGAGCGATCAACCCGTTCAGAGCGCCGGAAAAACTCGCGACATTAGTCTTGGTAGTCAGCACCAAGGACGAGCGTGATCTGCGTCTTCGACATTCCGGGAAGCGGCTTATGCGTCAGCGTCGCCTGTGGCACGTCCCTACGCATGGTGCCCGACGCGGTCCGCGGCCCCGGTGAATAGACCGTGGTCTGGGTGGCAGAACCCTTCGGGTAATTCCCGACGGACACTACCTTCCAGCCCTTAGCCCTTAACTCATCGGCAACCGTCGAAGCCAAACCACTGGTGCCCGTACCGTTGAGCACGACGACGGGCACACTGCGATCTCCGGCGGGAACCACTGGCGCGGGTGCCGCCGTTGACGCGGCGGGTGTTGGAACAACCGGCGCAGTCGTTGGAATCGTCGGCACGATCGAGACAACCGGCGTGGGAACAACGGGTGCCACGGTTGGCGCGGTAGATGCTTGCGGTTTCGTCGTCGGAGCGACGATCACGTTGGTGTCAGCGTTGCTGTTTTGGAAGTGACTCCATCCGGCCAGCAGCGCCATGATTCCCACGGCACCAAGAGCAATCGGAACGAGAAGCTTGCCCCAGCGAGACGGGGTGCCACCCGCAGGTACAACACCTTCGCCCTTAATGAACGGTGGCTCGACGTACCAAGCGTCACCGGGTGACTCAGCCGCGTATTCGGAAACATCCTGCGTCTCGATCGACGAGTCAGCGTAGAACGACTCAAAATCCGACGTGCGGTCTACAACCGGACCTGACGAATCGAGTGCTTCATACGAGGCGGCAAGTGCCTCAGCAGTCACCACATGTGAGGTGGTGTCACGAGGTGCGAATAGTGAAGGGTCGAAGTCTTGCTCGACGGCGGCCTCCGTCCCGACAACGGGAGCAGTCACGAAGAAGTCATCGGCATCGTCGAACGCAACCGGCTCGTACGACGGCCGCTCGAAGACGGGACGCTCATCAATGGGACGTTCAGCGACAACAGACTCATCGACGGTTGCGTGGTAGAGCGCAGACTCATATGCAGCAGGCTCGGAGAAATCAATACCGTGTTCTGCCGCCAAGCCTGCCGCGATCGGGTCTGCATGGCTCGGGGTAACGGTGACATGTTCAACGCGCATCGGTGCGGCGTCAACCTCGGCCTGCTCACGCAGTTCTGATACGTCAATGGCACCGGTTTCAAACCAGGTGCGGTCGAAGAAGGAATCCGCATCAGATGACGGGTACGACACGGGGACCACCACGGGCGCGGGCTCGGCCTGCTGCGGAGGTGCGTCCATGAACAATGGGGTCTCGCGCGGCGACTTCACTGCGTCAGGCAGTGTGTCGAAGCGTTGCGCGAGGGTGTCAGTTTGCCAGTCGACCGTGGCCGAATCTGACGAGAAGGGAGTTTGCGACACCCGTGGAATCGCTCCAGTGTCGTGAATATCTGTGCTCACAGCGGCCCCCCGGCGGCGGGAGTTAGTTACAGCTCGATGCCAAGACGGCGGGCAGAACGTGCGCGCTGACGGGAGGCGCGCATACGACGAAGGCGCTTGATCAGCATGGGATCGAATTCAAGGGCAGCCGGATCGTCCAGCAAACCATTGAGCACCTGGTAGTAACGGGTGGCACTCATGTCAAAGAGCTCGCGAATTGCTTGCTCCTTGGCACCGGCGTACTTCCACCACTGGCGCTCGAACTCGAGAATGGCACGGCTCCGCTCAGACAAGGCGTCACCCGATCGCAGGGGGTCGACGGCGTGTGCGGCGTCCATCCAGCGTTCTCCTGACTGTGTGGGATACGGATCCGTAGGCGCAGAAATCACGCGGGGCCGGCAGGCCTTGTGTGACGTCTCGGGAACACTCTACGGGGTGAATCCCATCGATGTCATTTACCCCCCGATTTGAGATGTCGGTTCGTGTCTCACGAGGGAAATCGCAGGTCCGCAGGCTCGGGCGCCCGCGTCGGCGCGGAATCACGGCCGCACCACGTAGACCTTGCGCAGGGTCTCGTGCACCGTCCAAGTGCTGACGACACCCGGTGGGTACGAGCAGACGTCTCCCGGGCCGACTTCCAGGGTTGGTCCGTCGTGAATCTCGATGGTGGCACGTCCGGACAGGACGATGAAAACCTCGTCGGCCTCGACATCTGAGCTTGTGCCGACCCCGTGCTGCCAGATACCGATCGTCATGTCGTCGCCCTCGTAGATGCCCTTGTGGAACACCTCGGGAGCTCCCGACAGGATCGTCGCGGGGTCGAGTGGGGCGGGATCTAGCTCTGAATCACGTAGACGAGAGGCGGGAATGACGCGAGGCTCAGCGGAGAACATGTTGTGAGGCTACGTGCCGTCCCTCTCGTTCTGCTCAGGAATCTCGCCAGATTTCGTCGCGATCGGGGTATTGCCGGGAGCCAACGTGAGCGCGGCCAGCGCAGCCTCAATGCGGGCGAGCCTAGTTTCTATGTCGCCCAACGAGACTTCCGTGTGTTCAATCTCTTGAGAATCGCTGGGGCCGCTGACGAACCTGGAGGCGATCGTCGCGGTGACGATCGAGATCGTGGCCAGACCAGTCAGGATCACCATCGTTGCCGCGACACGTCCACCGGTCGTGACGGGGGTGTAATCGCCGTATCCAACGGTGGCAATCGTGCACACGGCCCACCAGAGCGCTTGGCCGTAATTCTTGATGTTCGCATGTGCGCTCTGCTTTTCGAATGCCAGCACAATGATGGCGCCGAAGGTGATCACCAGAATGGTCAGGTAGAGCGAATAAAGCGAGAGCCGGTTACGTAGTTGTGCTGGGGACCGAGCGAGGCGCACCACGACGTAGCCGATAAGGACGACGCGAAGCGGTGGTAGCACGACAGCCAAGATGAGCAGCCAGTGACGGCGCAGGAAGGTGCGTCGCTCGCCATCGAACACCCAGCGCAGGATGAGGTCAGCCACGAAACCGAGCCATCCGATAACGAAGATCGTGTCGCCCTCAGCGGTGTCGAATTCACTGCCGAACTTGAGGATCATGCCGACGAGGATGAACATCCCGAACATGAAGATGGGCAGGCGAGAAATTCGGTCGTACGCGTCGAGCTTGGACTCCCCCTCGCGTCGGCCAAGTACTCGTCCACGACGGCTTCGCATTCGCTGACGTTCGCCTTCCAGAACCCCGAGCTGCTCGTCAATATCGTGCGCTAGGTGATTGGCGGGCGACGCGTTGGTTTCCGGGTCGTCCGGCGGGTCTGAGTGAATCACTCGCCCATCTTCTCGCCGCCCTCAGCCGTTCAACGTCTCCGACACTCTGCGCGATCGGCGATGCTGCGAAGAACATGTGCGACCCGGACCATGTGGGCCACGCGCGCTGCGGTCGTCATGGCCAAGAGCTCTCGAATGCGGGCGATATCGACGCCCCGTTCATCGTCGATCGCATACGTGTCAGGCACGTTGAAAGTCTGCGCCTCACCCGGCTACCTCAACGAGAGAACCTTGACGCGCAGATCCAACGTTTCCCAGTAAAGATCGCCGCCCGTGATTGGCAATTCGAGCCGCTCCGCCACAGCGATGCACAGTCCATCACCCAACGACAGCGAACCCGCGGGACTCGATGCGGATTTACTGGCGGCGATCAAGTCAGACGCCCGAATCGCGTCTTGGGCAATCACAGGCTCAACTTCAGCACCCATCGTCACGAGGGCGCCAGTTAACTCAGACAACGCAAGCCCATGCCCACGTAGCCGAGCGATGTAAAGCACCTCCGCTAGACCTGAGGATGGAATCACGGCAACGGGAAGCAGCTTGTCGACCAGTGCCTTCGCCGGCCGTCCCAGAATCCATTCGAGAGCGGCCGACGCGTCCAGGACGATCCGCCGCTCGAGGCCATTCACAGCCCAAGTTCGGCGAGTAGCCGCTTGCCAGCAGCCTCGTCGAATGGAGTCGCCACTCTGCGCGCGATCGCCTCAAGCGCGATTTCACGATCTGCCGACCGAGCAGCCGCCACATCGGCCATCGCGTCGCCTTCGCCGCCAGGTGCGGCATCCCACACCCGAGCACGCACAGATGCAGGCGTCTCAAGTATGAGACGACCCAACTCGTCGACATGACCGACAAGATCACTTCCTATGGTGATCCCGGCCGCATCCCGAAGTGCAGCCGGCAGCACAATACGATTCTTCGGACCAACGCGCAGTGTCACGAGATCTCCCATGTGTCACATTGTAGGTCGGAGTGACACGTGATTGCCACACCCGATCGCCTTTGCAGGTGGGGAGATGATTCCAGCCCTGCGCGCCCGAAGAATCAGTTATCCACCGGAGGCGCACGTGACGCAGCGGATCGCCCAGGGATGGATTTCGAGGCGTCCCTCGGGGATTGGGCCGCCGCAGGTGTCGCACTGCCCGTACGTGCCCTCATCGAGCTTTGTGAGCGCGCGATCAACTTCGCCGAGTTGGACGAGGATCTGTTCGTGGGCGGCGACATTCGTGAGCCGTTCAACAGCCATAGCCGTACCGTCACCGACGCGTTTGCCGAACGAAATCCCACCAGTGTCGACCGGTGCGGCGGTCAGGCCGTCGGCCCGCGCGACGAGGTCGGCGCGCTTGGCGAGCAGCTCACGACGCGGATCAGTCATGTGCCCTCCCTGGGTGTCTACTTGCGACGTCGTTCACTCGTTGTTTGATCTCTGATGATGCCTGACGCTGCTCGCTGACTGCCACGCGGTGCCTGTGTGCGCCGAATGGGTGAGAAAGCAGACACTTTCGTGCCCAGCCGTTCAGGAGTTGGCCTAATCCTCCGACGTTCTAAGTATGAGCGCGACATGGATCCGAGTAGCGGCAGCGACGATAAGCACGGTCGCAATCGTTGCAAGTGCGCCGATGATTGCATGGGCCACCGAGGGTCATCACGAATCCAACGATGACGTTTCCGTCACCATCACAACCGAACATCATGATCGGTCTCACGAAGCTGGCGACGACAACCACTTCACGCCCGCTAAGAAGCCCAACATCTCCGTTGGCGTTCCTGCGATTGCGTTTACCAAGGACATCGTTAGCACTAACGGCCGCGTTCGTGCCCCGGTCTTGATTAACGCGTCAGAACGCCCTGGCACCGCAACTCTCGTCCGCGACGGAGTGCCAACCTCGTGCTCGGTGCAAGCGCAGCCGGGCGTCGTGGCGTGGCTTCAGTGTTCGCTGAGTGAGGGCTCACGTTCTGACGATGTGAGGTCTGATTCGCGGTCGAATTCGAGCACTAAGTCGTCCGATGGCAAGGCCAATGAAGCGAAGGCTTCATCTCACACGTACTCGGTCGTCGTAAGGACAAGTAACGGTCTGACGGCGTCGCACGCCATCACCATTGGTTAAGGCTGATCGCTTACAACCACCGGAGTGGTTGGTGCGGTGTTGACCGGCTTTTGGGCAGATTGCCAGCCGAGATAGCCACACACGACAATCGCCGCCACGAGCGGGTAAAGCCACCATGCTTTGAACAGTGAGTTGCTCTTCTTCGCGTTCTTCAGTGCCTCTTGTTCACGCTTGCGCTGCTCGGTGCGACTAAGCCCAACCGGAGCCGCCGAAACCGCTGTGGCAGCCGGCGCGTAGCTGGGCACAGTGACGTCTGCGGCAGGGATCGCGTAAGGATCGGTCACCGGCACCGCGTAAGCCACTGGCACCTGATACTGCACGGGTTCCACATACTGCACTGGCTCGTGATACCGCACGGGTTCTACATGGTGAACCGGCTGTACGTATGGCACCTGCTCGGTGTACTGAACTGCTGGCGGTGCATAAGGATCGACGGGTTGCGCCTGATACGCGGGCTGCGTGTAGGTGTCTGCAGTGGCGTAATAGGTCTCTGTAACTGTTGGCACCACATAGTTGTGGGCAACTTCGTATGCGGGAGCAGGAATCGTTTCCGTTGCGGGCTCGAAAGCAACCTGGGGCGCTTCAGGCATCGACGCAGCCGGCTGCGTCGGGGCATAGCCGGGCGCGGTTTCGTACGGATAACCCGGGATTTCAGGCATGTGCGGCTGCTGAGTCATGGCGTCTGGATCCATCCACTTCGAGGTGATCACAGTCTAACTCCCGAATTGCCATCATCGTTCCCCCTGCATTGCCCGACGCCACCGAGAACAGCGTTTGATCAACGGGCTGCGTGACGGCCGAAGTATTCGCGACGGCGGCCGGCAACAAGTGCACCCGTACCAAGTCCGAACGCGAGAGTTGCGCCAAGGATCAAATCGACAGGATCGCCACCGGTATGCGGGAGTTTCGTTCCGCCGCCACCGGTCGACGGAATCGATCCGCCACTTGTGCCACCGTCGGACGTACCATCGCCACCCGTCGAACCACCCGTGCCACCCTCGCCGCCGTCTGTTGACGAGCCACCACTGGTGTCGTCAGGAATCCGCGTGCTGATGTTGCCGGTGGAATTACCTGGCACGGGGGCTGGCTGCGAACTCGGGTTGTATACGTAGAAGACGAAGGACGCGTTGTATTTACCGCCCTGGGCGGCCATCACGTACACGCTCGACGGCAAGGTCTTTGACAGCACAACGACAGTGCTGCCGTTACCGTCCTTGTTCGTGACAAGTGCGGCGTTGAGTTTGATGTTGCCGACTGCGAACGTCACCAACGTGTTGGCTGGGAAGTTCGACACGATCAAACGAATGGGCTGGCCGACCTTGATCGGTGAGCCCTGAGCTACGGCCTGACCTTCTTTGTTCGCGATGGCAAGGGTGGGCGTGCCATGCACCTTGATCGGAATGACCGCTGAGGTGGCTTGGCTGAAGTTCAAGCCCTGCGTTGGCTGGAAGGTTGCGGTGAGATTCGCCGACCCCGCCGAGCGCGAGTTGCTCTCAACGACGGCCTGGCCTCCAACGACGTTCGCCTGGGCAAAGACTTGGCCGTCGGCGAGGAAGCTCACGATGCCCTGTGCGTCAGCCGGGCTGACGGTAGCGCGGAAGGTGGCCGGGGTGTAGGTCTGGAGATCGGTGCCCGGCTCTACAGCCAAGGCAATCTCTGTCGAAACGATCACGTTCGTACCGGCTGCAGACGACGGCGCCGGCGCTGGGCTTGACGAAGAGGCGCTCGGGGTCGGAGTGGGGGTCGAACTAGCGGCTGACGCTGATGCGATCGGTGCAACCGTCATCCCGACGGTCACAAGGGCGACAGCGATCATGGATCGTGCCGTGGTGGCGATCTTCACGCGTCCTCCCGTCGAATCGAAGTGACCACTACAAAACATCCAACAATGAACTGTTACGCCTGAACGTTCACGTTAGGAGCCGAATGGGTGACCGTTCGGCATTAGTTAGATGAACGAAGGGTGACACCACGGTGAGTAATCAAGGTCTTGCACTGAGCGATCGAATCACTCGTCTAAGAAACGATTTCTTGTGACAGCGAAGGGCCGCACACCCTTCCGTGTGCGGCCCTTCGCTTGCTTACGGGCTAGCGAACGTACGTCTGCTCGGCAGACGCGAGTTACTAGCTGATCTTCTTACCGAGCGAGGTAACAGCCTTGCTGTTGTAGTTCGCCTTAGCTGCGGTGACGGTGACAGTGAGCACCTTGCCCTTGTCCTTGGTCGTCGCCTTGTACGTCTTGGCGCGACCGATGATCGTGGCTCCGCGCTTCCATACGTAGGTGTAGGTAGTTCCCGTCGGAGACCATGTGCCTGGGTTGGCCGTGAGGACCTTGCCGACCTTGAGTACACCGGTGATCGACGGACGAACCTTGTTCACCAAGGTGCCCTTAACAACGGTGTAAGCAAGCGCCGCTGACGTCGACTGGCTGTAGTTCGTGTAGTCAGTCGGTGTGAACACAGCGGTGTACGAGTGCGAACCAACCGACGGTTGGAAGAGCGCCGATGCTGCAACTCCCGAACCGTTGACTGCTACCGCGGGGACACCCGAGATGAGGGCACCCTTGTCCTTGAACCGGATGGTTCCAGGAATACCTGCGGTGGCAGTGGAGGTCAACTTGATCGTGTTGCCGTAGGCACGTGGTGATGCTCCCGACGCCGTTGGCTTGGACACGGTCGTAGGCGCACCATTGACCGAGATGAGCAGATTCGACGACGTTGAGCCTGTGTAGTTGGTCGCGTCCGTCGGGCTGAAGGAGGCAGCAAACGTGTGGTCACCCGCAGTCAGAGTGATCGGATCCGAGGTGGCGTTGAACGAACCGTCGACTGTGACAGGGTTTCCGACAGACGATCCATCCTGAGTGAACTGAATCTGACCAGCAACAGACGACTGCGAGGTCAGTGTGATCTGCTGTCCGGCAACGTACGTTCCGGTCGCGGAAGGCACCGGCGTGCTGACCGTCGACTGAGTCGTGGTGGCCACGGGGTACACAATGCGCCACGCCCCAGGGGCTAGACCGTCATAGGTCGACCCTCCAGGGTTGTATTCGATCTCAGCAGCCCAGTAATTCTGGCCCTGCGAACATCCTGCCAACCCTGAGTCGTACATACGGAGCTCGAAAACGTTGGTGTACGCCGCTGATGAAGTATCTAGGGTTCCACCAGACAGCAGATCAGCAACCGGCGTCGGGCCACCCCACGTGGTTTTGCCAATCACGGGGCCTAATGCCGTCGGTGCCGCGGGCGCCGTACTCAACAGGGTTGATCCCTGAAGGTTGCCGTTGTACCAGTTCAGGGGGATGGAGACATTGTGATCCGGCACTGCGATGTAGAGGTTGGCTTTAGTCGCGCAGCCACGCTTGGCCGTGCCCTGACCCGCGTAGAAACTACCAAGAGCGTTGTAATCGGTACCCCCGGTGATTTCACCACCAGCAACATCGTAAATCTTGATGCCGCCGTGATTGTTCGCATCTCCCGAAACCCACGGCGGAGTTCCCGTGTAGGCCTGCGCGGGCTCGACTGCGGCCAGAGCGCCACCGGCCATGATGGCCACGGCAAGCAGGCCGCTGATCGTGCGACTAGTGCGTAATTTCATGATCTCCCCAACTGTGATGGAACGTACCCCTGATTACTGCCCTGATATGTGAAAGTTAAACCGGTGGATCAGTCGGAATCTTTGCAGCGGATTTACGGCCCACTATGAAAGCACCCGCCCCGACCAAAACTGCGCTCAGCCCCAAGATCCAAGGCACTGCACCCAGCCCGGAGGTTGACGTCTGCGAGGACACCGCTTGGCTAGAAGGCTCGGCTGAAGCAGCCCCGGGCATGTTCGGATCTGCTTCGCCTGACGTGGCCGGGGAGGCGCTTGGAGCTCCAGACGCCGGCTTGCTTGCGACGGACGATGCGCCCGGGCTCGCGGTTGATTGGCCAGGAGCCGCGGACGCGTTCGCCGCCCACGACGGTGCAGCCGACGGAAGTTTCGTTGGCGGAAGAAGAACTTCTTCGGCTGACTTCACCAGCCCCGCCTCACAAAGCGACTTGTCGGTCAACCCCGTGACCAGAGTCCACGTCTTGTCCTTCACGCGCACGATGGCCTGTGCGTATTGATTCGTGCGAGGGGACGCATTTACGTTCGACAGGATCATGCGTACCTGAACGAGGCCGTCTAACTGCGGCGGGAAACTGGTGATGTGCCATTCCAATGGAGCATCGCCCAGCGTCCCTTTTGCCATGGGCACCTTGAGATTTGTGTAGCCCGATGACGCTGTCATTTGATAGCCAACCCAGTCACCAGGGTTCGAATTCGGCAATGGTGAGAAGGCATAAATAGCGGCCTTCTGGTGCGGACCGACATACTCCTTGGGTGCGGGTGAGTTAGACACGTACTTCACCACGAATGGCACATCGAGAATGTTGCCCGAGGTCACCGGGTTGTTGTTTTTATCGCAAAACCCGATCAAGCCAATCGCGTTGGGATCTTTGAATGGTGGTTGATCTGCATTCGCAACCGAGGGAACCAGCATGCCGCCGGCGATGAAGGTTGCGATGATTCCCACCGATAAGCGTGCGCGGCGACGAATCGTCATCTTCTTCATAGATTCTCCGTGACAGAACTTGTTGCACTTGCTGAGGAGACCAGGTTGTCAGTACCCGTCGCCGCACCTGTCGAGGACGGTGGCAAGCTCGACGCCCGTCGGGTGCGCAGAACCGCGGCACCGATTGCTGCGAGTCCAAGTAGACCTGCGAGCAGCGTCCACGGGATGGCCCAGAAATTTGCTGAGGCGCTTGCAACTTCAACGGCTGGATCAGCATCCCCTGCTACCGCGAGTCCGTTGATGGAGACGTCAACAGTTTCGTAGCCAACCGGCGTCACGTCAGGCACGGTCACGGTTACCTTGGCCGAGTTGCCGGGTAGAAGCATAGGAACGTTGGCTAGTTTGCCCGCGGTGGCGGTGGGGCCGATGAGGCCGTGCACGCTCACCTCTTGCAACCCACCAAGTCGTACGTTGCCCTTGTTGGTGACTGTGTACGTGACTGTGACGTTGCCCTTGCCGAATGGGTTGAGCGTGCCGGCGTAGGTTGCTTCAAGATCTTTGACGTCCAGACCCGGCGTCAAGACGCCCGCAACCCGAACTCCGAGGCGGATACCCACTCGCTGCTCGAGCTTCACGTTGGTGCCGCGTTCGCCGGGAGTGGTGCCCTCAGACACCAGCGAAGCCACGATGCCCGCCAAGTGATCGCCCACATAGGCATCTTTGGGGATCTTGACCACGAAGGGGACGTACACCTTTTCCCGCGGGGCCAACACCACGTAGCCCTTGCTTCCACGGCCGCCAAAGGTCACCCATGCCGCCGCGTCTTTAGGCTTAACGTAGCCAGGTTGCAGAGTCAGTGAGCCATCGTCAGCGTTGAGGCCATCAGATGCGTAGAGGTTTAATGTCAGGGGCTGGTAGGTGAGATTAACGACCGCTACTTCATCGGACACGAGCCCACCCTTAGGTGAGAGCATGTTGTAGTTGGGCCGGCGATCTACCTGATGGTTCTTACTCGGGCCAATGCCAAACGTCACTACAGGGTTACCTGCTGCATCAGCACCTGTTGAGCCACTGGGCTTAGGTGAGGGGGACGGCGACGGTGACGTTGAGGC
>CANGPO010000061.1 GCA_947455705.1 Actinomycetota bacterium | reverse complement strand
TCCATGTGTCCTTCTCTCGCTGGGTGGTTGCCCCTCGCAGTACCTCTAGGGGCATGTGACGACTGAATCAGACAGACTCGTGGGGATCGGATTACACAGGATTCCCATCACGACCATGATGTCAATCAGATCGACGAAGCGCTACGGATCCAGCTGGCTCTTTAACCGTGCGAGGCAGTTAAGAGACGCGGGGGCCTAGAGTTCGGGTATGGACCTACGTATCTTCATCGAACCGCAGCAGGGTGCTTCCTACGACGATCAGTTTCGGATGGCCCAGCATGCTGAACGACTCGGATTCGACGCCTTCTTCCGTTCGGATCATTACCTGGTCATGGGTGATGGTGACGGCCTGCCTGGCCCGACGGATTCGTGGGTAACTCTTGGCGCGCTTGCCCGTGAGACGTCGTCAATTCGGCTTGGCACGCTCGTGACGGCTGCGACCTTCCGCCTGCCGGGCTTGCTGGCGATCAGTGTCGCGCAGGTTGATGCGATGAGTGACGGACGTATCGAACTTGGCTTGGGAACCGGATGGTTCGAAGAAGAACACGCGGCATACGGAATTCCGTTCCCACCTGTCGGTGAGCGGTTCGACATTCTCACCGAGCAGTTGGAGGTTCTGACCGGGCTGTGGTCGACCCCTGTGGGTGAGCGGTTCAATTACCAGGGTGCGCACTATCAACTAGCGGACTCACCGGCACTACCGAAGCCCGTGCAATCTCCGGTGCCGCTCATCGTTGGCGGGTCGGGCCCCAAGCGCACTCCCGCCTTAGCCGCTCGCTTCGCAGCCGAATACAACGTCCCATTCGAGTCACTCTCCGACACCGTTGCGGCCTTCGATCGAGTGCGGAGTGCTGTTGCTACTGCTGAGCGACCGGCTGAGTCGATGATCTATTCCGCTGCGCAGGTGGTCTGCGTCGGCGCCACCGAAGCCGACCTTGTTCGGCGCGCGGCAACCATTGGTCGTGAGCCGGCCGAACTTCGAGACAATGGCCTGGCTGGCACCATAGACGAGGTCATCGCCAAGGCCACGGCTTACCGCGAGGCTGGTGCTACGCGCCTCTACCTTCAGGTGCTCGACCTAGCGGACTTCGAGCACGTTGAACTGATCGCAACCGAGATCATGCCGCACCTGTAACTGTACGAGCGTTTGCTAACTCGCGAATAGCCACATGAGCGGCAGGCTGATCATCAGCATGGTTGCGCCGAGCAGCAGGATGTGCGACCACGGCTTACTTCGCCATGTGCCCATCAGGTCTGCGTCTCTGGCCAATAGCCAGACCAGGAACATCAAGATGGGTGCGGTGAGGCCATTCAAGATGGCGGCCAGATAGAGGAAGTGCATCGGATTGATCCCGACGTAATTCAATATGAGCGCGGTGATCATTGAGCCGATGATGACCGCATAGAACGCCCGAGCTTGGCCGGGCCGGCGTTCTAAGCCTTCTTGCCAACCGAAGGCTTCGCTCAACGCATACGCCGTAGAGCCGGCGAGCACGGGCACGGCAAGTAAGCCTGTTCCAACGATGCCAAGTAAGAAGAGCACACTGGCGAATCGTCCCGCCAAAGGTTCTAGTGCTGACGCCGCTTGCTCGGCAGAAGAGATCTCGGTGATTCCGTGTACGTGCAGGGTTGCCGCTGATGTGGCCATGATGGCGAACATGATGAATACGGCTGATGCAATTCCGGCGAGCACATCTCCGCGCATCGCCTGCACGTGCCCGGTAGATACGTCAGGTACTTCGCCGGACTCATCCTCCATCTCTTCGGCCGCCTGCCAGAAAAAGAGGTAAGGCGAGATAGTCGTTCCGGCCAAAGCGATCAGCGCGACGAGGGTTGCTTTCGTAAAGTCCATGTGTGGCACGAGGGTTGAGTGAAGTACGTCCGTCCAATCGACATGCGCAACCGCCAGTACGCCCATGTAAGCAACGAGAGAAAAGCACAGCCACTTGAGGAATCGCGCATAACGGTGGTAGGGGATCAAGACCTCAGTAATCGCGATACCACAAGCGAAGAGAAGAACTCCAAGCGCTTGTGGGATCGGGATGAGGAGCCCGAGCGCGGCGGACATTGAGCCGAGGTCGGCCGCGATGTTGAACGAATTCGCCAGCGCGACCGCAGTTACAGCGAGGTAGAGCACGGGGCGAGGCAGCTGTTCCTTGATGAGAGCGGCAAGTCCTTTGCCGGTGACGAGAGCGAGTCGGGCGCATGCTTCCTGAACGGCGAATGCGAAAGGCAAAAGCGTCGGGGCCGACCATAGGAGTTGATTACCTGATGCCGCACCAACCTGCGAGTACGTGCCAATGCCCGACGGATCATCGTCAGCAGCGCCAGTAACCAAACCGGGACCGATGCGGCGAAAGTAGCCGTTACCCCAAAGGCGTCGACGTCTGGGGTGATGGTTCACCTGAGTCACGTCGGCCTGCACTTCATGATGACGGCTGTAAGTCGCCTTCGAGTTTCCTAGCCGTCCTGCGCCAGGCGAAGAGCGAGACGAGTCCACACAAGAGCACCACGATGAGCGTGACGACGCGCCAGATGATCAGAGCAGCGACGAACTGCGCTTCATAGCTGTCACCGGCGTAATCCAGCCACGCCGTTACTAGAACGGCATCGACGACCCCGAGCCCGGCAAGTGGGAAAAGGGTCAGTGGGTATACGAGTAGAAAACTGCCGTACACAATCGCCAGGGGTAGAACGTCGCCGCCCACGCCGACGCCGCGTACTGCCACTATCAGGACTGACGCGTCACATAAGACCATCAACACGAGTGCGCCGAGTGATGGCACGATCCCCGTCTGAACGCGATCGCCGATCCGGGCGCGAAAGTCGACCATAGCCGCGGCCCACTTGTCTGGCTCAACTGTCTTCTTGAAATGTGTTGCCACTCGACCAGCGTTAAGGCCAATCAAACGCGAAAGACGATCACCTCGGCTGATCGAAAGTAGGACCCCAACGATGACAGCGGAAATTAGCACGGAGATTACCGCGCCAAGCGCATGACCAGATTCCACATCTTGGAAAGCCAGAAACAGCAAGCCAATTGCGGGTGCGAAGAAGCGAACAACGTAATAGGTCAAGGAGTTCAAAGTTACGCCCGCCATGCCTTCAACGGGATCAACATTCCACGACTTAAACATGGAGACGCGAAGAACTGTGTCCGACGGCGGTGGTGCAACGGTTCCCATCAAGAACGCTGTCAGGTCATTCATGATGGACCGACGCAGGGGAAGACCGGAGACAAAATTCGTCAAGGGTTTGGCGTTAAACACTTGCCGCAGGGCGACAAAGAACAGGAGGAGAAAGATCGCCAACGGGGTCAGTAGTAGCAGCGAATCCCACACTGACGACCAGTCGATGGGCGCAAGAATGCGGTACAGAACCTTGAGTGCAAATAGACTGACCGCCACGATGAGGACGGGGCGGGCGACTCTCCACCAACGCAGCCACCTCGGCGGCGCTTCGTCAATTACCTCGTCAGTTGTCATACCAACACTTTCGGGGTAGGTGTGCCCAGATTCGTGATCGTATCAGTGAAGGCATATGGACTAGCGCTGGTTCGGCGCGATGAAAGTAGTTGCTACCCCACATGCGTCCGCGTCGAGGGTGGTGAATCGTTGAACGATCACTCGAGATTGACATGGTAGGCGTCGCGTCGGCGATCCAATCGTCGCCAGAGGAACAGTGATAGCAGGCCGCATGTGAGCGTCACCAAAAGAGTGACAACGCGCCAGACTATGAGTGCCGCAACGAATTGCGATTCGTAACCGTCTCCGGCGTAATCAAGCCAGGCGGCGATGAGGGCAGCGTCGAGGACGCCGAGTCCGGCCAACGGAAACAGGGTCAACGGGTAGGCGACGAGGAACGTTCCGTAGATAACGGCCAAAGGTAAGACCGACGAATCAACGCCAACCGTTCGCAAGGATATGAACAGGATGGTTGCATCGCTGAGCACCATCGCGATGAGGGCGCCCATGGACGGGATGATGCCGGTGTGGACGCGATCGCCAATCTTGGCTCGAAAATCGACAACGGCCTCGGCCCATTCATCTGGATTTACCGTCTTCTTGAAGCGAGCTGCCACGCTTCCCGCGGTTGATCCGATCATTCGAGCGAGTCGGTCACCTTGGCTAATGAAATACAGGGCAACCAAGATCGCCACCGAAATGAGTGACGAAAGAAGCGCGCTGAGCACCTGGCCGGATTCGACCTCGTCGAAAACCAAGAACATGACCCCGATTGCCGGGGCTAAGAATCGCACTGCGTAGAAGGTCAGTGAATTGAGGGTGACACCAGCCATGCCTTCAACGGGATCGATATCCCACGATTTGAACATGGACACTCGAAGAACCACATCGGCTGGCGGTGGTGCGACGGTTCCGGTGAGGAAGGCCGACAAGTCGTTCTGAATCGATTGCTTAAGCGTCAGATCTTTCACAAAACGGGTAAGCGGAATCGCGTTGAATACCTGCCTAGAGGCAAGAAATGCAAGCAGGAGAATCGCAGATAGTGGGCTAACCAGCTGCACCGATGACCACACCGCAGGCCAGTCCACTGAGGACGCAATTCGAGTGATGATGCGCAGTGCTATGAGCCCGACTGCGATCAGGACGAATGGCTTGACGCGCCTCCACAGTTGTGACCACCGGGAAATGGTTGACGGCTCTAGTTGATCATCGCCCTGGCTTTCTGGCGTCGCCGTGTCCGTCACACCTGCGATGCTACTTGCACTGCGTGGGTTTGCAGTGCGGAACGAAGATCCGCTCTCGGCTAAGCGGCGACGTTGACGCTGATGCTGTGAAGTCCACTCGCGGCGCCAGGATAAACCCCGTGCTGAGTGTCTGTCTGTACGGAGCCATTGTCATTGGTCATGCGAACGCTGATCGTGTGGTCGCCAGGCTGGGCCATCCATGCGAACGACCAAAGGCGCCAGGTATTCGCCGCGATGGGGGCCGCCAAAGTCGCCGGCTGCCATGCTCCGTCGTCGATCTTGACCTCGACGGACTTAACTCCGCCGATCTCCGTCCATGCTCGTCCGCCGATTCCGACAGTGCCGGCCCTAACGGTGGTGCCCTGTCGTGGCACGTCGATCCGAGATGCAGCTTGGATGGTGCCATCGGCAAGCCATCCCTTGGTGATCCAGTAGGGCGGGTCGTCTTTGAGTGTTGTGAGTTTGATGCTGCTGAGCCACTTGGTTGCCGAGACGTATCCGTAGAGACCGGGAACGACGAGGCGGGCAGGGAAGCCGTGGTCAGTTGGTAGGGCCGCGCCGTCCATTGCGTAGGCGACCATCGAGTCAGGGGACTGCTTGAGGAAGTCAGTGGGAAAACCTGCCGTGAAGCTGTCGACTGATTCACCGAGGATCAACGATGCGTCGGAATGGACTCCAACCTTGCTCAGCAGATCGCTCAGGCGCACACCTTGAAACTTCGCTGTGCCGATGAGGTCTCCACCGACATCGTTGCTGACGCACGAAAGTGTCACGTACCGCTCGATACTCGGCATGGCGAGCAGATCGTTGTACGTCAGTGTGACAGGACGATCGACGCGACCGTAGATCCTCATCGACCATGTGGCCACATCGACAACTGGGGGTGACATGGACGTATCGATGCGGAAGAAGGAGTCGACGGGTGTAACCGCTGAAGGCATGTCGGAGATGGATGGAGTTGCAGCGCTGGGGATAGCCGATGCCGGATCCGATGGTGAAGGAATTGTGAGCAACGCTCGAACCCCCTCGGTGACCTGACGTTTGGTCAATGCATAGGCGGCATAGCCGAGCGCGCCGACGCCGGCAAGGATTCCGCCCGCGCGTAACAGGGTTCGACGCGTGATGAGCGGGCTTGTTTCGACCTCACGTGAATCGTCATCAGGTCGATTGAGATTGTCGATATGGCTCACTGTTCCTCCAGTCCCAGTGGATCACGAACTGTGAGCGGGCGCAGTTTGAGATGAATCCAAACCCGGCAAATCACACCCAGGTCGGAAACCACATGCGCATTTGCCACTGGGTGTAAGGAATTACTTCCGCAGTCCACAGTGGATAGAAGAACCAGCAGGCGACCAGCGAAAGTAACAGGAACGATCCGACGACGGCTGCACCGATTGTTCGACGTCGCGGATCCGCATCACTCTTGCCGAGGATCGTGCCACAGGTGAGCGCTAAGGCCATGGTTAGGAAGGCCACGTAAACGACGGCGTAGAACGTGAAGATCGTGCGGCCTTGGAAGCCAAGCCATGGCAGCCATCCAGCGAGAACGGCAAGCACAACTGCGCCGGAGCGCCAGTCGCGTTGGGAAATCCAGCGCCAGGCTTGGTGAATGACTGCAGGGATTGCTGCCCACCAAATGATCGGGTTTCCGAGAGCGATCACCTCGGACGCACACTTATCGACGGTGCATCCGTTCTCACCGTTTTCGAATGACTCGTAGTAGAACGAGGTGGGTCGCGCCTGCAATGGCCAACTCCACGCATTGCTCTGGTACGAGTGTGCAGACGTCAAATGTGTGTGGAAGTTAAGCATTTCCGCGTGATAGTGCCACAGTGATCGAATCGCTTCCGGCATGAAACCGAAGAGGCCAGACCCGGGTTGTCCAACGGCCCAATTTCGGTCGTAGCCACCCTCGTGAAGTAGCCAACCGCTCCACGAGATGAGGTACACCGCAACCGCCGTCCCGGCAATGGCGATGGCTCCGAGCACTCCGTCAATCAGCGCACCAGCGACGGCGTTGGGGCTTCTGACCCCAATCATGCGCCGCATCCCGAAATCCCACACCACTGTGAGCAATCCGAACGCTATGACGAACCAGACGCCCGACCATTTCGTGCCGCAGGCCATGCCGAGGGCGAATCCGGCAGCCCATCGCCACGGGCGGAGTCCGGCGAACGGCCCGGTTCCTCGGCCGAGATCGAGTAGTGCAGTTCGGTCGTCAGGGTAGGTGAGAACCTCTCGCGCAACGAGTTTTCGGGTGCGCTCGCGATCCATCAAGATGCAGCCGAAAGCAACTAGAACCCAGAACGCGAGGATGTTGTCGAGTAAGCCAGTGCGGGACATCACGATCGCCATGCCATCGATCGCCATCAGGAATCCGGCGATGGCGCCGATCAGGGTGGAGCGTGACAAACGACGGGTGATGCGAATGACGAGCAGCACCATCAGACAGCCCACGAGGGCCGTCATGAATCGCCAACCGAATGGCGTGAGGCCGAAGAGGTATTCGCCTAGGCCGATCGTCCATTTGCCAACGGGTGGGTGGACGATGAACGAGGCCGATGACGAGAAAAAGTCAAGGGTTCGCCAATCTCCGTTGCTCGCCAAAATCTTCTTGTCAGCGTCAGTAACGAACCCACGTTCGTACCCCCATCGAAGCAGCGACCACGCGTCTTTCATGTAGTACGTCTCGTCGAACGAGACGGCATGGGGTTGGCCGAGGTTTACCAAGCGCAGTAGTGCAGCAAAGACGGTGATGCCGATCGTTACCCACCATGAGGTTGCGGTATCGGTAGGTAGCGCGGGAGATAGTCGGGTCGCAAGCTCTGAATCCCGGGGCTCCTGGGCAACCCGACGACGCCCCGCGGGGGCTTGGTGTGGCTCATCAAGAGTCATCGTCACCCACTCAGCATACGTTCGTGGCAGGCTAGACACTTGTGACAGGTGATAAGCGTGGCGTACTTGTGCTGGCAGCGACACCAATTGGTAATCCTGCCGATGCCTCGTCGCGACTTCGTGCGGAGCTTTCTGCTGCCGACATCGTGGCGGCTGAAGATACTCGCCGGGCTCGTCGACTGATCGATGATCTCGACGTCACTGTGGTCGGACGGCTCGTCTCGTATTACGACGCTGTGGAGCAAAAGCGGCTTCCCGAGCTCATCGAGGCGCTGGAAAACGGCCAGCGGGTGCTGCTGATTACCGATGCAGGAATGCCGAGCGTAAGTGATCCGGGCTATCGGCTGGTGGCTGCCGCTGTTGAACAGGGCATTGACGTGACGGCGGCGCCAGGTCCGTCGGCAGTTCTGACGGCTCTGGCTTTGTCGGGCCTGCCTGTTGACCGCTTTGCTTTCGAAGGGTTCCTGCCACGTAAGGCCGGGGAGCGCAAGACCGCCTTGACTGAGTTAACGGGTGATCCGCGAACTCTTGTCTTCTTCGAGGCACCGCATCGCATTGCCGACATGCTCACCGCCCTGGCCGACGTATTTGGTGATGATCGACCAGCAGCGGTGTGCCGTGAGTTGACGAAAACGTACGAGGAAGTGCGTCGTGGCACGTTGCGAGAACTAGCCGAGTGGGCCAGCGATGGGCTGCGCGGTGAGATCACCGTCGTTGTGCAGGGAGCACCCGAAGGCCAGCGGCGCCGCCCAGTTGATCACGACGCGGATCCTCGTAAATCGGCACTCGCGGCCGTCGCGGACGCTTATGGATTACCGCGAAAATCCGTCTACGACGCGATTGTCGCTGCCAAGAAGTCCTCGGCTGAGCAAACCTGAACGACGGGCAGTGTCGATGCCCTCTAGGATCAGGGTGTGTCTGATGCAACGTATTACTTGACTACGCCGATCTATTACGTGAACGACGCCCCCCATATCGGGCATGCGTACACCACGACGGCCGGCGATGTTGCCACGCGTTGGCACCGCCAGCGTGGTGAGAAGGTCTGGTTCCTCACCGGCACCGATGAGCATGGTCAGAAAGTGATGCGAACGGCGCAAGCTAACGGGGTTGCCCCACAGGAATGGGCCGATCGACTCGTCGAGTCGGCATGGCTCCCAGTGCTTGAGACGATCGACGCGCGAAATGACGATTTCATTCGCACGACGCAGCCACGTCACACCGAGCGTGTGCAGAAGTTCCTTACTGGGCTCAAAGACAAGGGCGAGATCTTCGAAGGTGCCTACGAGGGCCCGTACTGCGTCGGCTGTGAGGAGTTCAAACTCCCCGGCGACCTCGCAGATGGAACGGGTGAGTTCGAAGGGCAGAAGCTATGTCCTACGCACGGCCGTCCGGTTGAAACGGTAAGCGAAACGAACTGGTTCTTCCGACTCTCCGCCTATGCCGACAAACTGCTTGCGCACTACGAAGCGAATCCACACGCTGTCGCACCCCAGTCCGCCTACAACGAGGTCGTGTCGTTCCTGCGCGGTGGGCTACAAGACCTGTCTATCTCGCGGTCAACGTTCGACTGGGGTATTCCGGTCCCGTGGGACACAGACCAAGTCGTGTACGTCTGGTTCGATGCGTTGCTGAACTACGCCACCGCAGTTGGTCTTGGTGATGAGCCGGGAACCCCAGGGGCGGAGAAGTTTGCCGAGACGTGGCCAGCTTCGGTGCACTTGGTTGGCAAAGATATTCTGCGATTCCACGCAGTCATTTGGCCAGCAATGTTGATGGCTGCTGAACTGCCTTTGCCGAAGCAAGTTTTCGCGCACGGCTGGTTGCTCGTTGGCGGCGAGAAAATGAGCAAGAGCAAGCTCACCGGTATTGCGCCGAGCCAGATCGTTGATCACTTCGGCTCGGATGCATTTCGCTATTACTTCTTGCGTGCCATCCAATTCGGCTCAGACGGGTCGTTCTCATGGGAAGACATGAGTGCGCGCTACACCGCGGAACTGGCGAACGGTTTGGGCAACCTTGCATCTCGTGCGCCAGCAATGGTTGCCAAATACCGTGACGGGATCTTGCCTGCGCCCGGTGAAAGCACTGCGGCCGAAACTGCAGTCCAGGACGCGCTTATCTCAGCAGCGGCATCGGCTGACGAAGCGATTCTGCGGTTGGACTTCCTCAACGGGATCCAAGCCATGAAGTCGTTCGTGGACATAGTGAATGGCTACGTCACAGAGCAAGAGCCCTGGGTTCTGGCGAAGGATGAGGCTAACGCCGAACGCCTTTCAACCGTCCTTTACACGATTTGTGAATCGTTGCGGGCAATCGCTGTTCTGCATCACGCAGTGATGCCCAAGGCGACCACGTCGTTGTGGGAGCAACTTGGTGCTGACGTCGCACTCGGCCCGATCGATCAGCAAAACGTGACGGACGTTGCCCGATGGGGTCAACTACCGGCCGGCACGCCCATTACTAAGGGCGCGATCCTGTTCCCACGTCTTGAGGATTCGGCCGAATAGGCCTCCACCATGTCCTCGCTAGATAAGCCAGTTCGTGCGCGGGCTTCTGTCCAAGAGACGGGTCACTCACGTGACCTAGAGCGGCCACCGCTACCCGAACCGCTTCCATCGCCGGTGATTGACACCCACTGCCACCTCGATATCAACGATGGTTGGCCCGGTGACGAAGGTGACGAGGGTGCCTGGCTCACTGTGTCGGATGCCTTGGAACGCGCTGCCTCGGTTGGAGTTACGCGAATCGTGCAAGTTGGCTGCGATCTTCCGAGCGCACGATGGTCAGCCGATTGTGCCGATCAGCATGACGCCATCATCGCGACCGTCGCACTGCATCCGAACGAGGCACCGCGTATTTTCGCCGAGGGCGGCCGGTCTGCTCTAGAGGCTGCACTCGAGGAGATCAGCACGTTGGCCGAACGACCTCGCGTTCGTGCGATTGGTGAAACCGGTATGGATTTCTTCCGAACTGGTGAGGAAGGACGAGCGATTCAGGAGGAGTCCTTCCGTCGCCACATCGATCTGGCGAAGCGGTTAGGGAAGCCTGTGGTGATTCACGATCGCGATTCACATGAAGCCGTTATCGAGATATTGGAAAGTGAAGGTGCACCGGAGAAGGTGGTGTTCCATTGCTATTCCGGTGATGCGCAGATGGCGCGTTACTGCACGGAGCGCGGCTGGTATCTCTCATTCGCAGGAACAGTCACATTCAAAAATGCCCAAGCACTCCGTGATTCAGTTGCCGTTGCGCCGCTTGAGCGCCTCCTGGTGGAAACCGATGCCCCATACCTGACGCCCACACCATTCCGGGGTCGTCCGAATGCGTCGTATCTGATTCCGCACACGGCTCGGGTCATGGCACAGAGCGCTGACGTCGATGAGGCAACCATGTCGCAAGCTTTGTGGGATAACGCTCAGCTCGTGTTTGGTGCCTGGTGACGTCAGATACTCCCACGACCTCTGGGGATGGATCCGACGGACTTCTTGGTGCCGCTGAGATCCGCCTGCTTGCCGATCGCCTGGGGATTCGCCCGACGAAGCAGCGCGGACAAAACTTCGTCATCGATGCGAACACGGTTCGACGCATCGCGCGAACTGCGGAGCTATCGCCTGACGATGTCGTGCTGGAGGTGGGCCCAGGCCTTGGAAGTTTGACGTTGGCGCTCCTGCCACATGCTCATCGGGTAGTGGCCGTAGAGATTGACGACGACCTTGCTGCAGCCCTGCCTGCAACGGTGGAAGCTCATCGTCCGGATCTCTTGGATCGGGTCGAGGTTGTGCATGCCGACGCATTGCATATTCGTGAGCTACCCGGTGCTCCGCCCACGGCTCTGGTGGCAAACCTTCCGTACAACATCAGTGTGCCGGTGATCTTGCATCTGCTCGAGACCTTCCCGTCGATCAAGCGGGTTTTGGTGATGGTGCAGTTGGAGGTTGCAGATCGCCTCGCGGCTAAACCGGGATCGAAGGTTTACGGAATCCCAAGTGTGAAGGCGAATTGGTATGGCCAGGTCGCCCGAGTTGGAACGGTTGGCAGAACTGTCTTCTGGCCGGCGCCCAACGTCGATAGCGGCTTGGTGGCCATCGTTCGTCATGATGTTCCGGTTGCGAATGTTGATCGGCGCGAACTCTTCGCTGTGATCGATGCCGCGTTTGCTCAGCGGCGTAAGACTCTGCGTGCTGCCCTCGCCGGTTGGGCTGGCAGTGCGGCAGACGCTGAGGAGATTCTTCGTGCGGCAGGTATAGATCCTGGTATTCGCGGTGAGCAACTTGGCGTCGTTGAATTCACACAGATCGCAGCCGTGGCACGCGCACGCCGTCAGAGCCCTTAGGCTCACACTGTGCTTGATTCAGTAACGGTCCGCGTGAGCGGCAAAGTTAACCTCGCCCTGAGCGTCGGCCCGCTGCGCGAGGATGGTTACCACGATGTGGCTACGGTGTTCCAAGCCGTCAGTCTTTACGACGATCTAACCGTTACAGCTGCCGCGCCGGGTTCGGGTATTCGTCTCACCGTGACCGGCGAGGGCGTTGGCGGCGTTCCCACTGATTCGACGAATCTTGCCGTCCGGGCCGTGGAAATGATGGCCCAGCATGGTGGCATCAGTGATGCGATCCTCTCGCTTAACAAGGGCATTCCGGTGGCAGGGGGGATGGCCGGAGGCAGCGCTGATGCGGCGGGCGCACTGGTTGCCATCGATGCGCTGTGCGAATTGAATCTTGGTCGGGAGTACTTGGCTGAGATCGGAGCCGAACTTGGCTCAGATGTTCCGTTCTGCCTTTACGGTGGTACCGCTCTTGGAACCGACCGAGGTAACAACATCACCCCGGCGTTGGTGCGTGGCGACTACTACTGGGTTTTGGCTCTTGCCGACGAGGGCCTGTCAACACCAGAGGTGTACGGCCGCGTTGACTACCTACGTGATCTTGCCAGCGTTGAGGTCGGTGAGCCCAAGGTGCCCGACGAGCTCATGTCGGCACTGCTCGCAGGGGACTCGGAACGAGTGGGTAAGGCACTGTCCAATGATCTCCAGATGGGTGCAACCTTCCTACGTCCGTCCCTGAGCCAACTACTGGCGGCAGGACGAGAGGCCGGAGCGTTGGGGTCGATCGTGTCGGGTAGTGGTCCGACGTGTGCCTTCTTGGCTCGCGACAATATTCAGGCGCTGGACATTGCGGTTGCACTTACATCAACCGGTTTGTGTCGCACCGTAAAGAGAGCCACTGGGCCGGCCTTTGGTGCCACAGTTATCGATGCTCGGAGTATCGCGTAATGGCCGCAGCATCCCTCGTAGCGCTGGAAGGTGTTACGAAAGCCCTTGGCACGCGCACGCTTCTCGACGACGTGACCGTCGGCGTCACGGAGGGTTCGCGTATCGGTGTCGTTGGACGCAACGGTGGCGGCAAGACGACGTTGATCCGAGTTCTCACCGGTCTTGAGCCCGTCGATGGTGGCCGCGTTATTCGCGCTGGTGGAACGACGATCGAAGTTCTTGATCAAGCCGATGGTTTTAGTGCGGCCGACACACTTCGTTCGACGGTGATCGGTGATGTTGACGATCACGTGTGGGCGCGCGATGCGCGCATCAGGTCGATTGTCGGCGGCTTGCTCGGCGGTGTCGACGCCGACAGTTACACCGACGGTTGGCAAACCCGGACGTCGACGATGTCCGGAGGCGAACGACGCCGGGCGAATCTAGCCCGGGTTTTGATCGCCGACCCCGATCTGCTCGTACTGGATGAGCCAACGAACCACCTCGACGTAGAAGCCGTCACATGGTTGGCCGGACATCTGGCTCAACGCCGCGGATCCGTCGTCGCGGTGACGCACGACCGATGGTTTCTCGATGCCGTTGCGACAGAAACATGGGAGGTCGTAAACGCCTCTGTGCAGAGATACGACGGTGGTTACGCCGCATTCGTTCTGGCAAAGGCTGAGCGATCCCGGCAAAGTGCAGTGTCAGAGGATCGTCGCCAGAACCTCCTTCGAAAGGAACTGGCGTGGTTGCGTCGCGGTGCCCCAGCGCGGACGAGCAAGCCAAAATTCCGTATCGACGCTGCCAATGCTTTGATCGCCAACGAACCGCCTCCCCGTGACCGTTTGGCTTTGGAGAAGTTTGCGACCGCTCGCCTCGGCAAGCAGGTGTACGACCTCGAGGACATCACCCTCGCCCCAGCAGTCGGGATCGATCCAGTCTTGGTGGATCAAACGTGGCGCCTTGGTCCAGGTGATCGGGTAGGGCTTCTTGGCCCCAATGGTGCCGGTAAGACGACCATCCTGCGGTTACTGTCGGCTGCTCATGATGGGGTGCTCGACACGTCTGCGTCTCCGGACGTTCGCGCAGGCGGAATCCGGGTTGGGCAGACGGTTGCCGTTGGCCACTTGTCGCAGGCTCTGAACGAGATCGATCCGATGGAACGCGTCTTGGAAGCACTTAAGCGCGAAAGCGAGTACGTCGATCTCGGTAAGGGCCGCACGTTGACGGCGCAGCAACTGCTTGAGAACTTTGGTTTCATCGGCGATAAATTGCATACGCGCCTCGGGGATCTGTCTGGTGGGGAGCTTCGTCGCTTGCAGTTGCTCCGGCTTCTCGTCGGCGGTCCCAACGTGCTCCTGCTCGATGAGCCGACGAACGATCTTGATGTCGAAATGCTGACGGTTCTTGAAGATCTACTCGATACCTGGCCGGGAACGTTGATCGTCGTGAGTCACGATCGTTACTTCCTCGAGCGCACAACCGATGATGTGTACGGTCTTCTTGGAGATGGCAAGATCCTGCATCTCGTTGGTGGAGTTGATGAATATCTTGAGCGCAGGTTGGCCGCTCCGGCCGGTGCGCTGAAGAGTTCCACGGCGTCATCGTCTACGTCGGCGAGTGCTGATGGCGATGCGGGCCAGGTTCCGCGGCTTTCTGCCGGTGATGCACGAGCCGCGCGCAAAGAATTAACCCGAGTGGAGCGACGGATCCAAAAGCTCGATAGTGAAGAGACTCGAATCCATGCGGCGATGGCCGACGCTGCGACGGATCACGAACTGATCAGCTCGCTCGATTCGGAACTTCGGGCAGTGATCACTGAACGCGGTGAACTCGAAGAGCATTGGATGACGATCGCCGCTGATCTTGAGTGATGCTTGCGGCTCAGACCTCGGGACCTTGCTCGAAAGGAATCGTCAGATAGCGCAGTAGCAGCGCGAGTTCCTCGCGTTGCCGTGGAGTTATCGCCGACAGAATCATCTGCTCGTGTCGCAACAGATCTGTGAGAGCCGCATCAACTGTTGATCGACCGTTATCGGTAAGCACAACTTGTACGCTGCGACCGTCACTCGGATCAGGGGATCGGCGCACGAGGCCGCGTGATTCAAGTCGGTCGATGCGGTTTGTCATGGTGCCGCTCGTGACGAGCGTCAGCTGCACTAGCCTGCCGGGCGAGAGTGCGTACGGTGATCCTTCGCGACGTAGTGCTGCCAGTACGTCGAACTCCCACGACTCCAGATCATGTGCACCAAAGGCTTCTCGTCGAGCCAAATCAAGATGGCGGGCCAATCGACTCACTCGAGAGAGAACTTCCAGCGGTGCGACGTCGAGATCGGGACGTTCGCGTCGCCACGCTTGAACGAGTCCATCGACCTCATCGTGGTGAGTGAACGCACTGTCGGCCATACACACACCTTACGCCAAGTATCTCGACGTCGAGATACTTGCTTTCTAAGCCCGCTCCCAGCGAATCTCGCCATCGTGCCAGGTGTCGGTTGGGTGAAGTCCGAGTGCGCGCGCGACCCGCTCTGATCTGGTGTGCCCGGGCGCGATGTGACAGAACACGTCCACCACCGTCTGGTCCGTTTCACCGCGTAGGCATGCGTCACGCACCGCGCGGGCCGCTTCGGATGCGTAACCGAGCCCCTGCCATGGCACGCCGACGACCCAGGCAATCTCCGCACGGTCTTCGGTCACGGTGACCTGGATGAAGCCGATTGCCTCATTGGCCGAACGCGAGCGGATGATCCAGTTGTGCCACGTTTGGGTGCCGTCTTGGGAATGTCCGCGGGTTTGGCGCGCGTAGGTTGCTCTCAACTCGTCGAGAGTTGGGGAGTCTTGCTCGGGGTAGTCCGTGTAGAGCTC
>CANGPO010000060.1 GCA_947455705.1 Actinomycetota bacterium | reverse complement strand
CGATTACTCAACGCACCCAGCGAGATCATTGACTACGGACGCGAAGAACGCATCGTCCCACCCGGATTACGACGCGTCCTCGCACGCCGAGACGGCGGATGCTTGTATCCGTCCTGCACCCGACCACCACAACACACACATGCCCATCACGTTCAACATTGGGCCGACGGTGGCACCACCGATCTGGCAAACCTCGCATCCCTATGCACCACCCACCACCACGCCATCCACGACAACAACATCACGATCACCCCAACCCCCGGCAAACAACCCAACCAACCCGGCTACTGGACCATCGCGCTACCGCCACGGTCGTAAGTGCGACGAGAGCATCGATCTTGAGATAAGCCCGTAGCGATAGAGGGCTGACTCAAGCGACCCTCTTCCACGGGTCAACCTCTTTGGCGAAAGTGGATTCCCGCCCGCGCCCATGGTGGACTTCAGTGTCTTCGCACAACTATTGCGCTAACTAAAAGCCTGGATCGGATTCCCATGAGTGGTCTACAGTCGCCGTCTGCTGCAAGTTCATCAGAAGTGGGCAAGATTGCATCCCCCCAGATCCGCCCCGCAGTGCTTTACGTTGCCGCGCTCGGATTCGCACTGTGGGGATTGGGATGGTTCGTTCTCATTCCGAACCATGAATCGCAATTCGGATGGGCCTTAGAATTCCTCGGCCCGCTCCTCATTGCCATCGCGCTCATCATGTATGAAGAGACTCTGACTCCTCGGATTGGACGGCTCGCCGTCATCCTTGCCTCGGCCGGTGCACTTATCGGTGCGTCTTCTACATCGATCTTCGCCATCAATCCCACCAACCTCGAGTCAACCGCCGCGGTGGCCTTCGGATATGGCGCCTACGGGGTGGGACTAATCCTTGGCGCGTTGTCATTAGGTGCCGTCATCGTTCACAAGGAACAGCACTTGAGTAAGGCCAACGTGAGCTCTTACCCGCTCTGTGACGCCGGTTGCGTTTGCGGCACGGTTGTTCACTCTTCATTTGCGTCTATTGGCCTTGGTGCGGCCGGACTTCTCACATGGGGTGTCGGCTTTCTCGATCTCGCAGCGCAACCGGGTGGAAGCGAGATCGGCTGGGACCTAGCCGTCGCCGGGTCTCTCGGCGTGACCATCGCGCTCTTCGTGCACTTCGAGCACCTCAGCGCACGCTTTGGTCGCACCGCCATCATTACCGGAATGCTCAGTGCCGCCATCTGGTCCCTCGGATACCTTTTGCAAGCCATCAACCCCAATGCTGGTGTCCTATCGTCGTGGTACACCGATCTCTTCCTTTGCTATGGAATCGGCCATCTACTCACATCCGTTAGCCTGCTGCTCGTGGTGCGACGTAAGGCTGCACTCGAGAAGTAATCGTCGAAGCCCTCTCAACAGATTTGGATCAGCTCTATGACGATGTCACTGAATGGTCTCCGGACGGTCATCTACCCATCTTCGGACTTAGCCGCCGATAAGGCCTGGTGGACATCATTATTGGGCATTGAAGCGTACTTCGACGAACCGTTCTACGTGGGATTCAACGTGGCTGGTTACGAACTCGGTCTACTCCCGGACGCCAAAATCTCAGAAGGCGCGCTCGTCTACTGGGGCGTCGACGATGTTGCAGCAGCAGTCCAGAATGCGCTCAAGCGCGGGGCCACGGTCCACACACCGGCAAGCGATGTTGGCGAAGGCATAGTCACGGCCACGGTGCGGACTCCAGCAGGCACCATCTTGGGTTTGATTTACAACCCGCACTTCATAGTCGAAGCAACGAACGGCCCGTAAATCAAGAAGTGGGAGGGCTGTGTGCCCCCCACTTCTTTCCAAACATGTCATCAGTCGAGATAGTCGCGCAATACCTGGGATCGGCTTGGATGACGCAACTTTGACATCGTCTTCGATTCGATCTGACGGATGCGCTCGCGCGTAACTCCGTAGACCTTGCCAATCTCGTCCAGCGTCTTGGGCTGACCATCGGTTAGGCCAAAGCGCATCTTCACAACGCCAGCCTCGCGCTCAGACAGCGTGTCCAGAACTGAATCGAGCTGCTCCTGCAAGAGAGTGAACGACACGGCGTCGGCAGGCACGATCGCCTCAGAGTCTTCGATCAGGTCTCCGAACTCGCTGTCACCATCTTCACCTAGTGGAGTGTGAAGCGAGATTGGCTCGCGACCGTACTTCTGAACTTCGACGACCTTTTCGGGCGTCATATCGAGTTCCTTGGCCAGCTCTTCCGGCGTTGGTTCGCGGCCGAGGTCCTGAAGCATCTGGCGCTGTACACGCGCAAGCTTGTTGATGACTTCGACCATGTGAACTGGAATACGAATTGTGCGAGCCTGGTCAGCCATGGCGCGCGTGATGGCCTGACGAATCCACCACGTGGCGTATGTAGAGAACTTGTAACCCTTTGTGTAGTCGAACTTTTCGACCGCACGAATCAAACCAAGGTTGCCCTCTTGAATCAGGTCAAGGAAGAGCATTCCACGACCGGTGTACCGCTTGGCAAGCGAGACGACGAGACGAAGGTTGGCTTCCAGCAGGTGGTTTTTCGCACGGCGACCGTCTTCAGCGATCCACTCCAGGTCACCACGAAGGGTGACCGTCATCTTCATGCTCGAGTTGAGTTTTTCCTCGGCGAACAGGCCAGCCTCGATGCGCTTAGCAAGTTCGACTTCCTGCTCTGCGTTGAGCAGCGGCACCTTGCCAATTTGCTTGAGGTAATCCTTGACTGGGTCGGCGGTGGCGCCAGCAACGGTGACCGTTTGAACCGGCTCGTCCGTATCGTCGACGTCAGAGATGACGAAGGTTTCGGAGTCCTCTTCCTCAGCCGCTGCTGGCGTCTCTTCTTCAGCAACTTCGGCAAGATCAACCTCGAGTTCGGCTTCGAGTTCAACCTCGAGGACTGCCGCAACCGCTAAGTCAGGCTCGGCGTCCTCCGCCAGATCCGCGATTGGGAGGTCGGCCAAATCGACGTCGCCGATTTCGGCAATGTCGCCCACCGCAATGTCAACGTCGATGACGTCAACCTCGATTACGTCACCATCGCCATCAACAACGACCACTACGTCCTCGAGCGTCGTTTCAGCCGCAACTGCCTTAGCGGCTGGCGCCTTCTTGGCCGGCGCCACCTTCTTGGCCGGTGCTGCCTTCTTCGCGGGAGTCTCAGCCTTCGCTGGAGCAGCAGCCTTCGCTGGAGCAGCAGCCTTCTTCGTCGGAGCGGCCGTCTTCTTCGCAGGAGTCTCAGCCTTCGCCGGAGTCTCAGCCTTCGCCGGAGCAGCAGCCTTGGTTGGCGTTACCTTCTTCGCTGGAGCAGCGGCCTTTGCCGGAGCAGCAGCCTTCTTCGCTGGCGCAGCTGCCTTTGTGGGCGCAGCCGCCTTCTTCGCCGGAGCAGCGACCTTGGCAGGGGCTGCCTTCTTCACCGGAGTTTCAGCCTTCGCGGGAGCGACCTTCTTCGCAGGGGGTACAGCAGCAGACTTCTTCGATGCCACGAAGGGAACCTCTCGAGAATAGGTCAACACCATCGGCACATAGACGTGCGAGGTGAGGCGGCGCGCAAGACCCGCCGACGACAATTCTCACACGACCACCCCGAAAGCGCGAAAGCGGGGTCGGCGAGTCGTTCGGAAAGATTGCCGAAGAACTACTCCTGCGCGTTTTTTGCGTCAGGTGAGCCCGGCCGGTCAGGCCCGGGCGAGTTTGGCTTCCTGCTTGAATCGACGCACCGCGGCGAGCGACTCAAGATCCACAACATCTGCCACAGACCTAGTGCTTCCAGGTTCACCGTAGGGCGAACAGGCCTGACGCCAACCCCGTGGCTGAACTCCGAATTGTTTGCCGAGTAGCGCGATCAAGATCTTGGACTTCTGCTCGCCATAGCCGGGGAGGGCAACGAGCCGTTCGTACAGCGCTTCACCACTGGGAACAGACCTCCACAGGGCCGCGGGGTCGCCCGCATACTCAGCGACGATGTACTGGGCTATCCCCTGAATGCGCCCGGCCATGGCAGAAGGGAAGCGATGCACGGCTGGCGGTATTGAGACCAATTCCGCAAATGCACTCGGCTCGTACCTGGCGATCTGGACGATCGGCAACGCATCCGTCGAATCCATCCGCTGGGCCAACCGCCAAGGGCCGAGAAACGCTCGCTCCATTGGCATTTGCTGATCAAGCAGCATGCCTGTGACCAATGCAAATGGATCACGAGATAGCAACGCATCACCTTGTACGTCAAAGCACAACGTGATGTTCGGGCCAGTAACCGCGTCGGTGGGGGGCATATCGTCAGGGTACTTTGACGGCCAAAACCGGACAGGGCGCGTCCAGCAAAACACTCTGAGCGTTACTCCCCAAGATCAACTTGCCGACGGGGCTCCGACGACGCAACCCAATCACGATGAGATCGGCGTCTTCCTCGATGGCGACCGAGATCAAGTCAGTTGCCGGGTCAGAGTCGCGCACCAATTGGCGCACTCGAACCTCGATACCTTCGGCTCGCGCGCGCGCGGCAACCCGCTCGACATCGGACTCCAATGCTTGTGCCGCATCGCGATCGAGACTTGCACCTCCGCGCTGCGAGTTCACGATGACCAGCGGTGCACCACGATGTTTCGCTTCCACGATCGCGCGATCCACTGCTGCGGCGCCTTCTGGTGTGTCGATGTACCCGACTACGAGTGGGCTACCAAGAGCTCCCATGTCTGCCTCCCATTGACCTTTGATAGCACCGTACCCCCGCACGGTCATTTCGCGGGAACTTTCACCGCGCCCAACACCGCGCCCATCACCGCGCCCATTAACGCGCGAATCCAGGGACGGATGCACCGGTGAATCGACCGCACAGTAGGCCGGCGCTTGCGGCCGTCACTGTTAGCTCTAGCCAGTAAGCACTGAATGCGCCGGCACCACGTCCACGATCACGGCGGCCGCCTGGCTCAGATCAGCACCCGGGACGAGGTACGGGCCGAGCCCTTCAACCCAATACTGAGCAAACCAACGAGCTGCTGCCACAACGCGGACGTGCCCAGTTCGCAGGTACGTGTGGCTTACGGCCATCCGTGGGTAACGGCCGCCCGGATCCGACGTCGACATGGACGTGCCATCACCCCAGGACCACGTCCATCGTGGTTGGGCATCGAGGCGCACCTCAAGCCCGAGCACACTGAGATCTGCCTGTCGCAGGCCATCACTGCTTTGACCAGATGAAAATACAACCGGCAGTCCCGATAAGGCACCAGATGATGGTTGATACGAAGGTTTCAGCCGCGGGAGCGCAGCGACGCTCGCATCATGAACAGATCTCTCAACCACAGAGCGGGTGACGGGTGGCGCCCCTCCAACACATGCGTATCCCACCAGTACCCACGGCCCAGACCCATGCTTGAGCCAGACTCGAACACGAATCAATCCACGTGGACAGCCCACATGACTGGCTGGACAACTTCCGGTGTCAAATTGCAGAGACGTGCACGCTGTCGTCATCCGCCAGCTGCAATCAATACATTCCGCCGCTTGACGACGACCTGACGAGTCACCCCGCCAATGTCGTGCAGGTATCAGCACGCCCCCACTTCCGCGATAGACGTCGCGTCCATCGTCACCCTGCACACCTGTTGTCGGTGTCGGGTTAGGCGCAGGAGTGCGAATGTGCGCAGCCGTTGCTGGCACATGTGCGGCATGCGCTGTGGCAAGAAGCCGTGTGTCACATGAGCTGAGTACCGGCGCAGCAAGCACGAGTACAAGTGCGCCGAATACTGCGACGAACCGACCCATCAACGTGCCAACGAACCGCCCAACGACGTGTTGCCGGCCATGTACGGCGTAGTGCACCGAAGGTTGCTCGTCATACTGATCGCGCGTCATCGCTCCCCCTAGCCATGTGCAATTCCTAGCCATGTGCAATTCCTGGCAATGTGCAACCCCTGGTAATGGCAACCCCTGGTAATGGCAACCCTTGCCATTCGCAACCCTGTGGCCATAGGGCTTTCTTGAAACTATGTCGACCCGACACAGGTTGCTGGACGTGCAGTTCCATGTGGGTGACATCAGATGTCGACAGATACTCGGCTTGGACCCATCAATTGCTCGACGGAAAGGTGGCCCATCAGGTCCGTCCAGAGTGACGGCGGTTGACCATCATCGAGTGCAACGGAAACGAGGACCGCAAGCCGATATGACGGATCCACCTCGAGCGCTACATCGGCCGCAACCCGTGCTGCGGCACCATCACCGCAGACCCACGCGCATACAGCTAGACAGGCAGCGGCGGCGGCACGTTCATGGCCGTCGTAACACCGAACAACCTCAGACAAGATATCCCGCGCATGGGCCAAGGTTTCCGAACGCGGAATGCGGGTGAGCTGGAAGAGGAAGAGATCACGCGTCAACACATCTGAGCAGACAAAGCCTGCGTAGACCATGAGACGAACACGAGCAGACATCGACATTTCTGCTGCACCGCCCAAAGCATCAACGAGTCCAGTAGCTCTCGTCAGCACCCCAGATGGCAGCCGCATCTCAATACCCCCGCGCCGCTCTGTCAGAGCGCATCTGAGCGGATCATCCGCACCTCGTGGAACGAGGGCCGCTGCGATGTCATCTCGCGACGCCCGAGGAGCACTGCCTTGCCAGACCAGGGCCGCCTTGAGCTCAAGCACCTGTCGCGCCGTTGGCTCTCTGCCATCCTCGGGGCAGCACCCGTCGTTCACACAGAAATACGACCGATAGCGCAGACCACTTATGGCTATTGCGTCACCTACGCGGATCCCGCTTGCGGCAAGTTCACCGACAATCGATTCAACAATCGGCACCGCTGGCATCTGCGTGAGCGACGTCCCTGCGGCCGGGTAGGCGACCACGATTGCGTCAGAACATTCTCCTCGATCAAGAGCCCTGACCAATGATTCCCAGTGCCAATGCGATAGCGATTCATCTGGCATATCGACGCGACACGTGACACGGACGGTCGATTGCTCGCCTACGAGTCCTACAACGACCAAGGATCGGACCGGATGAAATCCGAGCAGATGGGGAACGACGATGGGCAGGCTTGCAGGCCCGTCAAGGCAGATGTGTGAACCGTCAGGCGTGAGGATGGACATGGGCCAACCTTCACGCGACATGCATCACCGTGACGTGCTCACGACGACGCATGGTTCACGACGCGCCCGTACCGACGCGCTGTGGACAGACCATAGAGCCGCAGTTTGGTCCTATTCGTATGTCGCCGTGGCGATTGCGTCAATGACCTGTTCGATCGTGAAATTCTCTGACCCAACAATTTTGGGGACGAATCCAACGAGAACACCGTCACGCATGACCTGCGCTTCAAGACCGGCCGCTCCGTCAACATCCCACAATGCTTCACGGCCTTCGGTGAGAACTACGCGTACTCCGTGACGTCCCACCCCACCGCTATACACGTGGGCGAACAAACGACGCTCCTGAAGAGCGGCAACAACGATCTCAACCTCTGACTGCAACATGCGACAAGTATGACCTAGCCACACCAAACGTCGACGCTCAGATCATCCCAACGGTTGCACGACGTGCTTGGAGGACGTGACCGGCAAGATGGTCATGGCACACCTGCACCCAGCCAGCAACGTCAACCACGCCGCGAGCGGGGTGGATCGCAGTGCGATTCCACTGCTCCGGCGAAAGGATCGCCAACAATCGCGAATTCACGTTTCGGATGGACAGGATCAAGGTAAGCGCGTCACCGGCTGGACGGGTGTCATATCCGAGCGTGCTGGCATATGCCGATTCGTCCCAATCCGGCCAGACGGGGCGTTCAACTGCGAGCATCTCGCGGAGCCGTATCGACTGATGAATCTCAGCATCGGCTAGGTGGTGCAGCACCTCGCTGACTGACCATGCGTCCGGCGCGGGACGTCGATCAAGCAGCTGCCCATCGTCCGCACTCGCGTCCTGGAATACCTGAACGAGTTCGTCGAGGCGGTCCATATAGATCGATAGCGACTCGATTCGCTGATCATCCGCGAAGATAGTCACGGGCATGTCAGCGTGCATCTCGGCGTTCAGGCCAGCGTGATTGTGTTCGTCCATACCACTCAGCGTAGGCGAGTCATCGAAAACATTCGCCCTATCTGCCAACCTACCCATAGCCTTGTGAACCATGGACGAACCCGTATACGCACCAGTGATCCTTGCCGCGAAGGGTGCCTTTGCCGGACTAGGTCTCAAACTCGACGTACGCGGAGCGCAGAACGTGCCGCGTTCAGGCGGTGCGGTACTGGCGAGCAATCACGTGAGTTACTTGGACTTCATCTTCGCCGGGCTTGGAGCGAACCCGTCCGGGCGTTACGTCCGATTCATGGCCAAGGATTCGATCTGGGACAACAAGATCGCCGGCCCGCTGATGCGCGGAATGAAGCACATACCCGTTGATCGTTCTGCAGGAGCGGAATCGTTTCGAGTCGCACTTGATGCCCTTCGACGCGGTGAAATCGTTGGCATCTTCCCCGAAGCAACCATTTCTCGATCATTCGAAATCAAGGATTTCAAAGTTGGCGCAGTGCGTCTGGCTCAGCAGGCCGGAGTTCCCCTGATCCCTGAGATCGTGTGGGGCACGCACCGGTTGATGACCAAGGGGCGCGAGCGGGACTTCTCGCGCGGGAAAGCCATCAGCGTCACCGTAGGCACCCCCATTGTGATCAGCGCCGATGATGATGTCGAAGAGGTAGGCCGTCACCTGCATGAGGTCATGCGCACCATGCTTGACGAGGCGATCGAACGATATCCCCAGCAGCCCGAAGGGCCGGACGACCGCTGGTGGATTCCGGCTCGTCTTGGCGGAACAGCGCCCACATTGGCTGAGGCCACTCGAATGGATCGACTCGAAGCACTCGACCGTGCCAAGAAGCGACAAGCAGACTGAATCGGCCTTTTACCATTATTTGCAGGCATTTTCGGGATCTGTCGTTTCGAGCACGTTTCGGGGCAACCCCCAAATTGGCACCCCCCTTGTCAGCCCGATAATCACGTGCAGCACCATACGAATATGCGTTTGGATCACCTCTCGTACGCCGTGAGTAATCACGAGCTTGTCGATACCGTTCAGCGCCTGGGCCAGCAGCTCGGGGGGTCTTTCATCGACGGCGGTCGCCACCCGCGATTTGGCACCCGGAATTTTGTCCTGCCCATCGAAGGTGGCGTCTACGTCGAGGTCGTGGCCGCTCTGGATCACCCAGCGTCGGACAAGGCTCCCTTCGGTCAGGTCGTCAAGGCACGCGCAGGAGATGGCGGCGGCTGGCTTGGTTTCGCCGTAGCCGTCGACGACATCTCGCCATTTGAGCAACGCCTTGGCCGTCCTGCTGTCGACGGCCACCGAGTACGTCCCGATGGTTTCGACCTGACGTGGAAGCAAATAGGCGTTAACGACCTGATGGCCGACCCGTCACTTCCCTACTTCATCCAGTGGACCAGCGACGCCGCTCAGCATCCATCTCTGTCTGGGCCAGCGCACGTAGCTGCCGTGGCATGTGAAATCGCTGGCGACAAGGAACGCATCCGCGACTGGCTGGGCGGGTCAGTTGAGTCACCCATTTCTGGATCCGCCATCGAATGGGTTGACGCTGAAGAGAATGGCCTCATCGCGGTGCACTTCCGCACCGACAGTGGCGACGTCGTTCGTATCGACTAGGTCGCGCTAGCGCAGGCTGCGCTAGCCCGCCTTCCCGTCGCGGGTTTGGTGGGGTGCAAGTGCCTTCACAACGGCAAGTCCGAGGGCAACGCTCTGCCCAATGAGTAGCGCAAACAGTGCCGTACCGATGCCGACCGTTCCGCCTAGCAACCAGCCGACGACGAGCACCCCGAGCTCGATGACGAGACGGATTTGGCCAACTGGTCTGCCAGTGACGCGATGCAGCCCCGTCATCCAGCCGTCACGTGGACCAGGTCCATGCCCTGCGGTGAGGTAGAAGCCACTTCCCAATCCGATTGTGGCGATACCGGCAAGCATGAGTAGGAATCGGAGCAGCAGCGTGGGGGGTGTGCTCAGATGGGAATACACGACATCTACCGCAATCGAGATGACAATGATGTTGCTGATCGTTCCGAGCCCCGGCCGCTGCTTCAACGGAATCCACGCCAGCAGAACTACGAGTCCAACGACGAAGGTCGCCCATCCGATATCGATCCCCACGTGCCGCGAAACACCTTGAGCTAACACTCCCCACGGTGTCGCACCGAGGTTGGCCGCGAAAAGAAACGCCTCGCCGGTACCGAATAGCCATAGGCCAACGATCAGCGATACGAACGACGCCGGCGTCGGACGCCACATGTGACCAGCCGTCCAACGGGTGCGGGGCACACCACGCGAGCCGCGCAAGATCTGTCGCCACTGCGAGCCAGACGCGGCATCAGCTTCGGAGGCTTGTGGGTTGGTCATAGCAGCATCCTGTCAGTGAACGAGCCACCGATGTGTAGGTAGGCGCGCTTGCTGGCGTCCCACGCCCAAACTCAACCTTCAGTCAAACACGGCCGTTCGACTTTGCTGCGGTGAAAAAGAAACGTAATGTATTCACATGGTCACCGAACGGTTACTCAAAGTAACAATTGCGCTGGTAGCAGTGGTCGGGCTGAGCGCCTGCTCTTCCACCGGCACGACCTCGCCGAGCGCTCAGTCAGCAGCCCCCACCACAGCAGCATCAGGCACCACCGCATCTGGCACCGCAGCAGCCAATCCGTATGGCTCACCCCCGCCAGTTGATCCGCCCGGTCCTACCGACACGTTGCTGACGGTGATGGGTGGGACTGCCGGCACTCTGACGTACACACTGAGTCAATTCGAGTCGCTGGGCACACTTCAGACGGTCACCATCTTCGAACCGTTTACGAAGAAGACTCAAACCTTCAAGGCGATTGCCCTTAAAGACGTACTCACTGCGGCGGGGATCACGGACTCGCAATACATCGACACCCTGGCACTCAATAACTACAAGTACGACGATCTCGCCGGGAATCTCACCGCAAGTGATGCACTGATCGCGACCGAACTCGATGGACAACCCATCCCCATCGATCAGGGGGGCCCCATTCGCTTGATCTTCAAAGATGGCACACCGATGTCCACCAATCTGGATGCGTGGAACTGGAGCCTGATGCAGATCAGCGCGATCCCGTCACCATCGCCCTCTGCGTCGGCCTAAGCATCAGTTCAGCAGATTAACCCCATGACAACAGACGTCTTCCCAAAAGCTCCTGGAGAGCGCCCGTCGCTCACCCTAGGGCAGAAAATTCTGGCGGGGATCGTCGCGCTCTTGTTGCTCGCAACTCTGGCGAGTCTGGCTTACGGATGGACCATCAAGAGTGCAGGTCTCTACTCTCAAACCACTGAGACCGCGCGCTCCAACGCTGTTTATACGATGCGGGAAGGCTTCAACTCCTCGATCGCCTTAGAGGAATACCTTGCCGGTCAAGTGTCACGACGTGACGTCCAGATTGCGCGAGCACTTCTGGCACGCCGGATGAGCGTCATCGATTTCAACGGAGACCGAGCTGGCGCAACTGCACCAGCATCGTTCATCGCCGCGCTCAATCAGTTCGATGCGTTCCTTCGAGAAGTTCCACCGAAACGCCTCAATAGCGTGCAGCAGGCACAATGGAGCCCGAAGGGCCAAGGCATTGCTGCCGAACTGGCTCGTGCAAGCGCTCTGGTTGGCGATGTGGACAGTGGTCACTATAAGAACGAAGCACGCGCTCTAGACGACGCAAACCTCGCACTTTCCATGAGTAATCGGCGCGACTTGATCCTGCTCAGCCTTTCTCTCATCTCGGGGGCCTTCTTACTTCTTTGGCTTCTTCGCGACCTGCGTCGTCGATTCGCTCGATCATCGCAATCCTTGGAGCAAGAGCGGGAACGCGTGCGAGAGGCGCAGGTGGCACTGGATCGGTCTGCAAAACTCGAGGCCGGACAATCCCGAATTCTCAAGCACATTGCTGCTGGCGCGCCATTGGTCGAACTACTTCACTCCATCGTGTCCTTGGCCTCTGACGCAACGGGGGGCCTACCCTTCCGCATTGTGTCGGGCTCCCGAGTCCTGTCATCACGCGGAACAGTGGGAGTGTCGACGTCCACGGCGGTTGCCAAGCAATGGCCATTCGGTATTAGCACCGATGAAGACCTCGAACCAGAAGGCTTTTTGCAGGCCATCGGCGATCCCGACCAACTCACCGATCAAGTACTCAATGTCGGACAGATCTGCACCGAGCTAGCGTCCCTTGCTGTTGAACGGCAACGGGTTTCGCTACAGCTATCGCACCAGGCTACCCACGATGCTCTGACTGGATTACCCAACCGCACCCTGCTGTTCTCACGAATCGCAGAGGCGTTGCTACCCACGGGACCATCGGATCGATCCGTCGCCGTTCTCTTTTGCGACCTCGATCGATTCAAGTCAGTCAATGACTCGATGGGTCATCCTGCCGGCGATCGCTTGCTGTCCGAGGTGGGTCATCGACTCATGAACACGGTCCGTGGTTCTGACACGGTCGCCCGCTTAGGCGGCGACGAATTCGTCATCCTCGCCCCAGCGCTGGCCGATCCACATGACGCAGTCCTGTTGGCTGAGCGCGTGCGAGAGGCAATCTCGGAGCCGTACACAATCGAGGGACACGAGGTTTTCGTCGGAGCCAGCATCGGCATCGCGTATGCGGATTATGATCAGGTCCCGCCCGACACGCTTCTACGCCAAGCCGATGTGGCAATGTTCCACGCCAAAGAAGACGCTGACACCGGCATCTTCATCTATGACTTAAGCCTCGAAGCTGACGTCGCGGCAAGATTAGACCTCGATGCAGGAATCAGACGTGCGGTCGAGCGTGACGAACTCCGCTTCGATCTGCAGCCCATCGTGTCCATGAGTGATTCGAGCCTGCGCGGGTTCGAAGCCCTGATGCGTTGGGAGCGACCGGGAACGGGCATCGTCATGCCCAGCACATTCATCGATTCAGCGGAGTCATCCGGAGCGATCGTCGAGATGGGCTACTGGATCCTGAACCAAGCAGTTCAGACGTTAGCTCATTGGCGGCGTAACGATCGATTCACCGATGTACGCATTTCTGTGAACGTTTCGGCACGCCAGCTACGTGAGGCAAACTTCGGACGGAAGGTACTGCAAGTTCTCGAGCTTTCAGGTGTTGATCCTTCCGCCCTGATCATCGAACTCACCGAAAGCACGTTGATCCAATCGTCGACTGCTCACGCAACCCTCGACCTCCTACGGGCGCGTGGAGTATCCATCGCATTGGACGACTTCGGCACTGGATACTCGTCGTTAACCCAATTGCGTTCACTGCCCGTTGACATCATCAAACTCGATCGATCATTCGTGCTCCCACTCACCGACGAGGACGGAGCAAACAGCGCGATTACAAAGGCCGTAGTACATCTGGCCCAGGCAATGTCGCTCGAACTTATCGTCGAAGGCATTGAGACTGAGGCAGAGCGAGATCGCTTCTTAGCACTCGGAGACATGATGGGTCAGGGTTACCTGTTCGGCAGACCGGTTTCCACTGACGTCGCAGCGACCCTGTCGACCACCGAAGCACTCCGGAGTTAATCGCTCGAGGAACCGAGTGCCACGGCCCGGCGGCGCCGCTTGCTTACTCGCCGAGCAGTGCGTCCATCGCACGATAAATCCGCTTATCGCTCACGGGATACTTCGTCCCCATCTTCTGCGCGAACAGATTCACTCTCAGTTCTTGAATCATCCAGTCGATCTCGCGCGCACTGGCATGTGACCGAACCTGCTTGGGGAGCCGATCCCGTACCTCATTCCACTCACCCACCACCTGATCAACCTGTTGCTGACGAATTGCATCGCGTCCTGTATCGCGAGGAGCCGCCTCTAGCCGAATCAAAATTGCTCGCAGATAGCGAGACAGGTCATCCAAGCGCCCGACACCAGCAGCAGTAACGAAGGACTCAGGGAGCAAGTCGTTGAGTTGTAACGCCACATCGGCACGCAGGCCAGCCAGCGCTGGTGCCGTGATCTCATCAAGCCCGTGGTGTGCCTGACCGCTCAATTCCAGAATCGAGGCCACCTTGCGCACTACTGCTAAGACTCGATCACCAATCTTGTTCCGCGCGGCTTCGACAACAATCGCGAATTCCTCAGCGGTCCAAGGGATGCCACCCGACTCATCTATCGAATGATCGAGCACCGCGCGGTGTGCGTCGAGAATCAAATCTTGAACCGAATCATGTGGCGCGGATGCCAAAGCCAGTTTCTGCATATGAGACAAAACTCCAACGATGTATCTGGTTGGAACCTCAACCTCGTTCATAAGCAAACGAAGCACACCCAGACGCATCTCGTTGTCCTGCTCGGCCTCACTTGTGAAAACACGCAGATCGACTGTCTTTCCGCGGTCAACCAGCGCTGGCCAGCCGGGGACTACGTGCTCACCGATCGTCTCTTCCACTCGACGAGGTATTGGCGCCGTGGGAAACTCCGTGAGTCCTACTCGCTCCATCCCACGATTCGCGTACGAGACCACACTCTGAACAGCGGGCTTTAGAGCAACCTGCAAGCTGCCCAAGTCGCGGCCCGTGCCCACCACCTCATCTGATTCGTCGATGACGCGAAAGTTCATCTTGAGGTGGTCGGGCAAACCGGCCCGATTCCACGCCTCAACCGGAACCACCACACCCGTGCGGCGGCGTAGGGCCGCGCTGAGCGACTGGAGTAGGCCACCGTCCTGGGGCCTGATCTCATCGAGCACGGCACGGGTTGTATCGGGCACCGGAACGAATGAGGTGCGCAGCGATTTGGGAAGACCCCGAATGAGGGCCGTAATGATCTCTTCCCGGCGGCCAGGCACCTGCCACAGGAACTCGTCACCATCGAGTTGAGGAAGAATCGACAGCGGGACGTCAACCGTCACACCATCTAACTCCTCACCAGGCTCAAAGGCATAACTCAATGGGAGAACTGGTAAATCAGCACCAAACGACCAGACCCTCGGGAACGAATCCTCGAGGTCTTGATCGGCAGGCAACAGCAATTCGCGAGGATAGGTCAACAGATCTGCTGATGTCCGACGTTCTTGCTTCCACCACCGATCGAACGTTCGAACGTCGAACACGTTGGCGGGGATCCGCTCGTCGAAGAACGCGAAGAGTCGCTCTTCATCAATCGAAAGATCCCGCCGCCGGATCTTGTCTTCAACCTCGGCAATCTCATCGATTAACGCTTGGTTCGCTTTCAAGAACGCATGTGGCGTTGAGTGCTCACCGTCGACCAGGGCATGTCGAATGAACAAGTCACGAGATACCACGGGATTGATGCGTCCGTATTGAACACCGCGGCCAGATACCAGAGTGACGCCGAACAGCGTCACACGCTCATCGGCCACCACACTCCCCCGCTTACGCGACCAGCGTGGCTCTGAATACGTACGCGTGACGACGTCACCTGCGACACGTTCGACATCGAGCGGATCTACGCGTGTGACAACTCGTCCAAATAACCGCGAGGTCTCTACGAGTTCAGCAGCAACCGCGAAAGCGGGCGGCTTCTTAGCCAGATTAGACGAACGATGAATCGACCAACGGGCGCCGCGGGCGCCGAGATAGTCACGGCGCGACTGATCGTAGACACCGATGTGCGACAAAAGGCCGGCGATCAGCGACCGCGTGACGGCATTCCCGTCATGCGACCGCGGAGTGATAGCGATCTCCAGCTCTTTACACGCTTGTCGAAGTTGCGAGTGAATGTCTTGCCACTCGCGGATGCGCAAGTAATGCAGGTATTCGGCGCGACACATCCGACGAAAGGCGTTGCCACTGCGCTCTCGCTGCTGTTCTTTGAGATAGGTCCATAGGCCCAGATAGGCGAAGAAATCGCTCGTCGGATCGTTGAATCTCGCATGGGCTTGATCAGCCTGAGCTTGGGCTTCGGATGGCCGTTCACGAGGATCTTGAATCGAAAGCGCCGACACGATGACGAGAACATCTGCAACCACATCGTTGCGCTCAGCTTCGATGATCATCCGACCGAGTCGCGGGTCAATGGGAAGTCGCGATAGTCGATGCCCGACGGGAGTAAGAGTCACCTGACGACCCTCCTTAAGCGCACCAAGCTCACGCAACAGCTCAACACCGTCGCGGATTTGTCGAGCATCCGGAGGATCGACGAACGGAAATCCCTCAACCTCGCCCAAGCCAAGAGCCGTCATCGACAAAATCACGGAGGCAAGGTTTGTTCGTAAAATCTCGGGCTCGGTGAATTCAGGCCGAGCCTGATAATCCTCCTGTGAATAAAGGCGAATGGCTATTCCATCTGCCACTCGCCCGCATCGACCGGCACGCTGATTTGCTGATGCCTGCGATACCTTCTCGATCGGTAGTCGTTGCACCTTGAGCCGGGTGGAGTACCGCGAAATTCGCGCCAATCCCGGGTCGATCACATATCGGATGCCGGGAACCGTCAATGACGTCTCCGCGACATTCGTCGATAAGACCACCCGTCGTCCCGAGTGAGCCTCAAAGACGCGATGCTGTT
>CANGPO010000059.1 GCA_947455705.1 Actinomycetota bacterium | reverse complement strand
CGTGCGCAGTGCCCGACCGGTGGATGCACAACTCACGCGATTATTCGGTTCGTCTGTCTTGGTGTTTTCGGGTGCGTCTGATCAAGAGATCGAGCCAGTGAAGGCCGACTCTCATGCAACCCTGATCGTGAACGACTGGGGAAATGCCCACGACGTTTTTCACCGTGATCCACAACGCAGCGGCGATCATTCGCTGATGGCCGACACTGATCTGGCTTGGTCGTGGGCGTTGGATCACGGCGCGACGGCTGCGCCTCCACAGGCCGGTATCGATTTCACCGACGGCAACCAGTTGGCCAATCCGGCGGCACGCGTCACCCTTGATTTCTATGACACAACGGCGGGTTGGCGCTATGAATCCGGCAAGTACCTACGTTCACAAAACGGCAACCCCGACCGGACAAGCGACTCTGGACGAATCACCGCCGACACCGTCATCATCACTCAAGTTGCGACTCATTCAGACCCGAAATTCCACGACGTCCTCGGCCATCCAACTCCGATCATTGATTTCGTAACCGGTGGACAGGCGTGGGTGTTACGCGATGGCAAGGTCACACCGGGACGATGGTCACGCGCGAACATTGATGCACCGCTGAAGTTGACGGATGCGAACGGCAATGTCATCGGGGCGAAACCGGGACGCACGTGGATCGAGCTACTACCAGCCCCAAAGGTTCCCGCGTTCAGCAACTGATGGCAGATTAGTGCCATGGCCGTATCTGCGAAGGATCGAGTAGACGGACTCGTCGACGTCCTCGATCGGTATCAACAGCAGCGACGGTTGCCCGGATTTGTCTACGCGGTCGTCAAAAAGTTTGGTGACGATGAAGGCGGGCGCCATGCCGCACTCATGACATATTACGGATTCCTGAGCATCTTCCCTGTTCTCCTGATCATCGTGGCTACGCTCTCGCAATTACTTGTAAACGATCCCCAATTGCGTGAACGACTCGTCAACGCGATCGTGCCGCCACAGTTTCGCGAAGTCGTTTACCAGGGTCTGGCATCCCTGCCAACGAGCGGTTTGGCTTTCGTCATCGGTGCCGTCACCCTGATTGGGGCCGGCCTGCGTATCGTCACCACTGCCTTCGACACGATCAACCACGTCGCCGGTGTGCCATTTCGAGATCGAGTCACAGGTGTCTCTAAGTGGCTGCGCACCTTGGCGATGCTGGTGATACTCATGTTCGGTCTTGTGGCGATCGGTGCGGTAACGGTTGCGGCCCAAGTGATCCCTGACAGAGCCGGGATTCAACGATTCGGTGAGTTCGTCGGAACGGTTGCCATGATTTTCTTGCTCATGTGGATCGGCACTGCACTGCTCTTGCCTCGACGCGCTCGGTTGGCATTGATCTGGCCGGCAGCGCTGATTGGGTCCATCGTGATCGCAATCATCCTGACTTTTGGTTCAACACTCCTGGCGCACTACATCACCAGCAGCGGGCCGGTCTACGGGTCGTTTGCCACCATCGCGGGTATGTTCGCGTTCATCGCCTTGATTTGCCAAGCGTTGGTATGGAGCGCAGAGGTCGCGGTAGTTCGGCACTACAAACTCACACCACGTGGGCTTACCCCAGCAAAGCCAACCAACGCCGATAAGCGGGCAATGGCGCTTCTAGCCCACGAACAGGAACGGCTACCAGCGCAGGCAAATCTGACGCAGTTCGAACACTGATGACACCGAGGACGTGAAGGTGCTGTGAGCTACGTCGGCACCGCCACGATGATGTAGGCCGTTTGGACAATTTTCATCGTCTTGATCACCTGTGCCGGTGACGTCGATACAGTGGGACCACCGGCCACGCTGGGTCATCCACCTAGTACATGGGAGTCAAGATGCATCCAATCTTGTTCACTCTCGCAGGGCTTGATATCCCCAGTCACGAGGTCTTCGTTGGCCTCGGACTCATCGTTGGTCTGCTGATTTTCCTTCGCGAATGCACCAAGCGCGGCACCTGGGATGAACGGCTGTTCGCCGTTTTGGCAGGGATAGTGATCGGCGGTGCCATCGGAGCCCGCACATCGAGTTTGCTCGATCAAGTCAGCGACCACGGACTCAGCGCCTTGGGTACCGTCTGGCTCTACGGTGGACGCACCATTCTTGGCGGCCTGTCCGGGGCCTACATCGGTGCCGTGATCGGAAAGAGAATCAGCGGCTACCCCAATCGAACCGGCGACATGTTTGCGCCGGCAGTCGCACTCGGGTTGGCCATTGGACGGATTGGCTGCCTTCTTACCGAAGCTCCGGGCCGACCAACGACACTTCCATGGGGTGTCACTGTCGACCCGGCGACGACGGCGAAAATCCCGGACTGTCCCGGCTGCGTTCAGGGGGTGCCGATGCATCCGTCCATGCTGTACGAGATCGCCTTCCTTCTCCTGGCGTTCGTCCTCATCACGAAGTTCGGCTACCGCATCACCGCCCCTGGTGAAGTGTTCGTGCTATTCCTTGCCTGCTACTCAGTCTTCAGATTCTTCGTTGAATTCACGCGGGCAAACCCCACGAACTATCTCGGGCTGACCGGATCTCAGGTGTTCCTCTTGATTGTTTCACCAGTGTTGATGTGGCGAGTAACCCAAGGCGTACGACGCGGGGTGTATCGCGATCTCTTCCATCCGGCACATACGAGGAAGGACAATCATGAATTCGCAACCACCTGAGGAACCGAACGATGTAGGTAACCTGCCACCGCAGCCACCCGCAGGGCCCGAGTTCGTTCCACCACTTACTGAACTGAATTCCGACGACGGCCCGCCAACCTACCCAACCCCCTACGACATTGCGGCCGAGCCGCCCGCCAAGCGTTACCGCAATGGCGTCGTTTGGGCATGGGTGTTTATTGGCGGCGCAGTTACCTCATTGATCTCGCCGTTCTTCCTCGGACTGTTGTCCTCAGCGATGTCCTCCACCTCGCCAAATCTGGGCTGGCTCATCGTGCTTGTCCCGCTGATTGGGGTTGTCATCGGCGGTGTCGGTTTACGACGGTCACGTGATGACGTGAACCCCACACCGCGCAGCATCTACATGGGACTTCTCATCGGCTGCGGACTTGCCCTGACGTGTGTCGGAGCGTGTTACGGCATCATCATCGGGAGCTTCAGTGGTTCAGGCAATTGAACCTGGAGTCGACACTCCAACGTCACTCACGTGGGGTCAGGGTATGCCGTTACGTGGTGATCGCATCATCCGCTACGTCACGGCCTTCTGCCCGCAATGTCATGTCGATCCACGAAGTAACTCACTAGCCGACGTACGTCGACTCTCCGGTTGGCTCGTCGAACGCGACGGTCGCGTCTGGCTTGAGCGTGGTTGTCCAACTCACGGCTTCATTCGCACCATGTATGAGGAGAACCCAGAAATCCTGTCGTACCTTGAGCAATGGACGGCCCCCACAAAATGGCATGTGCCGGATTCGCCCGGGAACTACGACCCCATCCCACAGGCATACCTGCTTGGCCTTGGTGAGATGCAAACCCAGCACACCTGCATCCTGCTCGAAGACATCATCGAAGAGTGCAATCTCAAGTGCCCCACCTGCTTTACTGCCTCAGCCCCCGACCTGTCCGGCGTCGTTCCGCTCGAGCACGTACTCGCTAACGTCGATCAACGTCTTGCTCGTGAAAATGGTCGACTGGATGTCGTGATGCTCAGCGGTGGCGAGCCGACTCTGCATCCACAACTGCCGCAGCTCTTGGACGAACTCGCCTCGCGAAACATCGTTCGGACGCTCATCAACACCAACGGCCTGCTGATTGCCCGCGACGACAACCTGATCAACCTGTTAAAGCGTCATCAGGATCGCGTCGAGGTTTATCTTCAATTTGATGGATTGCGAGCCGAATCCTCCCGTCACCATCGGGGTGGTGATCTGACGGCGATGAAGCATCTGGCCATCGAACGGCTCTCGGATGCAGGGATTTTCACGACTCTGACGATGACTGCCACTCTCGGGGTCAACGATGACGAAATCGGCGACGTGGTCATGCTTGCTCTCAACACCCCGTACGTAGGTGGAGTGGCGATCCAACCCGTGTTCGGTTCCGGTCGAGCGCAGCCATTCGATGCGATGAACCGACTCACAAACACCGGAGTGCTGTCGCGGCTTGCCCCACAAACGCGCGGAGTTGTTACGTGGAACGATCTCACCGCCCTCCCGTGCTCACATCCGCACTGCGCCAGTGTTGGCTACATGCTCCGCAACGACTCCGGTGAGTGGCGTTCATTGGTTGCCATCATCGGGCAAGATCGGCTCAAGGAGCACCTGGGTCTTATCTCCAATCGCGTGGCCGATCAGGAGTTACCGCGCGAATTGCGTATTGCGGTCCAACAATCCCTGATGGGGCTACTTAGTGAGCAGAGCAGCCTGAGCCACCCAGAAGTAATGTCGTTATGGAAAGACGTGTGTGAGGCATGCGATCTCGGTATCGGATCTCTGCTCACGGCAACGGCAAAACTCGGTCTACCAGGTGGACGCACCAAACTTCGCCGAATGATGGCCGAACGAGTCAAGCGCATCACCATCAAGCCCTTCATGGATATGAACACGATGATTGAAGAACGACTTACTCAGTGCTGTGTCCATGTGGGAAGTAAGAGCACACAACAGGACCAGTGCGCACCGTTTTGTGCGGTTCAAGCGTGGCCACAGCTTTCTGAGCAACGGTTATCTACAGCCCATCGACGTGCAGCTACGGATTTGCGATTGGAGTCACGACCATGAGTACCTCCACTGGCGCAACTGGCCCGGCAGGAATTCCCGAGCGGCCCATACCCGGACAACCGCTGCCTGAGGCGTCCACCAACTCTGTCCCGGACGGGGCGTCCTTTGATCCGCTTCGCCTCTGTATCTATACGACCGTGGGCCTGCTCGGTTGGATCTTGGGCCCATTCGCGGTCTTAGCCTTTGCCGCACTTGGCCTCGTCGGTTACTGGAAGGCACACCAGGCCGGGCTAACCCGAACGAAGTGTTATCTACGCGATGTGCGCTTGGTACTGCTCTACCTCGGCGTGGTGGCGTTGATCACAGCCGCTGCCAGCGTCATCAAAATCAATGGCTGGTTCAGCTAATCGAGGTGGTCTAGCGCTGGCCATGCTGTCGCCCGAGCCTGCGCTCCACAAGGCAGAGCCAACAGGGCAGAGTTAACAGGGCAGAGCTAGGGCGACGTAACCCTGAGAGTCGGCGCGGGTGAGAAACTCATCGACGGCCGCCACTGTTTGTGCTGATCCGCTGGCTTGCCCGTCATGAAACACAACGATGGCACCCGGCCGGAGCCCAAGCAAAGCCCGCTTGAGAGACACCGCGGCGGTCGAGTGCGTCCAGTCTTTAGTCTCTGTCGTCCATAGGTACTCGTGAATCCCCATCGTCGACTCAACGCGGTGGACGATGGCACTGGATTCGCCAAAGGGCGGTCGGACGCACATTGCGTTCGCACCGAGTGATCGAAGGTACGAACGCGTTGACGTGAGCTGATAGCGGACGGCTGTCTCGTTCAGCGTGGGTAGATGCGGGTGGCTCCACGTGTGATTGCCGACGCTGTGCCCAGCTGCAAGCTCCGCGGCAACGAGTTGCGGATATCGATGGGCAAAGCGGCCCTCGACGAAGAACGTCGCCTTGGCGTGATGTCGCGCAAGAATGTCCAAGATCGATGGCGTATGTGTCAGGGACGGACCGTCATCAAAGGTCACATAGATGACCGGATGCCCATCAACCTGTTTGCGCATCTGGGAGACACCTACGCGCGGCCTGGCGGCGGCGTTGTCTCGAACTGGACCGGTGGGCTTTGGAGTACCTGAGCGAGCAGCATCTCCGAAAACCTGGCGCACAGAATCAGACTGCACCGTAGGTGATGTACCACGTGGAGCGGCCGAGACCACATGTGATTGATCTCGAGTGATTTCATACGACGCGGCGAGTCCAGAGCTAACGGCCAAGACTCCTGCAAGAGTCAGTATTGCCGCGGTCTTCATGGGTAACACTTTACGTCGATTTTCCGCGGTGAATTGCAGCCACCCTGAATGCCTATGGCTCCAAGGACGCAGATGACGAGCGCCTCAGTGAACGAAGAACGAATGTAATTCTTTGATCTCAACGATCGCTACGCCAACGGCCACGTCGAGAAGCCCGATCAGAATGCAACGGGGAATGCTCGCGCCGGTGCGTTTGGCGCCACCGAATCCGAAGATGAACAGCAGCACAATCAGCGCACCCTCCGCGCTCAATAGGCATGAGCGCACAGAAAGGAACGTAGCGGCCACGACGAACACAGCGACGGCAAGCACCGTGGGAATCAAGAACGCAGCGGCGAATCTGAGCTCTTCAGCGAAACTCGCCGACGTAAGACGGTCACGAAACACGATCCGATTACTCATCACGGTAGCCCAGGCGTGTGCGAGCACAATGGCAATCGAGGTGGATACGACGGTAAGGATCACGATGGGCACGGTCAGAGACGGCTCGTCGAACGATGTTGCTTCGAGCACTCCGAGCACGGTGAGCGTGCCGTACACGGCAAGTGCAATCCGCTGCCCAAACCGATTCCAGTCGGTTTCGTCAGCTACCTGCTCGTCGGCAACCTGTGAATCTGTCATGTCGACCAGTATCCCGAATCCGACGATCACCTTGAGGCTCAGGAGAGAGTAGGCCCTCATTGATAGCCCGCACGGGTGACGATCGGCTCAGCGATGCGGCAATCGGGTGATGTGGCTAACGGTCGCACCACTAGCCACCGAAACAACCCTTGTCAGTCGAGTCGACGTTCGGCTCAGCGGAACTGGTTAAGGAGCCCCCCGATGCGTAAGTCCACCAAGGCAGGAATTGTCGGCCTACTCACCACCGTCGTTACCGCAGGCGCCATCGTCCTGGCCCAGCCAGCCGAGGCTTCCTTCACCCCGTGCCCGAACAACACCTGCACGACCCAGGCCGCGCCGTAAACCCTGCGTCCTAAACCCCGCGCCTTGAACAAGGCTCGACTGCACTGCTCCAACGGGGCAGTAAGCACAGCAATCCCAACCGGCGTCACCATAAGATTGATCAAATCTCGAGTGCTTGATCAACTCTGCTGGTGAAGGGTGAACGCAGATGTACGTCGCGCGCCCCCGCCTGCTGCGCCTAGAGATCATCGCTATTGCCATCGCAGCTGCTTCAAGTTTCGTAACCCTCTTCGGCTCCGCACTGACCAGCAATGCCTCCGCCAACACTGACAACCATCTGCGCGTCCAACTTAAATGGTTCGATCAAGCGCAATTCGCCGGCTACTACGTCGCCACCGACCAGAACTTCTTCGCAGAACGCGGCTTAACCGTTCACACCATCGCTGGCTCGGCCACAACCGATCCCTTCAAGGCCCTGCGCAGTGGCCAAGCTGACGTCGCCGAGGCGAGCATGGCTCAAGCCCAAAAAGCCTCTGTCAACGGCAAGCGCTACGTCAACATCGCGCAGATTTTCCAACAGGCTGACTCAGTACTTCTTTGTCGGTCCAAGGCAGGATTCAATTCAGCGAATAAACTTCGTGGCGCTCGAATCGCGGTTAGCCCCGACCGGCAACCCGTCGTCAGAGCAATGCTCGACAAACTCTTCGACGATGGCGGTTCTCCGCAGTTTGTGAATCCCGTCGACGACAACATCCGCAACCTCGTCGACGACAACGCGGACTGCATTTGGGGATCGTCATTCAATGAGTATTGGCAGGCCCACGACCTCGGGCTAACCGTCTTCACCGTCAATCCCCGTGACTATGGCGTGGTCAATATCGAGGACGGCTTGTACGTAGATGAATCGCGCCTGCAGGACCCTGCCTTCCGCAGCGCCCTCGTCGCACTCTTAGAGGGCCTCAATGACGGTTGGTCGTGGGCTGCAAAGCACCCAACATCGACTGTAGAAATCGTTCTCGAGCACAACAACAAACTCGACAGATCGTCACAGGTGCGGCAACTTGAATCCGTCTTACCCCTGCTGGGTTCTGAGTTCGGATACCTCGATTTGGAGCGGTACGAGATCAAGGACGGCCTTGGCTTCCCGTCGTTGCCGCCCGAGTTGGCCGAAGGGTTATGGACTCATGAGATCTACAACGCCACGTTGACCAACTCGGGCCGACAAATGTTTCTTACCCCGGTCACAACTCACTACGTCAACGGGTTAAGAACCTCCGTCCCGTATGTCATTTTGCTGAGCTTCGGTATTTTCGCTGCCGCAATTTCAGGTGCACTGGTCGCGTTGCGCCTCGGCTACCGTCTGTGGGGAATGGTTGTGCTGGCGAGTTTGACGGCACTGGGTGGTGGTGTTCTTCGCGACGTATTGCTCGGCGGTTCGCGCTTCCCCATTTACCTGTCCTACAACACGACCGATATCTGGATCGTGCTTGCGGCCGTCGCTGTCGTCGCAATTGTGAACCGAGTGTCGAACAGGGATAGTTCGGTTCTTCGTGCGGAGTGGTTCGCGACAAATGCTGATGTGATTGGCTTTTCGATCATTGCCTTGAATGGTGCCGCGATAGCCATCATCGTTGGCGCACCCTTGATCTGGGTGCCGATTAGCGCTGCGATGAGTGTGGCTGGTGGCGGCATTCTCACGGACGTCGTATCAGGCCGCGAGCACGCCCAATTCCGAGGTGAACTCTACGAAGAGGTCGCAGTCATCGGTGCGTTGATTCTGCTCGGCCTACTGTGGCTCACCAACGAACATGAACAATCCCCGTGGCTCGTTTCGCTCATGCTCGGGCTTGTTCTCGCAGCCTTCCTCGCGGCGCGGTACTTCGTGCTTAAGCACGACATTCGTTACCCGAAACTCCCGACAGGCGAACGTGACGACGCCTCGCCAAAGTCGGCGGACTCGGAAAACGCGCTGACCAACTAGTTGGCGGAATTACGTGGACGCAGTTTGGCTGAAGCCGTCGCCGTTGCCACGACGACACCATCCGATGGTCGCGTGATCGTTACCGCGACGGTCCATTGATTGGGCGCATCCTCGTCAACAACAGCCTCCGCTACGAGAAGATCACCGTCACGGGAAGGCGCGAGGTAATCGATCGAAGCAGAAAACACGATTCCACTTGTCTGCTCGTCATTAATCGCCGCTGCGATCGCCACCCCAGACAGCGAGTAGAGAACCGCGCCGTGAGCTGTGCCATGAGGGTTGAGATGGTTCGCACCGATCGTCAGCTGAGATTGAGCTCGGCCTGATTCGAGACGCTCGACCGTCGCGCCGATGAATTCAGCGAACGTATCCTGGCCTAACTCAGCCACTAACTGCCTCCTGCATCAGCACTTCGATTGACGTTCAGAACGCTATCAGCAGTGAAAGTACCAAGACCTCAACGCAGCAGGTGGCTGACAACCGGATGCTCCGGATGTCAGCCACCTGCTGATCGTTCGCTAGCCGTTGGAAGACGTACTCGGTGTTAACTCAACCCGGAGTACTTCGTCATGCCGATACCGTCAATCTTCACTGTCTTGCCCGAAGAGGTGACGACGACCTTGACCTTGCCGGTCTTGAGCGCAGCGAAGGCCGGCAAGGTGATCAACGAGCGAGCACCAGCACCGGACTTAACCAACGAGATCGACGCAACCTTGGCACTGCCGACATAAACATTGACCGAGCCACATGCAGGGCACTTCCATGCAACGAGACCTAACTGACGGACGGTCACATTTCCGGAAGTGGCCAGGAACGCACCCTTCTTGGTGGCGCCGGAGGCTGTCTTACCTAGCCAGCCTGCGGCTGTTGTGCGCGTCCAATCTGAGGCCTTGCTACGTGTGAAGCTGCGATCATCGAATGGCATGTTCGTGCAGCGACGTGGTGAGTAACCAACATTGCCGCTATGGTCGTCGGCTGCTGCGGTGAAGCAGATGCGGAAACCAAGTCCAGGGGCACATGCCGCCGCCTTAGTTCCTAGGCAGTAATCCGCAGCCGTCGGAACACTTACTGTGGCCCGCCTAGCTGTGGTGTCATCGATGTAGATCTCTGACACTAACGAACCAGATACCGCTGAGCCGTACCCATCGAGTACAGCGTAATGACCGGTGAGCCCAGATCCGCCAGCGTCAGTTGCAGACCAACTCAATGCGATGGCCTGTGAGATCGCGAAGACTGATGTCGGGCCCGTCAATGAAACAACCGGCGCAGTTGAATCGACGTACGAGAACGCGCCGGTCTTTACTGTCGTTCCAACGCCATTGGTGACCGCGACGTCGACCGTCCCTGGGCCACGTACGGGAACGTTGGCAACGATTGTCGTGTCGTTGGTGACAGAGAAGGTGGACGAGGTGCCACCGAAAGTCACTGCGGTTGCGCGAGTGAAATTCGAACCAGTGATCGTGACGGTGCCAGTACTTCCTACCGTCGACGTTGACGACGGACTGACCGAGGTGATCACCGGCTTATGATCGATGATCAACGCCGCCGCATTTGCCGCCGGGTCACTGCCGATGGCGGTAAAGGTACCGCCAACGAAAGCATTACCGTCGGTCTTGACCGTAACGGTGTTCACGCTCAAGGTTACGAACTGCGTTGTTTGCGCAAAGCCTGTACCCGAGAAACCGGTGAGGATCTGTCCGTCTGCCGACAGGTGCGCAACTGGGCCAGAGGCAACCCCATTCACATCAGTGAAATCGCCGCTGACCAAGAGCGTGCCATCGGATTCTTGGGCGATGCAGTGAACCCACGAGTACGCATTGTTTGGATCGGCGAATCCACTGCCAGTCGCTGCACTGAATGCCGTATCGAGTGAACCATCGCTGTTGAGACGTGCCAGCCCTTTACTCGCCACTGTGTCGATCGTGTCGAAGTGACCCCCGATCACGATCTTGCCTGAGCTTTGAACAACGATCGAGTAAACCTCAGTGGTCGGCGTCGCGCTGGCGATATCGGCGCCACCAAATGTCACATCCGGAGTTCCGTTCCCGCCTAGGCGGGCAAGAGCAGCGCCACCACCACCATCAATGGTGGAAAATCCGCCACCCACAAGCAGGTTTCCGTCGGCATCCTGCGCGATCGCATCGACAGTTCCGTCGAAGCCCGTACCAAGTCGGCCGGTGAAGGCGGTATCGGGAACACCATCGAAGGTCACTCTCGCGAGGTGGTTACTCGGAGTTCCGTTGATGTCAGTGAAAAGGCCACCTATGACAATGGCGCCGTTGGACTGCACGCTGATTGCACGAACTGAACCGCCATTGAAGCCTGTCCCCAACGACGAAATGAAATTTGTGTCGAGTGTTCCGTCAGCGTTCAAACGAGCAAGGTGATTTGCTGGCACTCCATTGACTTGGCTGAACAAGCCACCGACGAGAATCTGCCCATTCGGCTGAACAGCAATCGCCCTGACCGAACCATCATTGAACCCTGCACCGAGGTTGGTCGAGAAAGCCTGGTCGAGCGTGCCATCAGCGTTGAGGCGGGCCAACTCGCCACCTTGTAGCGGAGTGTTCGGCGGCGCCCCCGGGTAGACGGCAGTGTCGGTCGGGTAGGTGTAGGTGCCAACCGTGGTGAAGAACCCACCGATGAGCACCTTGCCATCTGACTGGGTGGCCGACGTAAGGACATCGTCAAGACCACCAGCCACACTGGTAACTCCGCCAATATTTGTGGTGTACGTCGCGTCCACAGCTCCGTCGGCCGCAGCGGTGGCGCTGGCAGAGGTTGAACTGATCACGATCGTGAGTGAGGTTAGTAGCCCAACCGCTGATGCAGCCGCGATTGCGCGCACGGGCGCTCGGTAGTGATTTTGGCGCATGGAGGTGCCCTTCGGATTGGTTGTCTCCGTGTGACGACACACGTATGGCAAACCAACCATGGGCAGCGCCATCACAATCGATATAACAGGCAACTTGAGCAAACCGAGAAGCGCCGAAATCCTTACAGTAGCAATAACTTTCGTAAGGTATTGATCTCTCGATTACACAGAACTCAGGGCGAAGCGACGAAGTACGAAACTCCCACTAGGGGCTTGCGATACATCGTCGAAGCCAGCGGCGATGAGAAGTGATCGCATCGAGGCGAGCTCATCGTCGACTCGGCTGGAACTCGAGATGTAGAGCACTCCCCCCGGGCGAATTGCGCGACGAAGGTTTTCTAAGACGGCGGCGAACTGCGCATCGCTTCGTCGCTCAGCACTTTCGTCGACGAGCACAACGTCGAGGCTGTCTGCCTCGAAATCCAGAGCCGCGTCATCGAGGGGACGCAAGGTGACCCGATCCTGCACGCCGATCTGCGCTGAGAGCTCACGTGCACCGTCGTGCGCCGCCGCTGGGCGGACCGTGATGCACGATGCGTCGGCGACGTGACGGATCAGGGCAAAGCCGACCAGCCCCGAATCCTGGCCGATATCGGCAACCGTTTGGCCAGGGGTTGGCATAACCCCGAGCGCTGCAAACCGAGCGGCCATGTCGGTAACCGCTTGTGACACGGCATCTACTGGAGTCTTCGGTGATGGAGTGTTCATATTGTTCATGATCACATCATAATAGACAAATCGGGCAATAGGCCCCTAATTCGCATCGAGATTACATGTCGACGCCCATGCATGAGATTACGGCTCGGCACGAGCGCTGGATCAAGAGAACCTCAAGGACGCTCAGAGCTTGATCACGCTGCCGCAGCGAGTGGCACGAGCCCAAGCCTATGTTCGATACGTTCGTCGGCATGTTTAAACAAATCCGACGTTTCACCCTTATCATCACCGCGGTCATTGCCGCTCTGTTTGCGGCTGCGAGTTTGCTCAGCCTCAACGCGGCACAAGCCTCCCCCGCTACGAAGGCTGCGCCCGCGAAAATGCGTCCGGCGATCGCTAAGGCAGCGGACGGTACGCCAGAACAGGTTGACGTCGGCATCTACATGAACCAACTTCTCAACGTCGACCTCGCCACGAACACATACGAAGCAGACTTCTACATGTGGTTCCGCTGGAAAGGCGATATCGATCCGACCGCAACCTATGACTTCGTGAACCAGACCGAAGCCTGGGCCGCAAAGATCGTCCCCACCTATGAAGAGCCGACCGTGGACGCAACTGGGGTTCACTACCAGGGCTGGCATATTCAGACGAAGTTCGTTCAGCGCCTCGATTTCTCCTCGTATCCCAAGACCGGATACCGGCTACACATGTTGATTGAAGACAACAAATACGACGAATCACAGTTGGTCTACAACGTCACCGATGGCCTCACTTCCGGACCGACCGTCATCTCCCCCGGCGGCTGGGACGTTACGGATCTGGGCGCCACGGTTGGCAAGGACGTCTACAACACCAACTTTGGTGACCCGGCATCCAAGGCACCAGCCACCTTCTCGGAGGCGGACTTCTCCTTCACGATTTCTCGACCGGATCCCACTCGCGTCATCAAGATCGTCCTACCGGTGCTGATCATCATGGCGATCACCCTGCTCGCTTTCTTGATCCCACCGCGTCATTTGGATGCTCGACTCCTGCTCACCGTTACTGCACTCATCTCTGCAGTATTGATGCACGATGCGGCAGTTGCCGAGCTGCCACGAGTTGGATACTTCGTCGCCATCGACAAGATCTATCTGCTCAGCTACCTCGTCATCTTCTTGACCCTGCTGGAAAGCGCAATCGTGTACCGATTCGCATCCAACGGCCAAGAAGACAAGGCAAAGCGCATCGACCGAATCGCGTTGATCGCTCTGGCCGCGCTGTTCCTCATTGGCTCAGCCACCGCACTGCTGGCGGGCTAAGCACGAGATCTACCGAACCGGCCACCGCCCTCACACGTGGGGCGGTGGCCGGTTCGTCATTTCCACCCTCTTTGGCAAACTTTGCATCCCCACGCACTAGGGTTAGCGCAGTCGTTCAACGGTGCACGGCACCCATCACCTAAGGATCTGCCATGAGCACATTCACTGACGCTGAACTCGCCTACCTCGCCACCCAGCCGCTCATGCGTTTCGCATCAGCATCTCCGACGGGGAAGCCCGACGTTGTACCGGTGGTTTTCTCCGTCGATGGTGACGACATCGTCTCCGGCGGCTTCGATATCACCCATACAGTTCGCTACCGCAACATCCTGGCAAACCCACAGGCCACTGTCGTTATCGACGATCTAGCGTCGATGGATCCGTGGAGCCCACGCGGCTTGAAGATCATGGGCTCGGTGACGGTCGAAGAGGCTGACGGCTCGCCGCGCTTTCGAATCAGCCCCGAGGTCATCATCAGTTGGGCTATCAACGACACCACGCCCGGCATCCCCAACATGGAACGTCGCGTCGTTAAATAACCACTGTTGGCTCTCCGCGAGCAGCCCCCCTCAGACGCAATCCCCATCAGACGCAGTCCCGCCACACCTACGTAGGAGAACAGCATGAATAAGTTCATGGTCGTCGCGACGTTCAAGCCCGGAACGAATCAGGACGATGTGACGGCGATGGTGCCCGAGGAAGGCGTTGCGGCTAACGCTCTGGCCGCTGAGGGGATCCTCAACACGGTTCGCATCTCAACCCCACGCGACAAGGTCTGGCTAGACGTCAATGCCGAAGACGCCGAGGCCGCTATCGCCGCGATCAATCGTCTACCGCTCGTTGTCTTCTGGGATCTCGAGGTTTATCAGGTCGCCTCACCCGTCGGCTAAAGACGATCGGTAACGCGACTCGGCATAAAACGACTCGGCGAGCAGGCGCGGCTAGTACGCGCCATCTTTGCCGACAACGGCACGGAAGGTCTTCCACAGGATCATCAGATCGAGTGTGGGCGACCAGTTTTCGACGTAGCGAAGGTCTAGTCGCACCGACTCTTCTGGCGTCAGATTCGACCGTCCGCTTACCTGCCACAGGCCGGTAAGCCCTGGCTTCACACGAAGGCGGTTGCGCGTCATCTCGGCGTACAGAGCAACCTCAGACGGCAGTGGTGGACGCGGACCTACCAACGACATGTCACCGATCAACACATTGAACAGCTGTGGCAACTCGTCGATCGAGTAACGACGCATGAACTTGCCACAGCGGGTGATGCGCGGATCGTCCTTGACCTTGAACAGGCGAGCGTCATCATGTTCGTTGAGGTGCGCGATCTCGGCGAGTCGCGCCTCTGCGTCGGGCACCATCGAACGGAATTTGAACATGGTGAATTCTTCGCCGTCCAGCCCGATCCGCTTCTGCCGGAACAAGATTGGGCCCTTGGAATCAAAGCGAATCGCAAGGGCGGCGGCAAGCAGTAGGGGTGATAGCCCAAGCACCAGCGCCAAAGCGCCGAGCCGATCGCCTAGCTCCTTCATCGCGCGACGGACGCCCGACAATTCTGGCGAATCGAGATGCAGCAACGGTAACCCGGCTGCTGGACGTACGCTCAAGCGCGGGCCGGCGATTTCGACGGCAGCCGGTGCCACCATCAAGTCAACGTTGAGCGGCTCAAGCTGCCAGACCAACGACCGCAGTGCCGATCCGTCGAACTCAGGGCACGACAACACAGCAACAGCGTCAACGGAGGCTGCCTCAGCGACGAGTTGGATCTCACTGAACGAGCCAAGGATCAGGGATTCATCGAGAACACCGCGTCCAGTGGAGTGCACACCCGCTGGAACACATGCGCCCACCACGTGAAGTCCGTGGTATTGCTCGCGACCGAGGGCCTCCGCCAGTTCGGCCACGGCTGACTCATGCCCGACCAGCAGCACCCGATGCATATCCAAACCACGACGCCGACGCGAATGCATGAACTGACGAAGGCCATAGCGCCAGATCAACGTGACGGCCGCCGTGATCATCAACGTCAGGAGAACACTTCGCGGGAAGTCCACTTTGAAGATGACAGCGATAACGCAGATTGCTGACAGCAGAGTGACCGCTGCGACGAGTACAAGTCGAAACTCTTGCGGGCCGTCGCCGAAGAAGCGCTCCTCATAGCCACGCGACGCCCAAATCGTGAGCGGCCAGGCCAGCAGGCACAGCAACAGCGAAAGTAGGCTCGCTTCAATGTGATACTCGATGGCGATGCTCGCCACTGCGCCGATGATGGCGTCGCCAATGATCGCCGCTCGCACGAAGGTTTTCATCGAGCCGCGCGGCCGCCGGATCGAATCACTCAAGGCCTTGAATCGAATGGCGTCGAGCCTGACGCGTTGACGTTCGTTGAGCTCTTCAGCCGAAACGAAGTGCACCTGCCTACGATCACCGGCTCGGCGATCAACCTCGAAATCGATACCCGCTACGAGTTGTGCGATGCGTCGATCTCCACGACGACGATCCGCCAGACGACGATCACTTGTCGGCTGCCCGATGGCGCGATCCGCGGCTGTGGCTCGGGCCGATCTGCCCTCGGTAGCGGGAGACGAGGATCCTCGCTGCGGTGGCAGCGGTGGCGGTGAAACCTCGCGAGTCAGGGGGAAATCAACGTGCTCATGCATATCAGTCATGGCGCCTTCCCCTCCTGACTCGATGTTGACGTTGCACTAGCGGCGCGAGATCAACAACGTCTTCGTCCAACAGCACGCCAGACGGTGTGAGCACCGACACTAAGCAAGGTACGGTGCCCAGATTCCCCAAATACGGAATTTGAGCGGACGGAGAAGTTATTCACCCGTATTACCTATTGGACGGGAGTAATTAATACTGAAAAGGCATGATCATTAATAAATTTCTTGATCACTTATGTGCACAGCACCGCGCACCTGCGAGAATATTTACTCAATTTATCCTCAAGAATGATCTAGTGGCCTCGGCGCGGGTCTCACCCACCTGACACTTCATCTGCACCTCGAAATCCACTGTGCTGCAAGGCTTTACGGCGTATGGGTGTGAGATTGCCTCAGGCGTTGGCAGCTG
>CANGPO010000058.1 GCA_947455705.1 Actinomycetota bacterium | reverse complement strand
GCTGGTACGTGACGCGACTAACCCTGACCTGTTGTGCAGCGGACGCGACGGTTACGAAGATTCTGGTTCTCGCTGCTGACCCGGCCTCATCACCGGCCTCATCACCGGCTCCAACACCGGCGACTAATTCGTGGGTCACGGTGGTGGGGCATTGGGTACCAGGGGGCGGCACTCAAAGTGAGACGGCAATCGCCCATGTTCAAGCCGATACCGTCACTGCGATCCCTGCGCCCAGCAATGCTTATGAGTAGCTGACTTATTGAGAACAGCGCTGGCGCTAACCCTGCGCGCGGCACTGAGCGCAGCGGCCAAAGACTTCTAGCGTGTGGCTTACATCATCGAAATCATGTTCCGCAGCGATGCGCTGGGTCCAGGTTTCGACGGTTGGCCCATCCACCTCGACGGTCGCGCCACACTGCCGGCAGACCAAGTGATGATGGTGGGCCGCGTCTGCACATTGGCGGTAGAGGGTTTCACCATCATCGCGCAGCAGAGTGTCGACATCACCATCGGCGGCCATGGCAGCAAGGGCGCGATACACGGTGCTCAGGCCGACCGTGGACCCACGTTTGGCCAGTTCAGCGTGAATGTCTTGGGCGCTATGAAAGTTCGACAAGCTCTGAACGACCTCAGAAATGGCCGCGCGCTGTTTGGTATTGCGACGGATTGGGGTGTTCACGATAAAACTCTGCTCACGATAAAACTCTGCTCACGACAAAACCGAGACGACGTACATAAACGCAACACCAAGTACGGTCATGAGTAGCGTGATGCGCGACGGATGGTGTGCGTGGGCTTCGGGCAGGATGTCTGCGGTGGCGAGGTACGTGAGCAATCCGGCGAATGCGCCGAGGTAAATGGCCAGGAGTTGATCTGATGGGCTGATCAGGCCGGCGAGCAGAACACCGACGATAGGCGCCAGTGCGTCCAACGCGAGGGCGATCATGGCGCGACGACGGTTGTGGCCAGCCCTGCGCATCATCGTGACGGTGTTCAACCCGTCGGCGAAATCATGTGCGAGCACAGCGATACCGACCGTCCATCCGACAGCTGAGTTCACTTGAAACGCCAAGCCGATGGCCAAGCCATCGAGCAGCGAATGACCAATGAGCCCGAGTGCCCCGAGGGATCCGGCGAGATCATGAGCATGGTCGCCGTAATCGTGATCTGCAGGCTCATGCATTCCGGCGGCTCGCTCGATGACATGAAGTACTAAGAATCCACCGACGAAGGCGACCATCGTCCATGGCACTTTCTGATCGGCACCCGAGGTGGTTGCCCACAGTCGGAAGACCTCGGGGAGCAGATCAAAGGCGACGAGCCCGAGCAGGATGCCCGCGGACAGCCCCAAGACCAGGTGCATTCGATCGCGGGATCGCAATGCCACGACGCCACCGAGTGCGGTGGAAAACACCGTGCAGATCGCGAGTACCAGGGCCACGGTGTGAGTGTGCCCCTACATGAAAACGATTGTCAATATCAGTTTTGTCACGCGGTATTAGTTTGTGGCTGGGCTACAGGTGGCTGGGCTACAGGTGGCTGGGCTACAGGTGGCTGGGCTACAGGTGGCCGGTAACGCGCAGCACGCAGCCCAGGACCAAGCCTACGATTGCGCCCAGCCGAGACAGTTTGCCCCAGGTAGACAGCAGCGGCCAGGACAAAAGCATCAACCAGGTGAGGAATACCGCGGGGATGAGCAGAAGAATGCCCGTCCAGTGCCATGGCATCGCCAAACCCATGATCATGAAGATGCCTAGCATTACTGGCACCAGTAGCCGTGGCAATGTATTGAGGAAGAACAGCGGCCCGACACTTGCTCGCTCGAGCGATCCGCGCCAGCCAGGTGCATATGAGGTGCTGCGTGCGCTTGTGGATCCGTTCTTTGATCCGCCCTTTGAAGAGCTATTCGCCGATGATGCAGGCTTATGTGACGGCTTGGCCGAACGCTGTGTTGGCCGCCTCGCGGGGTGACGCTTACTCTCTGGCACGGGCTCACCTTACGTCAGATCGTGTGAAGCAGCGTAGGTTGGGGGAGTGCTAGTTCTCACGCGTCACCGGCTGCCGATCGTGGGCTTGCCAACTCTTGATGCCGCCCTGACAGAAGCCCGTGAGGTACTCGAACTTTTTTCCGGGCGTCCCGGCTTCATCCGTGGCTGGGTTGGACGCGCTGTGGACGATGCGCAGGTGCTGGTGTTGGCCCATGAGTGGACCGATGTCGGTAGCTATCGGCGTGCCTTGGGAAACTATGAGATCAAACTTCGTGCGGTGTTCTTACAGTCGGCCGCGGATGAAGCGTCAGCCTTTGAGGTACTCACCTCACGATCTGAAAACGGCGTGACCGATTTCGTCAGCATGATCGCGCAATCACCAGATGAATTGTTGAACTGACATGAGGTTTCGTGATTTCGCCGATGCTGGCGAACAACTTGCGCCACTGCTGATTGATTGGCTGACTGCTGAATGCGTTCTCATCGCGATCGCACCCGGTGGCGTGCCCGTCGCGAAAGCAGCTCAGGCAACGGGTCTTCTTCCCGAGCTTGAGCTGTACGAATTCCGCGGCGAACTTCCGTCGGGTATTGCTGGTGGAACAGTCGTTGTGATTGATGACGGAGTTGAGACCGGCACGGCCGCGCGCGCGATGGGTGCGCTGCTTCGTGATGCCGGTGCTGCTACGACGGTGTTTGCGGTACCGGTGTGCCCGCGCGAGTCTGAGCCGGTGCTACGTGAGCTTTTCGATGATGTGATTGCGATTGATCGACCATTCGTGCGACGGCCCCTGGAGTGGCATTACGAAACGTTCCAGTAGGCTGGGATTAATCCGAATACTTCTCGCCGACATACCAGCCGGATGGAGCACATAATCATGGCCCTCGATCGCGTCGATGCCGTTGTCAACCTGTCCAAGCGTCGGGGGTTCGTGTACCCCTGCTCTGAGATTTATGGTGGCACTCGCTCCGCCTGGGACTACGGTCCGCTTGGCGTTGAGCTCAAGGAAAACATTCGTCGCCAGTGGTGGCGTTCAATGGTGCAATCCCGCGATGACATCGTTGGCCTCGACTCTGCGGTGATCTTGGCCCCACAGGTGTGGGCTGCCTCTGGCCACCTCGAAGCGTTCGTCGACCCGTTGACGGAGTGCACCGCATGTCATAAGCGTTTCCGCGAAGATCACTTGATCGAGGCGTATGAGGCCAAGCACGGCCGCGCCCCCGAGGGTGGTTTGGCTGGGCTCAACTGCCCGAACTGTGGCAATAAGGGTCAATTCACTGAGCCGCGTAACTTCAACGGCCTGCTCTCGACCCACCTGGGGCCGGTGCAAGATGATGCGTCCGTTCACTACCTTCGCCCCGAAACGGCCCAGGGCATCTTCGTGAACTACGCGAACGTGGCTGGCACCGCTCGGAAGAAGCCACCGTTCGGTATTGCCCAAGTGGGTAAGTCGTTCCGTAACGAGATCACGCCCGGCAACTTCATCTTCCGCACGCGCGAGTTCGAGCAGATGGAGATGGAATTCTTCGTTGTGCCCGGTACGGATGAGGAGTGGCACGAATACTGGCTCAAGACGCGTTGGGATTGGTACCTCGACCTCGGTCTCTCGCCCGACAACCTGCGCTTCTACGAACATGCCAAAGAGAAGCTGTCGCACTATTCCAAGCGCACGGTAGATATCGAGTACCGCTTCAACTTCGGTGGCTCGGAATTTGCTGAGCTCGAAGGTATTGCCAACCGGACCGATTACGACCTGAAGACTCACTCGGAGCATTCGGGCGTTGACCTCAGCTTCTTCGATCAGGAAGCCAATGAGCGTTGGTTCCCCTACGTGATCGAGCCGGCTGCTGGACTCACTCGCGCTCTGCTGGCGTTCATGCTCGAGGCGTATGACGAGGATGAGGCACCAAACGCTAAGGGTGGTGTTGATACCCGCACAGTGATGCGATTCGATAAGCGACTTGCTCCGGTGAAGGTGGCTGTACTGCCGCTGTCTCGCAATGCTGATCTCTCGCCGAAGGCGCGCGACCTGGCTGCCGAACTGCGTAAGAACTGGAACGTCGACTTCGACGATGCCGGTGCAATTGGCCGTCGTTATCGTCGGCAGGACGAGATCGGGACCCCGTACTGCGTCACCGTGGACTTTGACACTCTTGACGATCAGGCCGTGACCGTTCGCGATCGCGACACGATGGAACAAGAGCGCATTGGCCTTGACTCCATTGTGGGCTGGCTCGCTGCCCGTCTTCCTGGCTGCTAGGGGAGTACTGCGATGGCTCGCGACATCGTCGATGACCGACTCATCGGGGCGCTGCATCTTCGTGCCCTGACCCGTGCGGGCTTTGATCACGACCCGGTGCATGAGCATCAGGTGGTGCAGGCTGGCACGATCGACGCACTGCTGCAGGGTAAGTACGACTCGGACATCACTCTGGCCGAAGTCATGCGCATGGCCGACCTGGGTATCGGCACGATTCAGAAGCTCGATGGTGAGCTGATGATCCTTGATGGTGCAGCGTGGGTGGCTGGTAGCGACACGGTAGTGCGTGAGGTGCCGCCCACCACGCGCACGCCATTTGCCGTTGCCTGCATGTTTACCCCTAGCGTTACGCATGAGATCAACGAGCCGATGGCGTGGGACGACCTCACTGCACTGATCGACAGCCTTGCCGCACCCGATGCATCGGTAGTAGCAGTGCGGATCGACGGAGATTTTGACGATATTGGCCTGCGCAGTGTTGCTCGCCAAACACCGCCCTACCCACCACTTGTGGACGTTGTTGCTCACCAGACGACGTGGCATGTGCCTAATGCTCGTGGCACATTGCTTGGCTTCCGATTCCCCGATGCGACTGCGGGCGTTGAAGTTCCCGGCTATCACTTGCACTTCCTCAGCGATGACAGAACCACCGGCGGGCATGTGCTCTCGCTCGTCGTGCGTCACGGAACTGTGGCGGTAGACGACTGCGACGATTTGCACGTGGCGCTGCCCGCAGGCGTCAAGCTGGGAACTCCGGGCGTGACTGATCGCGATGCGATTGCATCGGCTGAAGGGGATCACGCGCATTAGTCGGCTGCTGACATCGCTGCCGTGGAAGATACCTACCATCGTCGCCTCTTTGGTGGACTGATCGACCAGTAGCCAGCAGCTCGCGGATCACGACCGACGGCCGCGATCGTTGCTCCACCCTCATGTACCGACCGATGATGGCGTTGGCATAGCAGGATGCAGTTATCGAGATCGGTCAATCCGCCGTGTTCCCATTCCACAACGTGGTGGGCATGACATCTACTGACATCAACTCGGCAATCCGGATAAGCACAATGTCGATCTCGGACTTCCAACGCTCGACGCAATCGAGGTGGCACCGTGCGGTGTTCACGCCCGACCCATAGCACTCGCCGAGATTCACTTAACAGCCGTGATGCGATGTCGTGGGGGCTGCTTGCTGAACTCGTCTCGTTGTCCATCACCACGGCCGTTACTCCCGAATCGCAGAGCATGCGCTGTGCGGTTTGGGTGCAGACCGTCGTTGTTGATTCCATGCCGGGAATGTGAAGCCGGCCGCCGAGCTCGTTGCTCATCAGATTGAGATCAACCGTCAACGTGACGTGAGGTGCAACCCCATGATGTGAGCCAACGAACTCACCAGCCAAGGCGCGCTCGGCAAGATTCTCCAAAGCAATGGCAGACAGATGACTGCGGCGCAGACGCTGACGTCGGCGCTGCTGCGCCTGCGTCTCACCCTCGTAGTCCGAATCCGCAGGGGCCAAGGATCCGCTGCGGTGCCACCCGTCAACGATCTGGCCAAGCACCGTCTGCACCATGGCAGCCGTCTCATGCGTGAGATAGCCCTTGACATCGACGCCAGCACCGACAGTGGTGAAGGTGAGGAACTGATCGTCATACGCGTCGATCTCGGCCTGCCGAGCACCATCTGGATCGATGCCGAGCTTTAAGCCTTCAATAACGGTGCGAACATCGGCAACTGTGCCCACCTTTGCGACGGGCAGGACGATCTCTTGAGCCATCGCGATACCGGCCTCGCGTTGCTCATGGGGGAGGGCACGCGCCGCCTTGCCAACCTCAGCGGTGATCTCGCGAACCGCGTCGCCGGACGCCTCACCGGCAAGCCACGCCAACTGCGTCGCGCGGAAGGAATCGCGTAGCACGCGCGCACGACCAATTGATGCCCGGGCTTCACGTTCAGAACGGTGACAGGTTGCTTGAAGCCAACGCGTTGACGACGACCAACCCTCATTGATCGCAGCGCCCGAGGCTTCAATGCGAGCGAGCCGAGTAGCGATAACCGCGTTCGCCAAATCGGCTACGGAACTGAGCAGCTCAACCTCGCGCATGAGGGCCGCAGCCGACTCATCGCAGGTAAATCCGTTGGTGACTTCCTCACCGACAAGCTTGGCAAGATGTGTGATCGACAGATGGGCAGAGGCCACCAACTCGGCCACTGACTCCGCGCCGAGAGAAGCATCAGATATCGAACACATGTATGAATAGTAAGGGTGTGCGAAAACCTTGTCAAGCCCGAATCCCCAATGATTGCAACTACTTTCCGTGATCGCGATTACGTCGCGTAATCGTCGCAGGTCAGCCCAGCGAACCCGCAGCGAACCCGCAGCAAGCCCGGCAAACGAATGCCTCGCGCGAACGGAATCGGCCAGATCGAACAACCGTGGGACACTAATCGACGTGCAACCTGGCTACGAACTTCTCGCGCGCGGCGGAGTACCCGTCGTCCTTGCGCCGATGGCTGGCATCACCAATCGCGCGTTCCGACGCTTGGCCCGCGAGCAAGCCAGAGCAGCAACGCACAACGAAATCACGGGCATTTACGTCACCGAGATGATCACCTCGCGAGCACTCGTCGAGCGCAACGACGAGACGATGCGGATGATCGAAACTGATCCCGACGAATCACCGCGCAGCATCCAGCTCTACGGAGTTGACCCCACAACGGTTGCTAACGCGGTGCGACTCCTCGTCGAGGAGGATCGTGCCGATCACATCGATCTCAACTTCGGCTGCCCCGTCGCGAAGGTAACGCGCAAGGGTGGTGGCTCAGCGCTGCCGTGGAAACGCGGGCTCTTCCGCGCGATCGTTCACGATGCCGTCACTACTGCGAACGAAACGGCTCAGGCGCTGGGCAAACCGGCACCTCCCGTCACCGTCAAAATGCGTAAGGGAATCGACGACGATCACCTGACGTATCTGGAGGCGGGACGTACCGCTGCCGAAGAAGGTGCGGCCTGGGTAGCACTACATGGACGGACCGCGAGTCAGTTGTATTCAGGTCACGCCGATTGGGATGCCATCGCGCGGCTGGTTGAAGAGCTTGAGCCGTTCGGTATCCCGGTGCTCGGTAATGGTGATGTGTGGACGCATCAAGATGCCAGGCGCATGATGGAGCACACCGGTGCGGCAGGCATCGTCGTCGGACGTGGTTGCCTCGGCCGGCCGTGGTTGTTCGGACAGCTCGCGGCATCGATGAGTGGTCACGAGATCCCGGCGAATCCGGATCTGCGACAGGTATCACAGGTGATGCGTCATCACGCGCAATTGCTTACCGAGGTGTTCGGCGAGATCTCTGGGCCACGTGATTTCCGTAAGCACATCGCGTGGTACCTGAAGGGCTTCTCGGTTAAAGGTGAGATCCGACGCCAACTCGCACTGGCATCAAGCCTCGACGAGATCGATGAGCTACTTTCACAACTTAACCTCGACCAGCCATGGCCGGGCGAAGTCAGCGAAGGGCCGCGCGGTCGCACGCAACCGGGTAAGAAAGTGGCGCTCCCGGATCGTTGGCTCGACGACCCAGATGATCTGACGGGTTTCCTAGACGATATTTCTGCCGCAGAACTCTCCGTCTCCGGCGGCTAACAACGACGCGGATGTGTGGATCCGTAACCGCTTGCATACGCCTGAAATCACAAGGAATCTCAGCCGTTCGACGATGCATCCCGCCTAGGGGAACGATCGTCAAAAGTTCACTGCACTGAAACATCAACGGACATGTAACGGTTGGTGCAGTGCACCGTGTGCGATAGGTCACGTTCGCGCTATCGTGGCCCATCCCGTTCTTGCGTGAACGCGATGCGCAGCACGTGGTGATCCCTTACGAAAGGCGTGAATCAATGGCTCCGACACCGACCTTTGTCTATGACTTCAGTCAAGGTTCGAAGGACGCAAAGGATCTACTCGGCGGTAAGGGAGCGAACCTTGCTGAGATGACGAACCTCGGCCTACCTGTGCCGCCCGGCTTCACGATCACAACGGAAGCGTGCCGTTCGTATCTCGTCGCAGGTAAAGAGCCAGCCGAGCTTCGCGTTCAAGTGACCCAAGCGTTGCGTCAACTTGAAGACCAACTTGGACGACGGCTCGGAGATCGCCACGATCCACTTTTGGTGAGTGTGCGTTCGGGTGCGAAGTTCTCCATGCCCGGAATGATGGAAACAGTTCTTAACATTGGTCTTAACGATGCGAGTGTTGTTGGCCTCGCGGAAGCAAGTGGCGATGAGCGCTTCTCATGGGATTCGTACCGCCGCCTGATTCAGATGTTTGGCAAGACCGTGCTCGATATTGAGGGTGAGTTCTTCAGTGACGCCCTCGAAAAGGCGAAGGCGATGAAGGGCGTCGAATCGGACGTCGATCTTGACGTTCACGATCTTCAGCACCTCGTGCACACGTACAAAGAGATCGTTCGCGACCAATGCGGAATCGACTTCCCGCAGCATCCGCGCGAGCAACTCGACCTTGCAATCCGCGCAGTCTTTCACTCGTGGAACACCGATCGCGCACGTCTCTACCGTCGACGTGAGCGCATCCCGCACGACCTTGGTACGGCCGTCAATATCTGCACGATGGTTTTCGGCAACCTTGGCCCAGATTCGGGTACGGGTGTTGCGTTTACGCGAGATCCATCGACGGGTGCATCGGGTGCCTACGGCGATTACCTTGCCAATGCGCAGGGTGAGGACGTTGTGGCTGGTATTCGCAACACTTTGAGCCTGGACGATTTGGCTGAGATGCAGCCATCCGCGCACCGAGAACTGATGACGGTGATGCGTCGCCTTGAAACCCATTACCGCGATCTGTGTGACATCGAATTCACGATTGAGCGAGGCAAGCTCTGGATGTTGCAGACGCGCGTGGGTAAGCGCACGGCGGCAGCAGCCTTCCGCATTGCAACCCAACTCGTTGACGAACACCTGATCACTGAAGACGAAGCACTCGATCGCGTTACGGGTGCGCAGCTCGCACAGCTGATGTTCCCGCAGTTCGGTGCGGCCGACTCACTTACCCTTCTCACCAAGGGGATGGCCGCCTCACCGGGTGCGGCCGTTGGCCATGCGGTGTTTGATTCGGCCACCGCAATCGAGTGGGCCGAGCAGGGTAAGTCGGTGATTCTGGTTCGTCGCGAAACGAATCCCGATGATCTCGCAGGAATGATTGCCGCGGCCGGAATCCTCACTGCGCGTGGAGGTAAGACGAGTCACGCCGCCGTCGTCGCGCGCGGTATGGGTAAGACATGTGTGTGTGGTGCTGAAGAGCTGGACGTAGACGTGCACGCACAACAGGCGCGTGTTGATACCACGCTGATCAGTCAAGGTGATGTCATCAGCATCGACGGATCAACGGGTGAGATCTTCCTTGGCGAGGTGCCCGTTGTGCCGTCACCCGTCGTCACCTACCTCGAGCATGGGGTGGACGAAGCGATCGCCATGGCTGATGAGGAATCGGCGGCGCTTATTCGCTCAGTTGATCGTCTACTGCGTCACGCCGATAGCACGCGACGCCTGCGAGTTCGCGCGAATGCTGACACCGCGGAAGATGCATTGCGCGCACGTCACCTTGGCGCCGAGGGTATTGGTCTTACTCGCACCGAGCACATGTTCCTCGGTGATCGTCGCGTCCTGATTGAACGTGTGATCTTGGCTGAGACATCAGACGAGCGTGACGATGCGCTCGCCGCGCTGCTTCCCTTGCAGCGCAAGGATTTCGTCGAGTTGCTAGAAGCGATGGATGGATTGCCCACAACGATTCGTCTCCTCGATCCGCCGCTGCACGAATTCCTGCCTAACCTGACCGAGTTGTCTGTTCGCGTTGCAATCGCACATGAGCAGGGCAGCCCGAATGCTAACGACCTTGCACTCCTTGCGGCCGTGGAACGTCTACATGAGTCAAACCCGATGCTTGGTCTTCGCGGTGTGCGTCTTGGCTTGGTGGTGCCGGGCCTGTTCGCATTGCAGGTACGTGCGATCACTGAGGCTGTTGTAGACCGTCTCAATGCTGGCGGTACGCCGAAGGTTGAAATTATGGTGCCGCTGGTCGGCTCGGTGATGGAGCTGCACCTCGTGGCCGATGAGACCGGCGGCATCATTAAGGAAATCTCGGAGCGTGAAGGTCGGACGCTGAACATTCCCGTCGGCACGATGATTGAGCTGCCACGTGCGGCCCTCACTGCGCATCGCATCGCGGAGGCCGCCGAGTTCTTCTCCTTCGGCACCAACGACCTCACCCAAACCACCTGGGGATTCAGCCGAGACGATGTGGAGGCGGCGTTCTTCGCTGCCTACCTCGACAAGGGTGTGTTTACGGTTTCGCCATTCGAATCACTTGATATCGATGGGGTAGGACGTCTCGTCCAGATCGCAGCGACGGAGGGACGCAAGACTCGTCCTGATTTGAAGTTGGGCGTATGTGGTGAACACGGTGGGGATCCGGAGTCAGTGCACTTCTTCCACAAGGTGGGCCTCGATTACGTCTCGTGCTCACCGTTCCGGGTGCCGATCGCTCGACTGGAAGCCGGCCGCGCAGCCCTAGCGGCAGCGAGTTCTGATACTCGCTGATTGATATCTCCCTTCGTTTCGCTGAGACGTGTGGACGTATGAAGGTGGGTCTGACTCGCTGACTGTGGGTGGGATCAGCGAGGATGTAGGAGTGGTAGACGAACCAAAGCGCCGGCATCCGGTGCGACGATTCTTTGGATGGATTGTCGGTCTACTTCTCGTCGCGCTCATTGCAGTGCCTGCGGCTGCGTTAATTAACGTGCTCTATGCCGCACGTAACGATGATCGAACCGTTACCGATACGAGCATCGTGCTTGGCGCCGCGCAATTCTGGGGTAAACCGAGCCCGGTGTTGGAGGCGCGACTCAGCCATGCGGCTGCGGTTTACAACGAGCAGATCACCCCGCACATCACCACCGTCGGTGGCAAGAAGTCGGGGGATAAGACCACTGAGGCTCAGGCGGGTAAGGATTGGCTCGTGAAGCAGGACATCCCGCGTGGCGATATCACCGCGGTGCCTACCGGGCGCGACACCCTGTCGAGTTTGCAAGCTGTAGCTCATGTCATGCAGGCCAAGGGATGGACGTCGGCAACCATCGTGACTGATCCCGCCCATACGGCCCGCTCGCTGGCGATGGCGCGCGCACTCGGCATTGACGCTCACGGCTCGCCTACGCAATCGGGCGATGGCTCGGCGCTCACCTTTGATTACGTCGTGCGTGAGACGGGTGGGTTGCTCTACTTCTGGCTTGTTGAGCGACGCGATGTAACGCAGATTGTGAATGCATCATGACGAGTGAGGGCGGTGACGAAACGTCTATGAGTGCTTACTCGGATGGTGATCAGGAACGCTGGATCCCGGAAGAAAACAAAAGGCCTGGACGCTCGTCCTTCGCTCGCGATCGCGCGCGAGTACTGCATTCTGCAGGATTGCGACGGCTGGCTGCGAAAACCCAAGTCATTGCAGGTGAAGACGACTTCCTGCGCACGAGACTGACGCACTCGCTTGAGTGTGCGCAGATCGGTCGCGAACTCGGTGCATCCCTTGGCTGCGACCCGGATCTCGTTGAGGCGGCCTGCCTCTCGCACGACCTTGGCCACCCACCGTTTGGTCACAATGGTGAAGATGCCTTGAACGAGATCGCCGCCGACATCGGTGGTTTCGAAGGTAATGCGCAGTCGTTGCGACTGCTCACCCGGCTTGAGGCCAAGACGTTCGGGCGCGAGGGCACTGCTCGTCCCGATCAGCCGGCGGGGCTCAATCTCACTAGAGCCGTGCTCGATGCGTCTACGAAGTATCCGTGGCCGCGACATGAGGGAACGCGCAAGTTTGGTGTGTACGACGATGATCTCGACGTGTTTACCTGGCTGCGCGCCGGCGCACCGGATGGTCAGACGTGTTTTGAAGCCCAGGTGATGGATTGGGCTGACGATGTGGCCTACTCCGTCCACGACCTTGAAGATGCGATCGTCAGCGGGCATTTGGACGTTCGCGCGTTGCCGGGGGCTGGCCGGGCTCATGACCCGGAGGGGCTCCTCGACGTAGCTGGCTGGTATGCCGCTGACGCTGAGGCAGGTGAGCTGTCGGCGGCTCTTGATCGGCTCGTCGTGCTGCCGTGGTGGCCTGCGGGTTACGACGGATCGCTGCGCGATCTTGCTGCGCTGAAAGATATGACGTCATCGCTGATCGGCCGGCTGTGCACGGCCGCGGATGAGGCCACCCGGGCAGAGTTTGGCCCTGGGCGGCTAACGCGTTATGGCGCGAGCCTGATCGTGCCGCGCGAGCAGCGGATGGAGGTGGCCGTGCTCAAAGCCATTGCGAATCTGTGGGTGATGCAGCGGGCTGGAGCAGAGGCTATTTACGCGCAACAGCGCGAAGTTATCCATGAATTGGTAAAGACCCTCATGGTGGATTCGACAAACGATCTTGACCCGGTGTTTCATGATCGATACGAGAAGGCCCCCGATGACACGAGTCGGTTACGCGTTGTCGTCGATCAGGTTGCAAGTCTGACTGATCGAAGTGTGATGGCGTGGGTCAACCGTTCGGCCGGTTGATCATGGTGTTAGCCGTCTGAAACGATCCGTAGGCGGTGACTTACGGGGGAATTGGTATTTGTGAAGCACGAGTTGGTGACGCCACGGCTGTTTTTGCGGGCGTGGCAGGAATCTGATCGTGAACCATTCGCGCAGATGAATAAAGACCCGCGGGTTATGCGGTGGTTTCCTGCGCCTATGACTCAGGCGCAATCTGATGGGTTCGTCGCTCGGATGGATGATCATCACGATCGGCACGGATACACCTTTTGGGCTGTTGAGGTGCTCGACTCCGAGCAGGGAACAGCCCCGTTTGTGGGTTTCGTGGGCCTATCTCAGCCTCGCTTCGCAATGCCGTTCGATCATGGGCAGCCACTGGTTGAAGTGGGCTGGCGGTTGGCACCGCAGTGGTGGGGTTTGGGAATTGCCACAGAGGCCGCTGCTGCGTCGCTCACTTTTGCATTCAATGACTTAAACCTCGATGAGGTTGTTTCGTACACAGTGCCGGCGAATATCGAATCGCAAGCCGTGATGCAACGGCTCGGAATGGCGTATTCGGGCACGTTTAATCATCCTGATGGTGGCTTGCAATGGTGGGCACCACATGTGCTTTATCGTGCTCGTCGCCAGATGATTGATGGGCTGCCGCACGAACCGGCAATATCGCTTACTTCGCCGCTTTCCGTTCGTCAGGAAAGCTTGATGGGCCATAAGCCACGCACAATCGTGTCAGTAACGGACGCGGCGTCGCCGCGGATTCCGTCGCAACCTTCTAAGCCTGAAGTTCCGGTCGAACGACGTCGATAGCCGGCGTGCGGGGCTACACGTCATCACGGTCTACGGAACGGCTCGGCGAACCGCGATTGATTGGTAGCCTCTGCACGTGGGAATCCCGTTGAAGCACAAGGTGAGGGAACGGCTCCTCAAGGGTTGGCGTGTTCGCCGTCTTCAGAGTGCTGGCGTGAGCGTTGGCCGGGGAGTTAGCGTCACGGGTGCTCCGATCATTTCGATGGAGCCTAATTCGACGATCAGTGTCGCGGATTCGGTGGCGCTGGTCTCGCTGTCCGAATGGACGGCATTGGGCGTCTCACGGCCGGTCATTCTGCGGACGCTTCTGCCGAACGCGACCATTTCGATTGGCGCGGAGACGGGGATGAGCGGGACGACGGTGTGCGCCGCGTATCGGATTACGATCGGCGCGCGAGTGTTGATCGGTGCGGACGTCATGATCGCCGACACAGATTTTCACGAGGTCGATCAAATCCCGCGCCGGCATTTGCCGATTCCTGCGCCGTCCGAGCGCGATGCTGTGAGCATTGGCGACGACGTCTTCGTTGGGGCACGGTCAATAGTTCTGAAGGGCTCGTCCATCGGCAACGGGTCTGTGATTGCTGCTGGCAGTGTCGTCACCGGCGACATCCCCGCGGGGGTGGTTGCCGGGGGAGTCCCAGCTCGGGTGCTGCGGCCCGTGCGACCTGAATGACACTGGTCGTGCGCGTCGGCATTCGTCCGTAGGATCAGGGGTATGGCCGGGCGGATTCGCGATGAGGATGTTGCTCTCGTGCGCGAAAAAGCGGGTATCGATGAGGTGATCCGCGATTACGTCACCCTCAAATCAGCCGGTGGGGGATCGCTCAAGGGCTTATGCCCCTTCCATGACGAGCGAAGCCCGTCGTTCAACGTCAGCCCGTCTAAAGGTGCCTGGTACTGCTTTGGCTGTGGCGAGGGCGGTGATGTGATCGGCTTTTTGCGCAAGATGGATCACCTCTCGTTCAGCGAGGCCGTCGAGAAGCTCGCGGGACGCTACGGCATTACGCTCCGCTACGTCGAGGGCACTGCGGCGCCCGGGCGTCAGGCGTCGAATCGCACCAAGCTGATCGAGGCAAACAAACTTACTGCCGAGTTCTACGTCTCACGCCTTGCTACTCCCGAGGGAGAGATCGGACGCACGTTCCTGACTGAGCGTGGCTTTGATCGTGATGCGGCTAGCCACTTCGGAGTTGGCTACGCACCGGTTGGCTGGGATGTGTTGATCGGGCATTTGCGTTCCAAAGGATTCAGTGACGATCTGATCGTTGAGGCGGGGCTCGCTGTCCGCGGCGGACAACGCGGTCTTTACGACCGTTTCCGCGGCCGACTCATGTGGCCAATACGGGATCTGTCTGGTGATGTCGTTGGTTTCGGTGCGCGCAAGCTTCGTGACGATGATGAAGGACCGAAGTATCTGAATACCCCAGAGACGCCGCTCTATAAGAAGAGTCAGGTGCTCTACGGCCTCGACCTCGCGCGTAAGGAGATAGCGAAGAAGCAGCAGGCCGTAATCGTCGAGGGCTACACCGATGTGATGGCCGCGCACCTGTCGGGTGTGGAGACAGCCGTCGCTACTTGTGGCACTTCATTCGGTACCGATCACATCAAGATCTTGCGACGCTTGCTGATGGACGATGACACCTTCACCGGCCACGTGGTCTTCACATTCGATGGTGATGCAGCAGGGCAGAAGGCTGCGTTGCGGGCATTTGCTGAGGATCAGCGGTTTACTGCGCAGACCTTCGTCGCAATTGAGCCCAACGGCATGGACCCGTGTGAGCTGCGTATTGCTCGTGGGCCTGAGGCTGTGCAGGCGTTGATCGATGGGCGAGTGCCGCTGTTTGAATTCGCGATTAAGGCAGCGCTTTCCGGGCACGACCTGGATCGTGCTGAGGGGCGTGTTGCTGGCTTACGGGCTGCTGCGCCTGTTGTTGTGGGGATTCGTGATCAGGCTTTGCGGCCGGAGTACTCACGGATGCTCGCCGGCTGGCTTGGCATGCCCGTTGAGGAAGTTACACGGGCCGTGCAATCAGCTGGCCGATCGCAGCCCGCCGCGTCTGTGCGTCCAGCCGTTCCGACATCGACGACGAATGAGGACGGCCAGACGACTGTTCGCTTGCCTCGTCCGGATCCGCGTGATGCGGTGGCCTCCGTTGAGCGTGAAGCTTTGAAAGTGTCGCTGCAGCACCCGCTGGTGGCTGGCACGTGGGTTGATGCGCTCGAATCGGACGCCTTCCGCGCGCCTGCGTATCGAGCAGTTCACGAAGCCATCGTTGATGCGGGCGGTGCTGCTTCGGGCCTCGACGGCCGCGCTTGGCTTGATGCGGTGTTGGCTGCTTGCCCAGACGATGCGGTTCGCTCTGTGGTTCATGAATTGGCTGTCGACCCGATCCCGGCGATGAACATTGACTACCGATACGCACAATCGGTGTTGGCTCGTCTTCTGGAGATTGATGCATCGCGTCGAATCACTGATGTGAAGGCTCGGCTTCAACGGATCGAGCCCACGTCTGATCCAGATACTTACCAGGCCCTGTTCGCCGATGTGTTGGCTCTAGAGGCGTATCGACGCGGCTTGCGCGAGCAGGTGTCGGGCACGTGAAATTGAGGCGGGTGCCCGCGGAATTGAAATCTCGCGCAGCTGGCAACCGAATCTTGGCGTGGGCGCCGAGTGGCTCGTCGTGGCTTGCCGCGACGGAGGCTGCGTTGCTGCTACCCGACGGGACTGAGCCCGCTGAACTCTCATGGGACTTGATTCTGCGCGTCACCTGGCCGTCGGACCTGGCTGAAGTGACGTATCAAGAACGCGCTGGTGGAGTGCCACGCACCATCAAAGTCCCGATCCAAGGCGAGTTCGAGGTCCTAGCTGCGGTGGTGCGTGAGCAGGTGATGGCATCGATTGTCGTCCAACATCATGTGACCGTGGACGGGGATCGAGGAGCGCGTTTGGTGGCTCGCCGCGTGCCGGGAGAGACGGCGTTTCGCTGGTCGGTGGTCTTCGATTCCGGAGTCGACTCATCCGACCCGGTGGTTCGCGAGCGAGTCGACGCGGCGCTTTCCACGCTGCGAACATCCCTTGGGGTGTAGCCGAGCTGGGTGATATTGACCCGCAAGGGCCGGTCGATTTCTGTGACCCGACCCGCTATTGCTATCCTCATCTGGCTGCTCGCGGAATCGTGGACAGTGATTGTGAAAGTGCTAGTGATCCTGCGTAGCTCAACGGCAGAGCTCCCGACTGTTAATCGGGCGGTTCCTGGTTCGAATCCAGGCGCAGGAGCAAG
>CANGPO010000057.1 GCA_947455705.1 Actinomycetota bacterium | reverse complement strand
CGTGTAGTTAGCCGACACACCGTTCGCACAGTGAGTTACGTACGTACCAGCGTTCTGTGTGCCCGTAAGCGCCGTGACGAACGTGGTGTCAGCCGTCGCGTAGACCGCACACGTCGGTGTGGTGGTCCACGTGATCGGGGTTGGGTTCGTCGTGAACGTTACGGCAGGAACAGTTGCTCCGTAAGTAATGGTCGAAGACGAAGCGGTAACCGTCACTGCAGCCTTGTTGACCGTCAACGTGCCATTGACATAGGTGATCAGGTAGTTGGCGTTGACAGCACCCGAACAGTGGGTGACGTACGTGCCGACTGCCAGCGTGCCCGTGAGCCTGGTAACGAAGGTCGTATCAGCCGTTGCGTAAACCCCACAGGTCGGGTTCGTCGTGAACGTCACCGGAGTCGGGTTCGTCGTGTAGGTGATCGCAGGGGTCGCGGCACCATACGTGATGGTTGGCGACGAGGCCGTGATGGTCAACGGGGTTTGACCAACGCTGAGTGTGCCATTGACGTACGAGAAGGTGAAGTTTCCACTCACCGCGCCCGCACATCGCGTGACATAAGAACCGACCGGCTGCACGCCAGTCAAAGCCACAGTGGAGACGCCAGTTGCGTAAGCCGCACAGGTCGGGTTCGTGGTGAACACCGGCGTGGTCGGCCAGTTGGTCGTGTACGTGATCGCGGGTACAGCTGTTCCATACGAAATCGTCGCCGACGAGGCCGTGATGGTGATCGGAGCACGCGTGATGGTGAACGTGGCAGTTGCCGTGTTCGATGCTAGGTGGTTCGCATCACCTGGGTAGGTGTACGAAGCAGTGGCGGTACCAACGTTGATGTTGTTGATGTACGTGCAGGTCTGACCCGTGAGGGAAAGGCCGATGCCGCTCACCGAACCGGTACACGGAGTCTGCGCCGCACCGGTGTAAACAACGCTGGTCGGGTTACACGTAACAGAGGCAGTCGACGTCGCCTTGTTGATCGTCAGCGTGCCGTCAACCGTGGTCACCCAGTAGGTCGGTGAAACGCCGGCCGTACAGTGGTTCACGTAGGTACCCGCATTCTGAACACCCGTAAGTGGCGTCAGGAAGGCGGTGTCCGTCGTTGCGTAGGTGGCACAGACCGGAGTTGTGCTGAAGCTACCGCTTGGAATCGTCGGGTTGAAGGTTTCCGTCACCGTCGGAACGTTCGTTCCGTACGTGATGGTTGACGACGAAGCCGTGCCAGTAACTGGGATGCGGATCAGGAACGTTGTAGATGCAGACGATGGCTTGTACGTCGCATCTCCGGCGTACGAGTAGCTCGCACCGGCCGTTCCGACAGCAGTGTTGTTCGAGTAATCCGGTGTAACGGTCAAGTTCAAGCCGGGGCCTGTCACCGTCGCGGTACATGGGGTGAGGGCTGATCCGGTGTAGAAGGCTACGACCGGGCACGTAACGGTGGTAACTGTGTCGGCACGCGCGACGTTGATAGTGCCATCGACGTAGATCAAGTCGTAGCCAGTGGCGCTACCGCCCTGGCAATGCGTGACGTAGGTACCGACTGGCATTCCACCAGTTAGCGGCGTTGCGTACAACGCGTCGGCCTGATCGTAAACCGCACAGGTTGCTGCGGTCGTCAATGCAATGGCCGGCTCAGTGGTGTAGCCGATGGTCGGGAACGACGCACCGATGACGATGTCCGCAGGTGAGTTTGCCCGAACGGTGAGGCGTGGATTCACGGTTGGCGCGGGAGTGGAACCACTCGCATTGCCACCATTACCCAGTTGTCCGTAGAGGTTGTAACCCCAGCAGGAAACACCAGCAGCCTGAACGGCACAGGTGTTATGTCCACCTGCAACGACGGAGCCAGTGGCAACAATTCCGGTGGCAACAACGGGGTACGACGAGTTCGTCGTAGTACCGTCACCAAGCTCGCCATCGCCGTTGTATCCCCAACAGGACACCGAACCATCGGTGAGCACTGCACAGGTGTGATCAGCCGCAGCCGTAACACTCGTTGCCGTCGCGATACCCGTGACCGGGGACGCCGTCAGCGCGTCAGCAGTGGTTCCGTTGCCAAGCTGGCCGTAGGAGTTGAAACCCCAACAGTCGACCGTGCCATCGGACAGTGACGCACAGGTGTGGTAGTCACCTGCATCGACCGAAACAGCGTTGGTGATGCCTGTGACAGCAGTGGGCGAGTACGAGTCAACGATGGTTCCGTTACCCAGCCCGCCGTAAGGGTTCCAACCCCAACATGAGACAGCACCAGACCCGAGCAATGCACAGGTGTGGTACATGCCTGCCGTGATAGCCACTGCGCCAGTGATGCCGGTGACGGCTACGGGCGAGAAGTGGTTAACCGTGTCGCCGGTGCCGAGGGCACCGAAGAGGTTGTAACCCCAACAGTTGACGGCGCCGCCCGCGATGATTGCGCAGGTGTGGTAGTCACCACCTGCGATCGCCGTTGCTCCGGTGATGCCCGAGACGGTGGTGGGTACCTTGACTGGGCCACCCGTGATTCCGGTGCCGACCTGACCGTAGGCGTTCTGTCCCCAACAGCGGACTGCGCCACCGGCGACGATCGCACAAGTGTGGTTTGCGCCCGCGGCGATCGCGGTTGCGCCAGTGAGCCCGGAAACGTACACCGGTGAGTTCGAGTTCGTGGTCGTGCCGTCACCCAGCTGGCCTGAGTTGTTGTTACCTGAACAGGTAGCAGCACCAGCGGCGATCAGTGTGCACGAGTGGGTGCCGCCAACAGCGACGGAGGCAGTCACCGGAGCACGCGGCACAACAAGAGCTGCCGCGAGCAGCGGTGCTGCTACCGGGGCCGTGGTGTCTGAGGGAGCCGGTGCCGGAGCAGTGGTGTCCGTCGGAGCCGGTGCCGGAGCAGTGGTGTCCGTCGGAGCCGGTGCCGGAGCAGTGGTGTCCGTCGGAGCCGGTGCCGGAGCAGGCACGGGATCCGTCACGGTGACGGCCCCATCGACGTACGCATCCGGCGCGGGGTCCGCACCCTGACAGTGCGACACGAACGTGCCAGCTGTGGCCACCGTGCCGGTCAGCGGTGTGCTGAACGTAACGTCGGCGGCATCGTAGACCGCACAGGTCGGGTCGGTTGTGAGTGTGTAGTCAGCAGTGAAGGTAACTGTCGGTACAGCATCACCAGTGGCAACGGAGGCCCCGGACGCAGTAATCGACGTACCAGCAGCCTGCGCTGCAGGAGCGAGTGAAATACTCGCCGCGGCCGTGAGGGCCAGGGTGAGAGCAATTGCTGCTACTCGACCCAAAGGCCCGCGAATTAGTCCGTCCATGTAACTCTTCCTTCGCCATTAATGTGCATTTCGAGGACAGCGGGCGACGGCATCGCCCCACTTCTTGGCTGACTAGCCCAATTGGGGGATTCGACGAATCACCCATGTGGTCTAGCGGACCCGAGGTTGTCGTGAACGCCTCTCAATGTGCAAGCGAAAGTGCAGACTGCGCGCAATGCTGAACGAACCGTGAGCAAACATTGCTCCAATTGGGTGCAAGCATGACGCGCTGTAACAGTGGATAGCGATTGCGTCACCGCCACTGCGCCAAACGAGTCCGACTCGACATGTGCGTCATGAACGCCGCGTTAAGGACGCCCAAAGCGGTCCACATCCGCAACAACTATGGGGTGCGTCTACCCCGGCCGAAACCAAGGTGGACACACCCCAGAGTTACTACGTGCAGTTTGACGCTACCTACAGTTGCGTTGGCTCTAAGGAACGAGCGCAATCACCCGTGCAGGACAGCCTGAGCCGCCTACAAGCTTCGGCACTCCAACGATCACCCAGGCACCCGATGCCGGGAGTGACTTGAGATTCGTCAGATTCTCCAAGTGCCAGACCCCGACCGAGTGCGACACCGTCTTGTGAACTGGGAACGTATCGGCGCAACCGGCGTCGATCCCGAGAGTGTCGATTCCGAGCCCGACGACGCCTGCGTCCACTAGGTACTGAGCAGCGGGCACGCCGAAGCCGGGAAAGTGCAGATCACCTTCTGGACCGGCGTAAGCCTCAGCATCGGTGTTGCGATCTTCCCAACCCGTTCGCAAGAACACCGCCGATCCAGCCGGGATCGGTCCATGCTCGGCCTCATGTGCCTTCACGTGCTCGACCGTCAACAGGCCATCGGCGTCATTACCGATGGAATCACTGATGTCGACCACGCGAATCGGTGCAACAAGTGACTCGACGGGCACTTCGTCAACTGAAGCCGTGTCAGCAACCATGTGGCAGGGTGCATCGAAATGCGTGCCCGAGTGTTCGAACACATGCAGAAGTCGAGCGAAGTACCCGTTGTCGGCAATCGTCACGAGCGTGTCAGCCGACGGCGCCGGCGCACCAGGCCACATGATCGTGTCTGGGCCGAGTGGCGCACTTAGATCAACGACCTTGATTCCCTCAAGCACAACAATTCCCCTAGACGTCAATCGATTCGGCGAGACCTTCGGACTTAAGCAACGCTTCGCCCGCCTGAGTGGAGGCAGCCGAACGAGCAGCGATCCACACGATGCCCACGACAAGCCAGACGATGGCAACGGCCGGACCCCATACCGCCGTGCCAGTTGGGAACGGGTAAACGTTACGGAAGAGCGTGTAGGCAAGAACGATCAGCGCAAGCACCGGAATGACAACTTCCCATGCTGCCACCGTCTTCTGGCCACTCATGAAGAGCAACTTGATCGCGCCGACCGTCGCCAAGAAGTACACGACCAGCAGGATCAAAGTACCGATAACGCCAGCCTGCAAGAACGTCGTCAGAGAATCCCACTTCAGGATCTGCCACGCGAAGATCACGAGCAGCGCCATAGCAACTACGACGGCCGAAGTCGCGTTGGTGGGAGTTCCGCGCTTAGCGTGGACCTGCTCGATGCCCTTGACGCTCACGCCATCGCGGCCGAATGCGTACATGAGGCGAGCAGCACCAACGGCACATGCAAGTGCACACGCGAACGCGCTCACCATGGCGCCAGCGGTAATCAGTTGGCCTACCCATGAGGCGACGTACTGCGAACCGAGATCGCCAAGAAGTGAGCCGGATGCGATGAAGTTTTTGACGCCCTCGTCACTGGTACCAAAGCCCATAACCTCAACAGCTGTGACCACTGTGAAGTAGATACCGCCGAAGATCGCGACACCAAGGATCGCCTTCGGGATGTCACGACGTGGGTTCTTTGCCTCTTCACCGAGGGTTGCTGCGGCTTCGAAGCCAGCGAACGACAGGAACCCGAACACCACGCCCAAGAACAGCGTCGACGTGTCGACGCCCTCGGGCAGTGAGAAGACTGATGTATCGATCTTCAGGCCATTCGGGGCAGTGCCGTTCGCGAGCTTGAATAAAACGACCAGCGTCACAATGAGGATCAGAGCAACGGTTACACCCTCGATGATCAACAGAACTCGGGTGCCGTTGCGCGCCGGCGAAATCGCCAGCGCCCAAACCCCTACGAGCGCAATGAGTCCAAGGATGAACGCGGCAGAATCCGGCGGGCTCTTCCAGATGCCCATGGAATCAAGGAATGCAGAAGCAAATCGGCCGAACGCCATCGCAGTTACTACGCCGTAGAAGACGTACGTTCCGGTGAGCGCCCAGCCGGCGAGAATGCCCAGGCGCGGGTTCAACGTGGCTCCAACGAACCCGTAGACGGATCCTGAGTGGTTGAAGCGCTGGGTCAGGCGGACGAACGTGTACGCAACAAGAAGCACACCGACTGTCGCCATGATGAAGGTCAACGGAACAGCACGGCCAACGAGAGTGGCTGGTCCCTGCGGATTGATGTTTGCGGCCATGGATGGCGCCATCAAAGCGAGCGAAATCCCAATGGCTTCCCAAATGGAAAGTTCACGGCGAAGCTTCGGAGCATCCGTCATTTCCTGCATGAGTCCTCCTGACAAAAGCCGCTCTGGACCCGGCTGCCTAGAGCGGAGTTACGACAAGTTCTCCGGTACTTGCCTGGACGGACAGCACCGAACGATTCGCTAACGACGTTCCGTCTCGTTCAGTAACCTCAGACGACCACGCAATCACCGATTCATCGAATCGACCATACTGCAGGTGGTAGTACGGATCCGGTAACTCGGCGGCACGAAACTCCGGCTGATGCGCACACAGCACGTGAAGCCAGTCGGGTTCGGCCCACATCATGTTCAACGATGGCCACGGCAATCCCGCAAGTCCATTCAGGACAAGAGCAATCGCATCCGGTACGGACTCTGCTTTCCTGCGAGCACTGAGCAAGGCCATGAAGTAATGCTCGGAGTCGGTCGTTCCTTCGATCGACTCGAGCAGATCCGCATCGATCATGGCTAACAGCTCTGGTCCGACCGGGAGTGAACCGTTGTGCATGAACGCGACGTTCCCACGCACAAACGGGTGCGTGTTCTCAACACAACGCGCGAGTTTGCCTGTGGCCCAACGAAGATGGACGATACCCACCTGACCGGTACTGGCTTCTAAATGATCAGTGAACGTCACGCTCTCGTAAGCCGGGATATCTTCGCGAACGATGCGCACCCCGGACTCACTTTGCGTCGCAATCCCCCAGCCGTCTTGGTGCAAACGTGAAAGATCCCTTAGGCGTTCCATATCTTCACCGAGTAGGTCAACAGCAGAAACCTCAGTGGGACAAGCCCAACCGAACAAGCGACACATCACAAACTCCTAGTTACTCGCAAGCCCATAAACACGTTCGGCATTCGTCGACGCAATCTGTGTTGCAACGCGAACCGCATCTGCCTCTGTCCAATCGCCATCATTCACCCACGAAGCCAACAAGCGCGACGTTCCCCGACGCCACAGCGTGGCTCCAAGGTAGTGAAGTTCAGCAGGACCCCAGGCGTCTGACGAGAACAGGATCTTGTCGAACGGCGCGATCTCCATTGACTCGGCGATCACTGCTTCGGCACGAGTACCGAGATAGTTGATCGCCAGACCAACGTCGAACGTGACGTTGGTGAATGAGCGAGCGAGGTAACCGGCGTTGCGATGGAACGGATATGTGTGGAGCAGAACGATCTGAGTACCGCGGGGCTCGACCTGTTTGATGAACTTCGTCAGCAGCAACGGATCCGCACGATGGAGTTCAAGATCGGGATCGCCGAAACCACTGTGAAACTGGATGGGCAGGCTGAGTTCGACGCCAGTCCAAATGAGCCAGCGCAGAAGTACTGGATCATCCACGCGCACAGGCGCACCAGCGGCCATTCGACTGAACCATCGGTCGGCCGCAGACAAGACCTCCGTGGTCGACGGTGGTTCGGGGTTGAAGTCGAACCCATCACGATAGGCAATGATGCTCTTGAGACCCACCGCATTCGCTGCACGCTCGCGCAAATACGCCTCGAAGCCGACGACGAATTGAGTCGAACTTACCCCCGTGCGCACGTAGTCTTCGGCCGTCGTTTCAAGACGCACGACTTCCGAAACTGGTTTTCCACTACGTTCCACCATTTCGGCCACACCGAGGATCTCGTCCCCGCGATATCCGGTCTCTAACAGAAAATGCGATGTGCCCGTAGCGTCCAAGAAACGGCGAGTAACTTCTGCAGCCCCTAGTTCCCGGCGGCGGGCGATATACGTATCAGCATCGGCGAGTGGCTCAAGGTCTAGCAACGGGGCGCAGTGACGGCGGATTGCGATACCGAGCTGGCTATCGAACCAAGATCCGACGCCCGGACGATCCGTCTCAGCGATGTGCCGCTCGAAATCCGCCCGATCTGTTGGATCATCCCGGAGCGCTCCATGGACGTGATGATCAACGAGGGGCAGCGCATTCACGACTGCTGATAAACGTTCTTGGGTGGCGATGCTCATGAGACTTGAACATACCTTGCCCTGAACTCTGATGAGGGGATCAAGCCGTGGCGGCACGCCTACGTCATATGATGGTGCCGGAGTAAATCAGACGTAGCTGGAGGAGCAAAGATGACCGACGAGGCGACGTGCACGAACCCAGACTGCACGTGCGGTGACAACTGCCAGTGCGGTGACAACTGCCAGTGCGGCAAGGGTGGAGAGCCAAAAGGCTGCTCGAACCCTGACTGCACCTGCGAAGACTGTCAGTGCGGCGACGAATGCCAGTGCGGCAAGTAGCCCGCTGTCAGACTCGCAGCGTTAAGGCCCGCTGAATCGAGAGCCCGCTCGCCCGACTTGCTTCACCGCAAATCAGGCGGGCGGGCTCCCGCGATTTAGGGGTCTAATCCGCCTCACATAAGGCTACGGAGCAACCCAACGGCGAACTTAATCTCGAATCATCACGTGCGCGGGAGGTGCGCCGTAGCTGATTCGAGGAGGTCTGCGTCGCAATGACGGCCGTCGATGATCAGCCGACAACCTCAACAGCGAGCGCAACGGCCGCCGGCTGGGAGTCGATCAATCTCACCGTTGTCGGTATGTCATGCGCATCGTGCTCAGGTCGCGTGGAAAAAAAGCTCAACGCGATGGACGGCGTGAGCGCATCGGTCAATTTCGCAACCGCAACTGCCTACGTTGAGCACTCGCCCAACGTTGCCATCGACACGATCATCGCTGAAGTTGCCTCGAGCGGATACCGGGTCTTCGATCAAGCCCAACAGCCTGCGGACGCAGTCCAGAACGCACACGATAGTAAGGAGGACGATCTTCGTTACCGAACTCTCCTGTGCGCGACACTTGCCGTTCCAGTGTTGATCATGTGCATGTTCCCGATCTTCCAGGTGGTCGGGTGGCAGTGGGCCGCTTTCGCACTCGCAACACCTGTTGCACTCTGGGGGGCGTGGCCGTTCCACCGAGCCGCAATTCTGAACCTGCGTCATCGCGCCAGCACCATGGACACCCTCGTGAGCGCTGGTGTCATGGCAGCCTGGGTCTGGAGTACGTGGGCTCTATTCTTCGGTGGCGCAGGAGGATCTGACTACCACATGCCCATGCAATGGCTTGTCCGCGTAGGCCATGCACACGGCGGGCACACCTACTTTGAGGTTGCCGCGGTATTGCCCGTCTTTATCTTGGCCGGGCGATGGGCTGAGTCACGGGCAAAGCACAGTGGCGGAGATGCGCTACGCGCTCTGATGAAACTCGGGGCGAAGACAGCCCTACTGATGGATGGAGCCAAGAAGGCCACCGGCGTTGGGGGCCGTGAAGTATCCATCGACGTCGAATCGCTGCGCCTCGGAGACATCGTCAAAGTTCTACCCGGTGAATTCATTCCAATCGATGGCACCGTCATGAACGGGGCTTCAAGCGTTGACGAATCCATGTTGACCGGTGAATCGACCCCAGTCAGTGTGACGGAAGGACGCGCCGTCATCGGTGGCACGTTGAACATCGATGGCGTCCTCACGATGCGCGTTGACCGAGTCGGCTCCGACACCCGGCTGGCGCAGATCCAGACGATGGTCACAGCTGCCCAAAGCGGAAAGGCGCGCGTTCAACACCTTGCGGACCGCGTAGCCGAATGGTTCGTACCCACTGTTCTGGTACTGGCCGCGCTGACAGCGGCCGGATGGTTCGTAGCGACTGGAGCCTTGTCCCTCGCCGTCTGCGCAGGAGTCACCGTTCTCGTCGTCGCCTGCCCTTGTGCTCTCGGATTAGCAACTCCCACAGCGCTTCTCGTCGGTACCGGACGTGGCGCACAACTGGGAGCGCTGATTCGCGGGCCACAAATACTTGAAGACACTCGTCGAGTCGACGTCATCGCTTTAGATAAGACCGGAACCTTGACCTTGGGTGTCACGCACGTCGTTGAGCAGTCGATCGCACCAGCATTTGATACGAAGCAAGTCCTGCGCGCATGCGGCGCGGCAGAGGCAACATCGACGCATCCGCTTGCGCAAGTTCTGGCGCGTCACTGCTTGTCGTCACATGACAACGACGCGCAGCCCGAAGCACTGTCACCCAAGAACTTTCCTGGGCAAGGCGTACGTGCATACGTCGACGACCACATCGTGCTCGTCGGTCGGCTTGGCTGGCTACACGACGAGCTCGGCCACGTAGGGCCGACACCTGAATGGCTAGAACGACACGTGCACTCCGCCCACGCCAACGGATGGTCACTTGTCATCGTGGCCATCGACGGTCGTTTCGCCGGCGCTTTCTCCCTGAGCGACACCGTAAATCCAAGCGCGCGAGCCGCGATCAGCGAACTACGTCGCCTTGGCGTGCAGCCGATCATGCTCACCGGTGATCACCTCCCTTCCGCCCTAGCTGTGGCAGCTCAGGTTGGGATACCCGAATCCGATGTTCACGCCGACCTCTCGCCCGAGGACAAGCTCAACTTCGTTTCCGCGCGTCAACGAAACGGCTCAGTCGTGGCCATGGTGGGCGACGGAATCAACGATGCAGCTGCTCTGGCTCTTTCGGATCTAGGTGTCTCAATGAGCACCGGCGCTGACGCCGCAATCAATGCATCTGATGTGACCGTGGTGGGTGGTGATCTGGGCACAGTCCCGAAGGCCATTGGTTTGGCCCGAGCAACGCTCAACACCATCAAAGGCAACCTCTGGTGGGCGTTCGGCTACAACGTCGTCATGATCCCGCTAGCGATTGCGGGCTACCTGAGTCCACTTCTCGCCGGCGCGGCTATGGCAGCGTCAAGCACCATCGTCGTCACCAACTCCCTGCGTCTGCGTCGATTCAACTAACCAACGTCGGTAGTGACACCACGATAGGGTTTGTCGTACCCACGGTTCGGCTATAGCCACCCATGGTCGGGTTGGTATGGACCGAGAGCGCATCGCATATCTCGTCTCAGTAACCCGCCACGACATTCGCGAAGGTAGATTGAGGCCAAAGCTACGTTGGGAGTTCACCCGTGGATCAACAGACACTCAGATCACTTCAAGCGCCCCTGAAAGAGGCATACCGTGAAGACGCCGAAGCCGCGTTCGTGACACTTCGCGCACGGGGTTCGCTGGATGACACGTCGATTTCGTGCAAGGTCGAAACCGGTCGAGCTATTGCCACTGCCGGTCTTCATCCAGCCACCGGCGGATCAGGACTTGAACTGTGTTCCGGAGACATGCTCCTAGAAGCTCTCGTTGCCTGCGCAGGTGTCACGCTCAAGGCCGTTGCAACAGCGCTCGACATCACGTTGAGATCGGGCGTTGTCAGCGCAGAGGGCGATCTGGATTTCCGCGGGACGCTCGGCGTCGATCGCGAAGCGGCCGTTGGCTTTACAGCGATTCGCCTAGCTTTCGAACTCGATACGGACGCGGATGAAGAGGCTCTTGCCACACTCCTCAAACTCACCGAGCGCTACTGCGTTGTCTTCCAAACAATCAATACGCGGCCGGATCTATCGGTAGCCGTTGCAACTCACACTGCATAGATGCACGTTGTCGACGGGCTGCGTGGGCATGGAATCAGCTAAAAGCTCGAGTCTCGAGGGGCGGCAGTTAGCGTCACGAAGGGACGCCGCCTCGCGACGGGAGCGGTGGTCGTTGTCCTTGGACTATTAACGCTCGTACGGATTCGACTGTCGCAGCTCATTCCAGCCTGGCCTGGCGCTGCACTGTGGATGAGTATCGCGGTGATTGGCCTTGTCGCCATCGTCGGAGCAACCATGCTGGAACAAGGACGAGCTGCAGTCCGTCGAGGTATCACCTCATTTAGAGCGATGACCGACGGCTGGGAGTGACAGAACGTACGCGCCGCACCAGCCATAGGACACCCTGATGAATACCAACACCAACCGCGGCCGGCGGGATGGACTAGTGGTCGACGTTAACGCCCATCTACCGGCGCTACCAGGCGCCTAGTTGCCAGTAACCGCCCAGGACCCAGACATTTCGAAATTGCCGCCAGCAGGGATGTTGTTCGCGATCTGCACTCCTGAATTACCCCAGCTGTCGTTTAGAAATGGGCTTGCTCCAGCCGCCGTGCTGTAGCCAACGTAGACGCACAGATACCCAGCAGGTGCAGTCGGCGCAGCGGCAGTGCCTGTGCACGTACTATCGCTGCCACCAACAGGCACAGAGATGAAAGTCACTGGCGTCCGGGTCGGCCAGAACCACGAGATGGACGTTTCTAGATACGCCGACGCAGCGGGGTGGGCCAAGTACCCCCAGTTACCGGTGACGGTCGCCCCCGTTGGCAAGCTGGTCGGGAAGGCGCTCCCGGGATCGCCCTTGGGACCCGCGACACCTGGATCACCCTTATCGCCCTTTGCGGCGATCTGGATCTGAGCCAGAGTGTGACCGCCGAGTCGGGTTGCGTTATCCGCAATGGCAGCGCGATCCGCGTAGAGGTTCGACACCTTGCCGTGAGCGTTTGTCGTAAGAGGTGCAGAAGCGGTCGACTTTGTAATAAGGCTTATGGCAGCCCCAGAGCCTGTGTTCTTGATAGTCGTCACCGCCGACGAAGAGTTGATCTTGCCTAAGATCAAGCTACTTCCGGTCGCCGCGTACGTGACACCGTCGAAACCCACGACGAGCAATGCAGCAGCGCCGACAATGGAAAGGACTCGTTCCGCGCGAATACGCAACATATCTACTACTCCTACCGAGGTGACCAAGGCGAACGGCCACCTCAGCCGTCGCCGCCTTAGCAAACCATCCGGCCGGGACGCGCGAACAAAATCATTCGCAATCTAGAGGGAAGCGTGAACTTTGGGTCGTCCGCTAGAAGCGACCATGTCGGCGAAATAGAATGTCTACCTGCACATACCTGCCGCGACTGAGGGATGTTGCCACGCAGAACGCAGACCTAACATCACGGCGGCAAGACACGAGGTGGTTTACTTGAGCACCTAACCCTTGCTCTCAAACGGGCCCACCAGCCCGGAAAACAGCGGAGGTTAGAGTGGAGGGTTTCGTCGATTAAAGGGTGGAACCCCCGGGCTGTTGGGTTACTGATAAAACTCTGTAACCGCAGGTCAGCCCCTTGCAACTTTCCCGTCGGTAACGCGATTCGGCGATTTCGGTAACACAGCATTTCGGCACGAGCCGGCAGCGAGTTCTTCAGCTTGGCCTTAAGGGTGCCGATCTTCGCTCTTGTCAGAGTCCTCCGCCGTGGCCGGCGCACATCCCACCGTTAGTGTCTGTGTTTATTCCGTCTGGGCAGGTCGTGTCTTTTTATGGGACTGAGCTCATGTTGGCGCAAGTCAAGTTAGCGCCGGTCAGATTCACTAGGTAGAGGTATGCATTCGAAAGACTCGCTGCAGCCAAGTTGGGCTCGTTACGAAAGCCGAGCCCACCTTAGAGCGGTCATCGCCAAGTCGAGGAGCAGACACACGTGCGCGGGGACCCGTCGGTGAGAGTCCGATCAATGGGGCACGCTCAACACAGACGTCGCGAGCACACGTTGCTGTGAGTGAGCCTGCTTGGACACGCGCCGACGAATCGGCAGACGCGACAGGTCAATCGACCACTCACAACCGACGAATCATGCATACCCTTCCGGCGCAAGCAGCGATGCCACGGTCACCCTCCAATTCGACGCTGGAGTCTTGGTAAGACTCCAGACGTCGGACACCTTCCAGTCGATCGTTAAGAAGGTGTCTTCCTCGTCAGGACAGCCGCTGGCAGATCAATAGCCCGGCCTAACGGGTCCCAGGTTGGCGAGCGCTTCCAAAACCCACTTTGCCGATCATCGAACGTGCAGACCCCATCCCCGAGATTCGGATGGACGATAAGAGCCGAACTAGGAATCAGAACCCACATTTCCGGCTCCGGCTTGACGGAATCGTCGCGCGCATAGAAGCGACCGCGCAAAACAGCAACATAAGCCGGATTCGGATACGGCTCCAACGTCGTCACCGAAGGAGCTAAATAGGACGGAGGCAGGCTCAACAACTCAGTCATTGCAACGTCGTAGCTCGGCATGTACACAACGCCAGAATCGATGACGTTAGGAACACTCGACCCGTCAGAGGCGGCGACCCCAATTTCGCGAGCACACTCTGTAATAAGAAGAGTCAACTTCTCATCAGGGATAGGCGCAGTAACACTCGTCGTAGCGGACTGACTAGCGACCGGGCTAAGAGGCTTCCCATTTCCACATCCGCCAACAGATAGTGCCAAAACCAACATCCACGCCGCCACCCACGGTTGTCGGTTCATCGATACCCCACCACTCCCCAGACCCGCACTAGCCTCACAAAAGGATGCGGCATCAAACCTGGGGCGCTTCACTCACCACGTTCACGCCACATCACAAGAGCCTTCTTGCCGGCAAACACGCCCAAGGGAGAAAAGGGAACGAAAAGCCAACCGTGCCCAGTGCTGAACCCTGCGATGATCACAATCACGGCGCTGACCCACAACACGATCCATAATCCGAATTTCAAACTCATGATCTGCCCTTCTGCTCCCAACGCTCGCATCTCAGGACGTGACCATTAGTCACGGCCACGTTGGAGCCAATAACCCATGATGGTTACTCCAAAAGAAGCAAGGAACGCTGGCCAGAGCCAGCCAGGCAAATCGTTGGGGCGACAGATCTGGAAACCGATCAGACCGATCCACAGCAAAGTGTTAACGACAAGAACGCCCCGCCACCAAAGCCTCATTAATCCAACGACCTCAATTTCTGGGCGGAACGGGGTTGACGAACTCCAAGCCCGATAGGCCCTCACTGCGATGCCGCCCAGCAGGATGCGTCCGCCATCCACATCCAAACGCTAGCTTTGCGAAGGAACTTCGGGGGGGCACTACCGGCAATCCTTAGTAAATCAGTTGCGCGGCATACATTCTGGATCGCCGGACGCAGACCGACTGGTTGCGACCAGGTCGACGCTTGAGCCATCACCATGTCGCTGTCCCCAAAATGACCACTGCTGCCGCAACACCCGCAAGATCAGCAACTTTCGATAGTTTCAGGCCCCAAGACAGCACTCGGGTCGACGGCGAGTTCATCGACGCTGCGGCAAAAGCCCGCAGAACTCCAGGAAGGATCGGGAGTAAACTCAGCCGCACGAACCACGCTGGGACTGGCGCAATCACACCGTGATCAACCAATGGCACAGCCGCGAACAAGACGGCGACGATCGCCAAAAATGCACCTGTCCACCCCATCGCCATAGTCACATTGCGCACTACCACAGCCTGCGGATCAGCCGAGTCCTGGCCACGTGTCAAATCCTGCCGAAACTCCGCTGCAGAACACCCAGCCAGTAAGGCACCTATTGGGGAGAAGATCCGACCCACAAGCACGGAGACAGAGTCCACCGTCACCGCACAAACCACTCACGATGACAGTCATTTCTCATCAGAGACACGCGCCGGGCCGCCACCATGCCGGGGCGTATCCGCCAATGAGACTTAAGCCGACTGACGCAGTCGATCCCCAAGATCGATGCTGGAATACAAACCAAAATCCAAGGGAACCCGGCAATCATCGACGTGACACTTACAACCGCGCACAAACCAAGCGCAAGAGCCCAAAGACTAACCCTGAGCATGGTTACCACCTCCATGACAGCCTCCCTGCGCAGCATGCCATTCAGGGCCTGCGGCGATCATCCACTCCCGGTGATGAGAAACGTCAACACGCACCCCACGACGAACCAGACCGATGCCACAACAGCTGCAGATCGCGCGGGATGCACCAGCAACTGCCAGAACAGGAATCGCTTATACGGCGGGCTCGCCGGCACCCCACGGCGACGCTTGCGCACACGGGTCAGCCATGAGTCCCCCCACACGCCCACCATGGACCACCCAGCAAACGGTGCCGAGACAGCCGCACAGCCTATGAACCATGGAATGTTTCGATTCCCTGCCTCATGACTGATCGGGACAAATATCATCAAACAAATGGCAAGGAAGGTACCGCCCCAACCAACCATGTCCCTGATTATCGACTGGTAATCAAGACGCGCTGCCATCGCTTCGAGCTCGACAGTCCAATGCTCAGCAGTCATTACCCGCTCAACGGCGTCCGCTCGCCGTTCCGACCGCTCACTCACGACGCCCTCCCGTCAGTAGACCGATGTGCCACGACGCCACGCCTGCAGTGCACCGGCCACCGCGAAGCCGGCATTGATCGCGTTGACAGTGGCCGTACGCCAAGCCGCCCTGTGGGCGGCTCTATACCGGTTAATCTTGCTCAGCTCCTTGCGAATCCGTTTATAGAAGGCGCCCCTCCCCGGGACGCCCTTAGGTGCAGCGCGTAAGAGCGCTTCAGCATCCTGAGTAACCCTGTACGACCCGTAGGCCTTGAAAGCCCTGCCAGCCATTCTCCCAACGCCCATGCCAATCGCATCAAGGGCTGCATCTTGGCAGCCGTCCCAGCTTCTTGACCCCGCGCAGCCAACTGCGTCATGGGCCGCAAGCAGACCGCCGCCAAGAAGAGCCAATGGTGCCGCAACAGCATCAACGCCCGGAATGAAACTCGCAACGGCCAGAATCGCAACAGCGGTCGACAACCAGCCCCACCCGTCCCTACCATCCAGGTCGTATCCGTTGACCGGATCGACCGGGTACGTGTACGTGTTCGCGTTCCCACCATAAACCGGATCAGTACTCAGGAATCGTCCGATGATTGGACTGTACAAACGCACACCCATCAACGTCAGGCCCGTCACACCCGTATCAGTAGCGCGCTGTTTCCCACCCAACCACCCATACCGAGGCCCCGTCGTCAACGACCCCGTCGCATCCAACACCCGCCCAAACTCATCAGTCCACACCCCCACACCATCGGGAGCTAACGTCGCAGTCGGTGTCGTCGTACGCAACACATCACCATGCAACCCCGTCAACTCCACCACCGTCGAAGTAACCCCACCCGTCGTCGCCACCTCAGCAAGCAGACCCACAAACCCCGGAACGTAACGACGCGTCGTCACCACACCAGCCGATGACGTATCAGACGTCCACGCAGGAGAATCACTCGACACATCGGAATAATGATTCACCAACCCAGTCGAACCCAAGCCCGTCGTCGACATCGACGCGAGACGATTCGCTGGATCCAACACCCACGTCCGCGTCCCACCACCCTGCGTGAGACTACGAACCAGATCATTCACGTAATACGTTGACGACGCATCACCCGCCACCG
>CANGPO010000056.1 GCA_947455705.1 Actinomycetota bacterium | reverse complement strand
TCGCGTACGGCGACGGCCGTGGCCGAGGCCGGAACGACGTTCCAAGGAACGTCAGGCGGTGACGGATGGGACGTGTTTTTCGGCAGCGGACCGGCCGCCGGCCGCGTGTTCAATATCTTCCATCACTCTGAAGGCGACTTCAGGATGGACTGCCACCTTCGTGACGGCACTCCATGTTGGAGTGCTCTGTATTCATCGGGTCCAGGTTCAGAGGTGCCCGCCACGTACTTCACGTCCGCGCACTCTACGGGCTTTTATGTAGCCGCCAGTGACAGCGTTTATAGCTTCGTTGCGAACGGCGATGGTGATTTCGGAATGGTCTGTACAACTAATGTTTCGACTGCGACACCAGTCGCTTGCGCGACGCCGTTTGTCACTCTCCAGGCGGGTGTTGGCGCTACCGGGGTTGGCGGTAATAACAGTGCTAATGACGCCGTTCTGGTGGGCACCAGCATCTTTGCTCGTGGCACCGGCTCTGGCGCTGACATGCTGTGCTTCGACACGGTGACGGAGCACGCCTGTGCAAACCAACCGTTCAGTCTCGGGCAGCCGGATGGTGACGGTTTCTTCGGTAATAACCGGCTGATAGCCATTGGCACGAACGTTTTTTTCACCACCGGAACCAATGTCGGCTGCTTTGACACAGCTACGAAGGCCCTGTGTTCAGGATTCAACTCGGGCGCGACCCTCGCTGCGACGAGTGCAGGCCCGCTCTTCTACAGCACGGATGTTGCCGGAGTTGCCGATCAGGTATGTGCATACTCGTCATCAGCCTGTTGGGGATTGGATGGTTCGCCGGGCACCTGGCCCGCAGGTCTGCCTCAGAATGTTGGCTCGTCGGGTCCCGATGGCTGGGGAATTGATCTGAATGTTGGCGCCAAGTTCTATTACTTAAACGGCGACTCGGCCAGTTGCTTTGACTTCGCCACGGGTGCAGATTGTGCTGGCTACACGCCACCGGCGCTCGGCGGATACACGTACACGATGCGTGTTGACCCTGCCAACACGTGGTGCTTGTGGTCGAACTCAGACCAGGGTCAGATTGTGACGTTCAGTCCGCAGACAGGTGCCTCGCCCTGTGCGCCACCGATTCCGGCGGTCATCGTTCCTTACGCAGCTGCAGTGCCTCGGATGGGTTGTACCGATGTTGGTCGGGTTGTTTCTTGGGGGAGTCTCACGATCACTCCGCCAGGGACTGAGCCGATTGATCAGGCTAGGGTGACGGTCCAAGACAGTGGTGGTCAGGCAATATCGGGATGGTCCGACCTGACCCCGGATAGTCATGGGTTCATTGATCTATCGACCCTCACGGTTGCGCAAACGGGTCTGCGGCCGACGTATGAGGTGTACTACGCCGACGCATCCGATCCGGGTGGCACCTCTGGAACGTTCACGTACTCAGCGGTTGCGCCGCAGATGTGTGTGGGTATCAAGACGGTTGCGACATGTCCGACCGGGGTGGGCCGCGGCTTGGCTGACTTCCCCTACGCCGAAGCAAACCTGATCGGGTCCAGTTCGGTTTCGATCACGACCGGTTCGGCTGATCCGGTCGTCGAAGACACAACCGCTCACGCAACTCGGGTTCTTTCTGCACCGGAGTGTTTAACCGGTATCACCGGTCGCGTGTATCGGCACAGAAGTGGCACGAATCCCGTCGATGGAATCACTGTTCGACTCCTGGATTCTGACGACAACGTTCTGACCACTGCGGTGACGAATTCGTCAGGTGAATACACCTTCGACGATGTATACCCCAGCGGTTACTTCACCGAGGCTGACGGAATTTCAACACTGATTCAAACCGTTCCGTACGTGAATGATGGATCGACGGCTATGCCGGACTTGGTGATTCCCAACATGAAGCCGTCGGTGGCAACCCTGACGTCGACACAACCAGAACACACGACAAAGCGGATTTTGATTCTTGAAGGAATGCCCGTCTCAGTTCTGGGGGCATCGGGTCACTGCACGGCGTCAGGTGTGAATGTCACATTTACGACCCCGGGTGCATGCACGATCACGGTCACTCAGGGCAACAGCGTGATCCAGACGATTCATGTGACGGTGGTGAGCGCACTGGTGCTTTCGCGGCCACCGGCGAGCATCCATCCTGCGCATGGGTGGACAGTCGTGACGACGCAGGGCACGCCACCAGCAGTGATCACAGCGACCGGGTCTTGCGTTGTTTCCGGTACAGCGGTCTTCTTCGCCTACCCCGGTGCTTGTCGAATCACCGTCAAGCAATCAGGGGTAGTGAAGGCGACGTACAACGTGACTGTGAGCGATACGGCTCCCGCGCGAGTCGGTGAGCTGCAGATGAGTCATACCTCGGTGTACTTCAATCCGGATTCGTCTGTGCTCACTAAGGCGACGACGGCTGTGCTGAAGGCGCTGGTGCCACGATTACGTGCGGCGCATACGGTGCTGGTTGTCGGATTCACCACCAGTAGCGTCTCTGGTCCGGCGGGAATTCCATCATCGACCCTGTCAAAGGCCCGGGCGACGGCTGTAGCGAATTACCTCCACTCCGCAGGCGTCACCGTTACTCTGAAAGCTGGCCTCAGCCGTCTTGGAAATCCTGGCCTGGGGGTTGCATCGAATCGGCGCGTGGATCTGTCCTGGCGATAGAGCGCGCCCACTAGCCGAAAGAGGCCGACACCGGGGGGAGTCGGCCTCTTTCTCGTTCTACGAGTGGGCGATAAGGCGATCTACTCGAGAGACGTGGCGGGCGGGAAATGACGGTTCGCGGTAATCGTCGGATACCGGGCCTGTACGCCAGTCGTCCCACCGTAACCGCGGCAGGCCGAGTGTTGAGCGCAGTACCTCGTAGGGCAGGTCGAGCAAGCCGTTCATGTGGCTGATGCGCAGATTCCGTGCCAATTCGGCAAGGTCGTACACACCACCTTGTGCGGCCCACGACGTACTGCCACCGTTGAGGCCGTTCTCGCCAAGGATGGGATGGTTCGGGTCGATGTTTCTAAATGGGCTGGCTACCGAACGCAAAATCGCGGACTGCAGCTCGTATGCAGGTGTGCGATTCATGAAGAGCAGCTGCGATACCTGACATCCAGCCATGACGTAGTGACGAATCTCTGCGGAGGCGACGTGGGCCACGCCAACCCTGATAAATCCCTCTACAGGGTGGGTCGCGCAGTAGATGGAATGCGAATACGGAATTACATGAGTGCCGATACTCGGCTGGGGGGTGCCTGAGTACATGTCGCTGATCCTCTCTGTGTCGAACACCGTAGGCCAGAACGCCTACGGGGAGAGGATGTGCAGTTTTTGGTCTTGCTAAACCTAAAAGTGCAATGTGCTTTAGGAATTGGTGTCGTCACTTTCGACGACAAACCGGCTCACGGGACGATGTGAACGGTCACCTGGCGCGTGGTTTCCCCGTCTGGGCCGGTAAGGGTGACGGTGGCCGTTCCAGTTGAGAGCGCCTTGCCGCCGGGATTAAAGATCGCCGAGCCATCGTCGTGACCCTGGCTAAGTTCCAGTAACTCGGGCTGGTCGGTAGCCACGGTTGTGTGTGCGGGATCGTCCACAGTGAAGACGATGTACCGACCAACCGAGACGGTCGCTTCTAATTGGTCAGGGGAAACCATGACGGGGGGCAGCATCTGACTCGTTCCGTTCGTTGCGATGGTGGAGGCTGAAACTGACGGGCTGGTCGCCGACGATCCACTGGTTGTGCCGCAACCGGAAACCCCGATGGAAACCGCGACGAATGCGCAACTGACGAACGCGACGGGTCGGAGTCGTGCGCTGTTTGTTTTCATGTTCACAAGACGATTCCTTCGTCGCATTGGTTCCGCGCGGACGTCACAATCCGTGCGGTGATGTGCGCCTTGGCAAGTCGGTCAATTCGGACAGGATCCGCGTCATTACTCCTCAGATAATGACAGGTAAATCCGATAGGCGAGTGTGACCTCAGAAGTGGTGGTCATGTCGCGCTGGCGGCCACGTCAGCATCTACTCGCCTACGCATCGGAGTTCAGACGTGAGTTGGGTTCTCAAACCGGCCGACCTAGTCCTCGGACGACTGCCACTGCAGTTCCGCATTCTGCTTCTCGTCACGCTGCCGTTGATCCCGCTCCTGTGGACGGTTGGCGCTTATGCAAGCACTCAGGGCGAGCGGATCAACTTCGCCGCGCAGGAACGTATTGGGGTTGCGTACGAGCGTCCGGCGATTGATCTGCTTGTGGCCGTTGATTCTGCCTGGGATGCAGCCCGACTCGGCACGTCGGCAGTTTCATTCACGGACGCATTGAGCAGCTTTCAGCAGGCGGAGCGTGACTACGGAACCGACCTCAAAACAAGTGAGGTTGCGGCTGCCGCGGTAAAGGCGGTGCAGGATCTTGGTGACGGCAGCCTGCCGTCCTCTGACTCGCGCTGGACGACCGCATCGGACGCACTGCTGGCGGTAACGACCACGGCCGCGAACAACTCTAATTTGATTCTCGACCCGGACTTGGATTCGTTCTATGTCATGGATGCCGCCATCGTAAAACTCCCAGCAATCGTTGACGGTGCTGCGATCACGGGCGAAGCCACCACCTCGGGCAAGGCCTCGCCGGATCGAACAGCGAATGTTGCTGTCGAACTGGGTGCCTTAGTGGCGGCGGGCGAAGGCTTCACCGGAGATGTTGCGACCGCAGTTCCCGCAACGACGAATACTGCTGTCGCCGCAGCGATGAAATCGGCTGATGACGCCGTCACGGCGGCCGTCGCGCCGTTTGAGGAAGCCGCCAAGCCGGGCCTGATTGCTCCGAGATCGAACGCCGCTGTGCCGGGTATCGCTGCGACTATTGGCGCTCAATCGAAGGCCACTCTTGATGCGCTTGACCAATTGCTCGAAGCGCGAGTTGCTGGGCTATCACACGCCCGTACGACGGTGTTCGCGGTAAGTGCCATTGTGATGGCGTTGGTCCTCTACCTTGCCTACGCATTCATGAAGTCACTGCGGCGAGGTATGGCGGGCACCCTTCGTTCGTTGGAACGGATCGCCGATGGCCAACTTGACGAACCGGTTGATGCCTCTGCCCTTCAGGACTTCCGTGAGATCGGAACGGCTGTGGAGCGGACCCGAGTGAGCTTGGCGACCACCATCAGTCGAGTCGCCGAAGGTAGCCAACTTGTTGCTGCCGCCGCCGCAGAATTGACCGCCACGGCTGCCTCGCTCGAGGCTTCGACAAGCACAACTCGCGTTCGGGCTCAAGACGCTGAACAGCGCTCAGGTTCGGTCAACGGATCGATGGCATACGTCAATGAATCCATCGCCCAGTTGCGTGAGGCGGTGTCCGAGATTTCGCGTAATGCGTCGTCGGTAACCTCGATCGCAGATGAAGCCAGCGAGCGCACTCGACTATCGTCCGAACTCGCCAATTCCGTTGCGGCTTCGGCTGCGGCCGTGGTGGACGCTGCAAGCAAGATCACCGAGATTGCTGCCCAGACGCGCATGCTGGCGCTCAACGCTTCGATTGAGGCGGCTCGTGCCGGCGAGGCGGGACGAGGGTTCGCCGTTGTCGCAGACGAGGTCAAGCAGCTTGCTGAAACCAGTACGGTGACCGCTGAGCAGATCGTTCGAATCTCCATGGAAAACAGGGCTCAGGCTGAGACCGTGCAGCAACAGCTCGCGGGTGTAGCTGACTCGATTCAGCAGGTCACTGAAACGCAGGCAACGGTTGCCGCTGCGGTTGAAGAGCAGTCTGCGGTCATTGCGACCGTCAATGAAGGCGTCAGTTCGACAGCGAGTGAATCCATGCAGATTTCCGCAGCGTCAACCGAAGTCCTCGAGGCGGCCGCTGAGGCGGCAGCTGGCACCACGCAGGTGATCTCTGCATCCGAGAGCTTGTCGCACTTGGCGGAGGACATGGCTGGAGTGGTCTCGAGATTCACACTGCCCGATGAACGAGTTGCATCGAAGCGAGATCTGGATCTCGCAGGGGTGTAGTTCACGCGGGCTGGTCAGCAGTTCAACGCTAGGAGCAGCGGACCCACTGCTGACTCTGTGCACTGGTAGCGGCTTGTTCCAACAGGGTGATCGTCGCGATGGCGCTTTCCGGACTGACCGGTGGTGCGCCGATTCCTGCGATGGACGATGCGACGGCCGGATAGAACACGTCCCAACGGCCACGGTCCAACGGGTGCGCCTGCACCTCACCGTCACCACGGTGGAACCGGACGGTTCGTTGGGTGGTGCCCCAGGTGTCATCGGTGGGCACGTTGCCGTCTCGTAACGCGGATTCCTGTTCGTCTAGGCCGTCGATCGTGATTGCGGCCTCGTTTCCAAGCACGCGAAATCTGGGGGCGAGATGCGCGGCTAGTGCAGAGACAGCCAGTTCACTGATCACGCCGCTTGTGTGCTCAATCGTGATGAGCGTGTCGTCGTTGGCAAGGTGCGGGGCGCGTAGTGCACGCGCGCTGGCGTAGACGCGCTCGGCCGGCCCAAACAAGATGAGTGCCTGATCTGCCAGGTGGCTGCCCAGGTCATAGAGGAGTCCCGGTAGTTCGTCAGCCGAGCCGATGTCGCGCCAGCGCTGTTGCGTCTCGGGACGGAAGCGTTCAAAGGCCGATTGAAATCGGTGGACGCGTCCGAGCTCACCAGCGGCCAGAATGCGTTGCACTGTCAGAAAATCTGAATCCCAGCGACGATTCTGGAACACGTGCACCTGTCGTCCGACGGAATCGGCATGCTCGAAGATGCTTTCAGCTTCCGCACGCGTGCCCGCCATCGGCTTTTCGACGATCACGTGCAGCCCGCGATCGAGGGCTTGGATGGACAGCGGAACGTGTAGTGCATTTGTCGTTGCAACAACCAGAACGTCGAACTCGTCCGATCGCTGGAGTAACTCGTCGATCGTTGGAATGACGGGTACGTCGGGATATGAATCACGAGCCTGCTGCTGGCGTTCGGGGTTGCCCGTGACGATTGCCGATAGCTCGGCATCCGGGCATGCGGTGATGAGCGGTCCATGAAAGACACTGCCGCTGAGACCGAATCCAACAACTGCCAATCGCACGACCAAACTCCCCTATCCGTGGGTACTATATGTATACCTCAGAGTATGTTGACGCTGGAAACAAATTACCGTCATCGTTCAGCATTTCGTTGAGTTAGCCGGCCACTGCACCTACGTACTGGAGAATCGCGTGACTATCCCCGCTCCCACCCCAGCTGACAAGTTCACCTTCGGATTGTGGACCGTTGGATGGCAAGCCCGCGACACCTTCGGCGATGCCACGCGCGCGCCACTTGATCCGGTAGAAGCGGTGAACCGCCTTGCCGAACTCGGTGCGTATGGCGTCACGTTCCACGATGACGATCTCATCCCACCGGGTAGTGACGCCGCGGCCCGCGATGCGGTTATCTCCCGATTCAAAGCAGCACTTGATGCGACCGGAATGAAAGTTCCGATGATGACAACGAATACGTTCTCGCACCCGGTGTTCAAGGACGGCGCTCTGACGAGTAACGATCGTGACGTTCGTCGATACGGCATTCGTAAGGTGATGCGTAATCTCGACCTCGCTGCCGAACTCGGTGCTCACACGTACGTGTTCTGGGGTGGTCGAGAGGGCGCTGAGGTTGACTCGGCGAAGGATCTCGCCGCCAGTCTCGACCGTTACAAGGAGGGCTTGGACTTCCTGTGCAGTTACGTCAAGGAGCAGGGTTACGGCATCAAGTTTGCTATTGAACCCAAGCCGAATGAGCCACGCGGCGATATCTTCCTACCGACGATCGGCCATGCCTTGGCCTTCATTAACGAACTTGAACACTCCGAAATGGTCGGACTCAATCCTGAGGTTGGCCACGAGCAGATGGCTGGCCTGAACTTCGTGCACGGGATTGCTCAGGCTCTCTGGCACAAGAAGCTCTTCCATATTGATCTCAATGGGCAACATGGCCCGAAGTTCGATCAGGACTTGGTGTTCGGCCACGGCGATCTGATCAACGCTTTCTTCCTCGTCGACCTGCTCGAGTCGTCAAACTATGACGGCCCGCGTCACTTCGACTACAAGCCATCGCGTACCGAAAACATGGACGACGTCTGGGTTTCGGCGGCGGCGAATATGCGTACCTATCTGATCCTGCGGGAAAAGGCGCGTGCATTCCGAGCTGATCCGCGCGTTCAGGAGGCGTTGGATGCAGCTCGCGTTCCCGAATCACGAATCCCAACCCTTGCCCCAGGTGAGACATTCGCCGATCTTGTCGCAGATGTGGATGCGAATTTTAATGTTGAGGAAGCTGGCCGTCGTGGATTCCACTACTCACATCTTGATCAGATCGGTCTAGAGCACCTATTGGGTACCGCCTGAGATGTCTGCCCGGCGCCTCGTTGCTGGTGTTGATTCGTCAACCCAATCGTGCAAGGTCGTTATCCGTGATGCCGACACCGGAGAACTGGTTCGACAGGGTCGTGCTTCACATCCCGATGGGACGCAAGTCGATCCGCACGAATGGGATGTTGCTCTTCGCGCTGCCCTCGATGATGCAGGCGGTCTGGACGATGTAGCGGCGATTTCTATTGCTGGACAGCAGCACGGGATGGTCTTGCTGGACGACGATCGCACGGTGATTCGTCCTGCTCTGTTGTGGAATGACGTTCGATCCGCAGATAGCGCACAGGACTTAGTAGACGAACTTGGTGCTGACGTATGGGCCGAGGCGGTGGGTTGTGTACCGGTGGCATCGTTTACCGTCAGCAAGCTTCGATGGATGGCCCAGCACGAGCCCGAAAACGCAGCGAGGGCCACTGCAGTCGTGCTACCGCATGATTGGCTAACCATGCGGTTGCGCGCGGCCGGTGCGCCCCTCACGACGGATCGCGGAGACGCCAGCGGCACCTGCTACTGGTCGCCGACGACTGGCAACTATCGTCGCGATCTCTTTACACATGCATTTGGGCGTGAACTTGAGCTCCCTGTCGTCGCCGGTCCCCGAGATCAGGTGGGTGTTGTCGATCAACGTTGGGCTCCTCACGCTGCACACGAGATCGCCATAGCACCCGGTACGGGCGACAACATGGGCGCGGCGCTTGGATTGAATGCTCAACCCGGAACTGTGGTGGTTTCACTGGGTACTAGCGGAACTGCCTTCGCTGTTTCGCAACAGCCCACGGCGGATTCATCCGGTGGGGTGGCAGGGTTTGCTGACGCCCAAGGGGGTTTTCTTCCGTTGGTATGCACGTTGAACGCGGCCCTCGTGCTTTCGACCATGGCCACCATCCTCGGTGTAGATCATGCAGGGCTCGATGATCTAGCGCTGCGCGCTGAACCGGGTTCAGGTGGAGTAGCACTCCTGCCGTATCTCGCCGGTGAGCGCACGCCCAACCGACCATTTGCGACCGGACATGTTTCTGGGCTCACCGTGGCTAATGGGACGCGCGAGAATATGGCTCGGGCAGCCGTCGAAGGAATGCTCTGTGGCATGGCTGATGCGCTAGATGAACTCACCAAGCTGGGTGTTCCCATTGAACGGGTGGTGCTCATCGGTGGAGCGGCTCAATCCCTTGCCGTCCAACAGATTGCTCCGACGATCTTCGGGCGTCCAGTCTTCATAGCCGAACCTGGTGAATATGTTGCCGATGGTGCTGCTCGGCAAGCCGCACAGGTCATGGGTGCAGGCGACGCATGGTCCGAAGTTGCGGGCTCATGGTCGCACGGGCCTGTCCTGTCACATGTGCGGGACGTCTACGCCGAACTTCGAGATTCAACATGACGCACACCGTTACGTGGCAACCAGATGATGAGGTTCCAAACCTGGATCGAGTGATTCTCGCGTCACCGTCAGGACTCGTCGCGGCATTCGTGCCAAAGGCTGGAATGGTCGGGACGTCGCTAACGATCGACGCAGTAGAGCTTCTCGGCCGCCGTGGTGGATTGGCTGACTACGTTGAGCACGCAAAGACCTTTGGTATTCCCCTGCTCGCGCCGTGGGCGAATAGGCTTGCGCATCCCGCGCAGTCCGCGGCGGGAAAGAACTGGCAGGTGCCGCCCGGCGCACCCGGGGTGCATCCCGACGAGTTTGGTCAAGCGATTCACGGGCTTTTGGCAGGGAGCGATGCGTGGGTAGTTGATGACTCCAACGCGTCCGACGGTCAGGCATACATGTCAGCAAGTTTGGTGTTTGACGACTCTTTGGACGTATTCGATTCATTCCCTTTCACGCACACGCTGACGGTGAAAGTCACGGTGGCTGACACAACAGTGCGCATCGAAACCTCGCTCCATGCGACGGGGGATGATGCGGTCCCGGTTGCATTTGGGTGGCATCCGTATTTCACATTTGCTGACACGCCAAGAGATTCGTGGCTGATCGAGACGCCATTCGTGCAGAAAGCGAAACTCAGCGAGTTCAAGATTCCAACGGGGGAGATCGTCGACGAACCGATGAGCACGGGGCCACTTGCGGACCGCGCATACGACGATGTTTATGTTCAGGTGCCAGATGGAGTTCGGGCGAGTATCGCTGGTCGGAGCTATGAAGTCGGCGTTCGGTATGAGCAGGGTTACGGCACGGCAGTGGTATTCGCGCCGCTGACCGCAGATGTCGTTTGTTTCGAACCGATGACTGCGCCGACGGACCCCTTTGGGGGCACGTGGCCCGTCATCGTTGTGGAACCTGGCGACGAGTACTCAGCGACATTCGAGATTGATGTCCGTCGGTTGATCGACCCATCGTGAAGCGGCGGGATTAGCTCGCTTCTGCGATGGCCGCGAGATGGCCGAGTGGGTCTTCGAGCAGAGATGCGAAGGCAATCTCGGCGGCTCCGATAATCACCGCGTTTGAACCTAGCTTCGCGATCCGTACTGTCAGTTGCTCGCGCGCAGCGTCAATTGCACGATCGAGTTCCTCAAGCGTCACTTCTTGGGTGAGTGGAAACACGTCAGCCAAAAGGCCAGCGACCACGACCGCTTCGGGATTCAAGATGTTCACAATGTTTGCTAACCCGATTCCAAACCACCTGCCAACCGGCTCGAGCCGCATGCGATTTTCTGGGGTATCGGCGATCGGTCGCACTAGTTCAGCGGGTGACGACAGACCAAGAGCGGAGCACACGGCGGCCTCACCGACAGTCGTTTCCCAGCAACCCCGTCCACCACAGCGACAGGTCAGCCCGGCCGGATCAACGGTCATGTGACCGACTTCGCCGCCGTACCCACCGGCTCCCGACATCAGTCGTCCATCGATGATGAGGCCACCGCCAACACCGACGTCACCGCGGATCGTTACCACGTGGGTGAACTCAGTTGATGAACCTCGGGCGTGCTCTGCCAATGCGGCGAGATCGGCGTCATTTGCGACCGCCACACTCAAAGATGTCTTCAACTTCTTGGCAACAAGCTTTCCGAAAGCGATGCCTTGCCATTCCAAGTTCGGGGCCACTTGTACGAAGCCATCGACGTGCCGCACGACACCTGGGATTGCGATCCCGACGCCCACGCACACGGCACGTTTTGGAAGTGACGATTGCAGCGATCGAGCGAGTTTCTTGATGTTGTGTGCCACGTTCTCCGGAGTGTCGCCATCTGGATGTTCGACGATGGCCCGAGCGCGAATGTTGCCGCCCATTTCGACAAGAGCAACTTCTGTGCGCTCGACTGCAACATTGACTGCGATGACGTAAACGCGGCCATCAGTAATCGCCACCACGTGTGATGGTCGGCCAACGGTGCGGTCTTCCGGTTGATGTTCGAAAACGAGGCCGGACGCAGCGAGATTGGAAATCAGCGCTCCGACGGTGCTCCGGTTGAGCCCAGTGGCCGCCGAAATCTCCGATCGAGACAGCGAACCCCGTAAGTGGACGAGGCGTAGCACCGACGCGAGATTGTGCTGACGAACTTCATCCTGGGTGGCCCCGGCAAGTGATCTAGCCATCTGATGATCTGCGCTATGCCCTGCCGCTTGCGGCAGAACGACGACGTGACAGGGCATCGACGCTTGCGGCCACGAGCAGGACGAGTCCGGTCACGATGAACTGGATACCAGCCTGCTGCGTGATCAACGGCAGACCGTTACCGATGATGCCAACGACCAAACCGCCGATGACCGCATCCCATACTCGGCCGCGTCCACCGAACAGACTCGTTCCACCGATGACCGCTGCGCCCACTGCGTAGAGCAGGGTTGTGCTTCCACCGGTGGAGGGTGAAACCGAGTTGTCGCGTGATGCGAACAGGATGCCCGCAACGGCAGCCAATACCTGACAGATCACGAAGCAGGCGATTCTGATGCCCTGGACATTGATACCAGCGCGGCGAGCAGCCTCCGCGTTACCGCCGACGGCGTAGATATGCCGACCAAAGGCGGTGCGGCTCAAGACGAATGTGAGCACCACGAGCAACACGAGGATCAAGGGCACGATGTAGGGGACACCCTTGATTGACGTTGCCTGTGGATTGAGGCTGCGCTCCTTGCTGAACTGCCACGTGAATGCGCCGTAGAGAACAGCAATCGCGATGACCTTTGAAAGCCACAGTGAATTCGATTGGGTGGTGAGTCCCTGCGATCGGCGCTGAAGGATGCGGCGGCCTGAGGTTAGGGCGTAGCCGAGAACAACGATTGCAAACAGCACCCAACCGGCCACGATGCTCAGGTTGTTGTTTTCAATGGCGAGGATGACGGGATCCTTCACAGCGATCGTCCCGCCGTCGCCGATGATGAGCAGCATGAGACCCTGCAGGCCCAAGAACATGGCCAGGGTGACGACGAAGCTCGGGATACCAAGGCGGGCGACCAGGACGCCGATGAAAAGACCGATCAGAGCGCCAGTTGCCAGGGCCGCCAAGATCGCCACGTACCACGGCAAACCCTTTTGGGTGAGGGCTACGGCAAGTACTGCGGCCGATGTTCCGGCGCCGAAGCCTGCGGACAGATCGATCTCGCCTAGGAGCAGGACGAACACCAAGCCCATTGCCAAAACGATCACCATGGAGCTCTGGGTGAGCAGGTTTGCGAAGTTGAACGCGGTTAGGAACACATCGCCTTTGAGTGCGCCAAAGATGATGACAAGAACGATCAACCCGAGGAAGGCTGGGAGTGAACCAAGCTCACCGCCGCGAATCTTGTTTCCATACGCAGACAGTGCCTCTGAAATCGACTGATCACCCTCGTGAACGACTCCGTCGTCGGTGGTGAGACGCACGTCAGTACTCATAGCGCGACCGCCTGTTGAAGTCCGAGGTCGCCACTGCGACCGGTGGTGATGAGTTCGACCACCTGCTGATGGTTGACCGATGTTTTCGAAACCTGTGCGGCCATGTTGCCGAGGTAGAGCGCAGCGATGTTGTCAGCCACTTGCATCACATCATTCATGTTGTGGGAAATCAGAATGACTGCCAGGCCGTTGTCAGCCAAACGGCGAACGAGGTTAAGAACCTGCTCCGTTTGCGCAACACCGAGAGCTGCTGTTGGTTCGTCCAAGATCACTAGGCGGGAGTTCCACAGCACTGCTCGAGCGATAGCAACGGTTTGCCGCTGGCCACCTGACAAGCTCGCAACGACCTGACGAACTGACTTGAGGGTTCTTACTGACAGACCGTCGAGAGTCTCGCGCGCGCGCTGCTCCATCGTGGTCTCGTCGAGGCTGACACCGCTTTTAAGCTCGCGGCCGAGGTACATGTTGTGAACGACGTCGAGGTTGTCGCAAAGGGCGAGATCCTGATAGACGACCTCAATTCCCAGGGCATTTGATTGACGTGGCCCGGTGATCTTCACAGGCTCTCCGTCGAATGCGACCTCGCCGGTATCGAAGGGGTAGATACCTGCGATTCCCTTGATCAGGGTGCTCTTGCCAGCACCGTTATCTCCGACGAGGGCGGTGACTTGACCGGCCCACACGTCGAGGTTTACGTCGCGAAGGACATTGACGGCACCAAAACTCTTGTGCACTCCGCGAAGTGACAGCAACGGAGTGGAGGAGTTCTCGCCGGATCCTGAAGTCGATGTCATGTACGTCCTTCGTGCGGAGTTAATAGGTCTACAACGTAGTTGCGGGTTGGGTGTTACGTCTTGAATTACGACGTAACACCCAACCCGCGTCGATCTACTAGGAAATACCCTGCTTGGTGCACTCGGCCTTAGCGGCGTCGGTGGTGCAGATCTTCGCGGCGGTGGTGAAGCCGTCAGCGATGACGTCCTTCACGTTGTCCTTGAAGATTGGCTGCGGTACGAGCAGGACTGAAGGAACGTCCATGCCGGACACGCTGTCGGCAGTGGTGCCGTTGGTGGCAGGTGCCTGTCCGTTGGCCAGGGCGATGGCGGCTGCAGCAGCTGCTTCAGCTTCCTTCTTGATGGCCTTGTAGACGGTGACACACTGGGTGCCTTCGAGAACGCGGGTCAGACCCTCGTCGGTTGCATCCTGACCGGTAACCGGGACCTTGCCAGCAAGACCGTTCTTGGCCAGGACGGCGATTGCCGCGCCACCAAGACCGTCGTTTGCAGCGTCAACGCCGACGATCTTCGGATCCTTTGCGAACATCTGCTCGAAGATGGTGCCGGCCTTGGTGTTATCCCAGTCCGGAACGGCCTGATCTTCGCCGATGGTGTAGCCGGCAGCCTCAATGGCGGCCTTGTAGCCCTGCTTGAACAGCGTGGCGTTGTTGTCGGTTGGTGAACCGTTCAGCAGTGCGACCGTACCGGTCTTGACGCCGGCAGCCTGCATGCACTGGACAAGTCCGTCGCCCTCAGCCTTGCCAACGGCAACGTTGTCGAACGATACGTAAACAGCTGCGCCGCCACCGAGGGTCAGACGGTCGTAGTCGATCGTCTTGATGCCCTGTGCTGAGGCCTTCTTCTCACATGCCGCACCGGTGTCGCTGTCCAGGTTGACGATCATGAGGACGTTGACGCCACCTGCAATGAGGCTGTCGCAGATCGTTGCGAACTTGGCCTTGTCGCCACCAGCGTTCTGGATGTCGAACTGCATGTTGCCTGCGGTGAATGCATCGGTCAGGAACTTGCGGTCAGCGGTCTCCCAACGAGCGGACGATGCTGAGTCAGGAAGGATTACGCCAACCTTGGGCGTAACAGTTGGGGCTGAGCTGGATGGTGCGGTGCTCGGTGAGGCTGACGTGCTGCCTCCGCCGGAGCTGCTGCCACAGGCAGCGAGTGCGAGTGCCGATACTGCTGCGGCGACCACGAGGGTCAGGCTGCGAGTACGCATCTGTCTCCTTAATTTTCGCGGCTAGCGCTGACGCGGTTTGAACAGGACTGTTTACACAGCACGATTCAGCCACGTTCAGCGCCACCCACGCCGAATATGTTGTGAGCCAGAACTTATGTCGTTTTTGACCATGGTGCAAGGCCGAAACGGCCACAATTTGTTTCCGCCGATAACAATTTAGTTACGGCAGGATTACGGGGATGGACGCCGCACCGATGAGGTCCCGTTTGTGCATCTTTTTAGCCACTTTGGGCCCTGTGACGTCGCTAGCAGGTGACTCCCAGTCCGCTGAGAAAGTCGCGGTAAGGAGTGTCAGTGACCTGCTGTGGGCTCGGCGGCAAGTAGTGAGGCGATGTAGGCAGATTTCGCGACATCGCCGATGAAATCAACGAACTCTGTGCCTGATGGTGGCGTCAACAGCCCGGCCTGCCAGGTGGGCTCGAAGCTGGTGGCGTCGGGGATCCCGATGACACGAGATGCCAAGTCGTAAACACCGAAGGCAACACCAAGGGAATCACTCATCACCGAGGCGAAGTGAGTTCGAAGACAATCCGCGGCGACTGCGGCGTTGAGAATGATGGCGGTGTCGGCCAACGCAGACCGGTAATTCGGATTGTGTGTGACCTCAGCTCCGTGGGAACGCTGTAGTGCAACGTCAGCACCTCGAACGGAAGCCATCAATGCGTCGATGAGGGATCGCAACGGCAGGTTGTGTGTGACGCCCAAGTAATTGACTGGCCGAAGGTACGAATCGACGGCTGCACCGACGGCGCCGCAGCCTGTATGGCCAATAACGCCAAGTAATCGCAGATCAGTGAGATTGGTAACCGCGTAATCCAGACTTCCGACGCCCTCGTTTGCCAGCACGTTGCCCGCAACGCGCACGACGAAGATGTCGTTGGCTGACTGTGACATGAGTAGTTCGAGTGGGACGCGTGCATCGGCGCAACCGACAAGGGCTGCAAATGGCGCCTGTCGCGGGGCTTCGCCTGGCACATGACCGAGCCCCAGATCTTCGGGCGTAACGGGAAGGACGAGCCGTTGGCCGTCGGCGGTGTCGGTGCCGAGGCGTGCGAATGCAGCGTTACCTTCGTTGATCAACTGAACTGCCTCGGCGCACGTCTCGGGGGAGGGCTCGACGAATTCGTCGGCTGGCTCATAACGCCAAACAATCTCAATCACGGTGACTCCCTGCTCAGACCTCGGCTACCGGCAGTGTGCGTTGTTGATCGTAGCGAGGGGAAGCCGTCGAGGCCTTGTGTCTATAGACGCGAAAAGCCCGCGAGAACAGCGTCATTCATCCGTTGAAAAGTCGCGGCCCGGTCGGTTGTGAATCCGATCCCGACAATCTCCAAACTCATCGCACCATGGACAGCGGCCCAGATGGATTGCGCCACCTCCACTGTGTCTGCTCGCGCAAGTTCGTCTTGGCTCATCGCCTCGGAAACCAGCAGCACCAGCGCCTCGAAAGATTGAACTGCGTTGGCCATCGTCTCCTCAGAGGGCGCGACATCGTCTGGGTGATTGAACATCAGGCCGTAGAGATGTTGATGTGTCAGAGCGAATTCGCGGTATGCGAGTCCGGAGTTGCGTAGCCGCTCTAATCCGCCGCCAGGTGCCGCAAGGATCGCTTCGCGCAAGAGGACGAACCCACGCGACAGCAAAGCGTCAATGAGACCGGGCTTGCCCCCAAAGCGGTTGTAAACACCCATCGGCGCTACGCCCGCCTCGGTGGCCACCGCTCGGATTGTCAGCTTCGCTAGGCCCTCGCGATCGAGTACGGCCTCTGCGGCCACCAATAGTGCAGCTGAAATGTCACCACTGGGGGTGCGATGACGTACCGGCGTCGCGGGCAAAG
>CANGPO010000055.1 GCA_947455705.1 Actinomycetota bacterium | reverse complement strand
TCATGAGCCGCGGTGGATAGGGCACGATGTCACTGTGGATGAAGCGGACGTAGAGGGTTCACTGGGCGCCAGTGCTGCCGGGGATGTTCTGATGGACGGCAGGCCGCGTCATGCTCATGCCGCTGGCGAACCTGACGGTGTGCCGCCCATCGTGCAGCCTGGTGACAGCGATCCGATGCTCGTCCCGGCTACCGAACGAATCGGTGGGCCACTTGGTATCCGCGCACGTTTTGCCCGACGGTTCTGGACGCCCTTGCGAATCTTGATCGTGTTGGCTTCCGCGGCCATGGTCGTCGGGTACGCCGCCAAACTGCCGTGCCACGCGGAATCGTTCGGCGGGGATGCCCGCTATACCCGGCTTTGCTACACCGATATCCCGTTCCTTTATCAACTGCGCGGGTTTGCAGATGGCTGGCTCCCCTACATCGACACCGGTCCGGGGCGTGGACCAGCACTTGAGTACCCGGTTCTCACGGGCGTCTTCATGCAGATCGCATCGTGGCTCACTGGCCGTGACGGCTCAGCCTCGGATCGCGCCGTCGTGTTCTTTGACTGGAATGTGCTGCTGCTGTTGGTCTGCCTCATCGTGACTGTGGTCTGCACCGCATTGACTGTGCGTCGCCGTCCCTGGGATGCGGCCTTGGTGGCCTTGGCACCGGGCACGATCCTGTGTGCCGTTATCAACTGGGATTTGTTGGCAGTTGCGTTGACCGCTGCGTCGATGCTGCTGTGGGCGCGAGGCAAAGCTGGGTGGTCGGGCGTACTGCTTGGCTTGGCGATTGCATCAAAGTTCTATCCACTGTTCCTACTTGGACCCTTGTTTTTGCTGTGCCTTCGATCGGGTCAACTTCGAAGTTTCTGGAAGTTAGTAGGCACGGGCACGGTCGCATGGTTGGCCGTGAATGTTCCGTTCATGCTGGTCAACTTCACGGGGTGGAAAGAGTTCTACGTCTTTAGTGCAACGCGCGGGGCCGACTGGGGCTCGATCTGGTACGTGTTCATGGCGTTGAAACACCCCGTACCACCCGAGGCCCTTAACGCAGTTGTTGCCATCTCGCTGATCACGCTGTGCATCGGGATTGCACTGATCATCCTGCGTTCGCAGCGGCGACCGCGCTATGCGCAGGTTGCCTTCTTGGTCATCGCTGCCTTCTGCGTCACCAACAAGGTGTATTCGCCACAGTACGTTTTGTGGCTGATCCCATTGGCTGCGATGGCTCGTCCTCGATGGCGTGACTTCCTGATCTGGCAGAGCGGCCAGGTCATGTACTTCGCGAGCGTGTGGTACTTCCTTCAGCAGTACGGCAACGACAATAAGGGCTTACCAGAGGGCTGGTACGTGGCCGCAATTTTGGTGCAGATCACATCGACCTGCTGGTTCGCCGGGATGGTTATTCGCGACATTCTTCGCCCCGAGAACGATCCGATTCGCACGGACGGTCATGACGATGACCTCGACGACCCTGGCGGCGGGGTACTTGATTGTGCACCCGATGTATTCACTCTGCGTCGTAAAGAGATGGCATCTTAACGACGACGAAAATCACTGGGGTTCAACGTGTTTCGCGCTAATCCAGCCCCAGCACGGCATCAAAATGTGCTGTTGTCATGCGCATCTCGACGGTGACCTCGTCGCCGACCTCCGGTAACGCGATCCCGGCCGGAACATGAATCAAAGACACCTGCATGTGTGGTGGTTCGACGAACCACCGTTGAGCCCCCGCGACGATAAATGGGCTTAGCGAACGTCCGGCTGCCTCTAGTACACCCGTGCCAGCGGCGACTGCTCGCTGGCGCATGGAACTAAGTGCGGACGGTGCTGAGAGAGCCACGCCATGTGCCGTTCCACCACCGACAACCAGGATTGCACCGTTTCCGGGGGCGCGACGCTGCCGGTATCCCGAGGTGGTGCCCTTAGCAACTGGATTGACCGCAAGGACCGTCCCGCGAGCTACCACGGCACCTCGATCACCGAGCCATAGCCGGGTGCCTATCCGTGGGAACAACTCGATGTCAGGCAAGGAAGCGCGCAGGGAGCGCAACTCTGAATCTTCGAGATGGCTGATCCACAACGCAGCGGCGCAGGTAAGAGCAGTGAGGGCCTTTTGTCCATGTACATCTGGCGAGGAGTCGAGCCGCTCGCTGAGATCGGCCAGAAGTGCCTGCCAGCCCAGACCCCATCTCCATGCTTCCGTCCCACGCGCACTGAGTCCCGCAGGTGGCACCGGGGCTACTTGCGCATCATGCCAACGGGCACCTGGGATGGCGCGGTGATTGATCGGTGGTTGTGACAGCGGCAGGTGTAGGGCTAGCCCTTCGAGCTGGATCCGTCCGCTGATTAACACGTCGGATGTTTCTGGTGCGGTCAACAGCGTGACCAACTCATCGGCCGACATGCCGAAGCGGCCCATGGATGTGAGGGCTTCGAGGACCACGCGAACCGGGCCCGGGCCAGCCGCAAGTGCCTGCCATGCCGCATGACTAGCGACTGTTCGGATCACCCGATTGTGGTGTGGGCCGTCAGCGACCTGACTCCAGACCGTGGCGGCGCTGAGATCTCGTGCATCGAAGGGAGTCAGAACAAGGATGTCTGCGTCTGTGAGGTGAGCGAGTTCTGCGGCTTCGAAGATGGTGCCTACCGCAATGCGGGTGAGCCCGAGGCGATGAGCTTCCTGAACGAGCCGTGCATTGCCAAAGCCGTAGCCATTGCCTTTGACGACGGCTACCAGATCCCCACTGACCTGATCACTGGTGATTGCTTCACGAACTGAGTCTCGAACCTGTGCAGTGTGTGTTCGCCAACGAGGTCCGTCTACGTGCAACGTAAAGGTCATTTGCTCAACCTATGTGTTCGTGTCGATCGAAGGGTGATCGAAAACCAGCATTTCCCCACTGAGCTCGATGAATGTTGATCTTGCTACTACCGACGGGCAAGGTAGGCGTCGAAGGCTCGAGACATCAGCGGACGAAGCCGCAGATCCCATTCGCCGAGGTACTCCTGTGCGTATCCGCCGGTGCCGAGCTTGAACTGAATCAGTCCGAAGAGCGGGTCGTTGGCATCCAGAGTGTCGCTGATGCCGCGCAGGTCGTACACCGAGCAACCAGCGTCAATGCAGTCCTTAATCATCGCCCACTGGATCGCGTTGCTGGGACGAACGTCGCGGCCCTCGTTCGACGATGCCCCGTAGGAGTACCACGCGTGTGCGCCCACTTTGACCAGCGTGGTTGCGGCTAGGACGCGTCCCTCGTGCCGAGCCAGATACAGGGTCAGCCGATCCGGATCCTCCTGGGTCATCGCCGTCCACATGCGTTGGAAGTAGGCCAACCCTCGTGGAGTGAAGCCATCGCGCGCGGCGGTTTCGACGTAGACCTCGTGGAATGCGGGTAGATCGTCATAGGTTCCGTGCGATACCTCAACCCCGGCCTTCTCGGCCTTCTTAATGTTTCGGCGCCACAGTTGATTGAAGCCCGCCAGTAGATCATCTGCACTGCGACCTTCGAGGGGTACCTGGAACACGTATCGTGGTTGAACATCACCAAATCCGGCGCCGGTATCGGCCCGTTGCGTCCATCCAAGGGCGGCAAGGTGTCGGGCGACATCAAGGCCAGCTGGATTGTTGTAATCGGGGGTTACATCGCGCAGGCGAGTGGCCGATCCCGATGCGATGGCATCTTTGAGTATGTCGGCCGACCAGCGACGAACAGGCACCATCGGCCCAAGCTTTACGGCGAATGCACCCTGGTCCTTAAGGTGATCGGTGAGCGGTGTTAACCAGTCCGCCAGACTGAATCGGCTGTGCTCGCCCGTCCAGTCAATATCTGGACCTTCTGGTAGGTAGGCCAGGAATCGATTGATCCGTGGCACTTTCCGGAGCAGGACTAACGCGGCGCCGATGATCTGATCGCCATCGAACCAGCCCATGGATTCATGACGCCACTCAGCTTTGACCCCACCCCAGCTTGGTAACTGAAGGAACGACACGGCTCCAGAAGCACCGCGGGCCTTGACGTACTCCAGATGATCCGCGGCCGAAATCACCCGAAGAGTGAGCGCGGATGTGGGGGTCATGTGATCAGCCTAGAGGGAGAGATCGACAACGACGGGGGCGTGATCCGATGGCGGCGTTGTGCCAGCCTTGCCAGCCTTGCGCGCATCACGGTCGACGTACGCATCTGTGACGGCATCGGCGAATGACGGTGATCCAAAGACCAGATCGATGCGCATGCCGTTGTTCTTGGGGAATGCCAACTGTCGGTAGTCCCAGAACGTGAACGGCACGTCGTATTTGAGTGCGCGTGGGAGAACCTCGACCAGGCCCGTCGCCTCCAAGGCCGTGAGGCAGGCGCGTTCGGCTGCGGTGACGTGGGTTGAGTCAGTGAACTTCTCGAGATCCCATACGTCGGCATCGGTGGGGGCGATGTTGTAGTCACCAAGAAATGCCACGGGCGTTGGTCCGCCCAGATCTGTGACGGCCGTGTCACGAAGGGCTGCCAGCCACTGCAACTTGTACTGATAGTGCGGATCGTCGATGCTCCGGCCGTTCGGTACATAGAGCGACCACACCTTCACTCCGCCGCACAGGGCGCCGATGGCGCGTGGCTCTACGACGTCGTCCCATCGGGGCTGGTCTGGCAGGTTTTCCACGACGTCGGTCAATCCCACTCGCGAGATGATGGCGACTCCGTTCCAGCGGCCATCGCCCAATGCGGCCACCTCGTACCCGAGTGCTTCGACCTGCGCGTAGGGGAACTGGTCTGCGGGCACTTTGAGTTCCTGTAAGCACAGGACGTCGGTCTGCGTTGATTCCAGCCACGCGATGAGGCGGTCGGTTCGGGTTGTGACGGAGTTGATGTTCCAGGTTGCGATGCGCACAGCGATGATCCTGCCACTGACGGGGGACGCTCGCTTACTTGCGGGCATTCGGTCGCCATTTGAGCCAGATGCCCTCTAACGGCTATATTTCACGGTGAAGGTGCTCGTTGTGGCTGTCCCCATGACATCTCATGACGTTGCACCCGACGCTTGAGCCCTCCTGCCACGGATCGACCGTGGCCGCTTAGTCCGAAGGAGGTGGGTATCCGCATGCGTCACTACGAGGTCATGGTGATCCTTGACCCAGATCTAGAAGAGCGCACCGTTGCCCCCAGTCTTGACACGTTCTTGAACGTTGTGAAGGTTGATGGCGGAACGGTCGACAAGGTAGATATCTGGGGCCGTCGCCGACTTGCCTACGAAATCAAGAAGAAGACCGAGGGCATCTACGCGGTGCTCGAAATGACCTGCAACCCAAGCGCAGTTCAGGAGCTGGACCGTCAGCTCAACCTGAACGAGGCTGTGTTGCGTACAAAGGTCATGCGCCCGGAAATGCACTAGATCTTCAGATCTGGTCTTCGGTCTTGCCTCTACGTCCACACCTTCGTGGAAATAGTGCAGATCATCCACAGTCAGCGCCCGAAACCCTTCCGAACGTCGGTGCGCACCCGTAAGGTCCGGTTCACCAACCGAAAACCTCTCAACACTTCAAGGCGGTCACCATGGCAGCAGGCGACATCACGATCACCGTCGTCGGGAATCTCACCAACGATCCCGAGTTGCGGTTCACCCCGAGCGGGGCAGCAGTCGCGAGTTTCACGATTGCGTCCAACTCTCGCTACCTGGATAAAGCCAGCAATGAGTGGAAGGACTCCGAGCCCGTCTACATGCGTTGCAGCGTGTGGCGTCAGTATGCGGAGAACGTGGCCGAGTCATTGACCCGCGGTACGCGCGTCATTGCAACCGGCCGCCTCAAGCAGCGTTCGTACGAAACCCGTGAGGGCGAGAAGCGAACTGTGCTGGAGATGGAGGTTGACGATGTCGGCCCCGCCCTGCGCACCGCAACGGCAAAGGTCACCAAGGTGGCTCGCGCTGGCGGCGGCGGATTCGGCGAGGGTGGCGGCTTCGGCGGCGGTAACGACGATCCGTGGGCAAGTGCGCCTGCGGCCGGCGGTGCCAACGATGGTGGCGCGTGGAGTGGCGGATCGTCCTTCGACGAGCCTCCGTTCTAGACCGACCTTGCACTAACCCGGGCACGAGTCCGGTTTCCTGTAACACCCCATCCCGGCCCTGCGCCGGGCTCCCAACATAAGGAGCACCACGATGGCTAAGCCACCAGTACGTAAGATCAAGAAGAAGGTTTGCGCCTTCTGCAAGGAAGAAGTCACCACGGTCGACTACAAGGACACCGCGACTCTTCGCAAGTACATCTCTGACCGCGGGAAGATCCGTGCCCGTCGCGTGAGCGGTAACTGCACCCAGCACCAGCGCGATATCGCCATGGCCGTCAAGAACGCCCGTGAAGTTGCGCTGCTCCCCTACACCTCAACTGCTCGCTAAGAACGGAGGCGATTTACCATGAAGCTCATCCTTACTCATGACGTGAACGGCCTCGGCGCTCCGGGCGATGTTGTTGACGTCAAGGACGGCTACGGCCGTAACTACCTGCTCCCGAACAACTTGGCCACGGCGTGGACCAAGGGCGGTGAGAAGCAGGTTGCGTCGATCAAGCGTGCCCGTCAGGTTCGCGAGGTTCGTGACTCTGAATCGGCACAGCAGATCAAGGCAAGCCTTGAAGGGCTGTCCGTCAAGGTTCCGGCACGCGCTGGTGAGTCGGGCCGTCTTTTCGGTGCCGTCACCGTGACCGATGTGGTTGAGGCAATCACCGCTGCTGGTGGTCCAAGCGTCGATAAGCGCAAGGTCACGATCGTTAACCCGATCAAGACCCTTGGCTCACACCAGGTCGAGGTTCGGGTTCACCCCGAAGCGCTGGCCACTATCAACATCAGCGTCGTCAAGGCTTAATTGCTGACCTGAAGTTCTGATCTGCCAAGGGCGGGTTGTCACTCCGATGGGGTGGTGACCCGCCCTTTGTTTGCCCGTCAGTCACATGGGGGACAAGCCTGTGGACATCGCTGTCGCTGCACTGGCCGTGACCGAATGTTCATCAGGTGGACACCACAGCGAAGTATTTTTCCTCCCCAAGCCGTGCGAGATGTTTTCGCAGGTCAGGGCCCTAAAGTCGAGGAAAGTTTTCTGTTATCCCCGGGTTGTCCACAGGTGTATCACCCATGTTTAGGCGTGTCCTCCACTAGTTATCCACACCTTCATCAACAGGGGGCATTGTGCGCTGCCCGCCTAGGGCATAGCGTCTCGCAGGCGTGGTGAACGGCCCCAATGTCGGACCTTCAGGGTAAACCTAGAGGGACGGGATCGGCGGGGTCTGATTGCGGGGCACCGCCGCGATTGTCGGATAGGTACATGTCAGTGCGAGATGTGAAATTGGGGGCAGGGCCACATGAGTGTTGTTGAACTCAACCCTCGTGAGGACTATCCGGATCGCACGCCACCCCAGGACGTCAACGCCGAGCAGTCTGTCATTGGCGCGATGCTCCTGAGCAAAGATGCCATTGCTGACTGTGTTGAGACTCTTCGTGAGGGAGACTTCTACCGGCCAGCACATCAGCTGATCTATTCCGCGATCCTGGATTTGTATGGCCGCGGCGAACCAGCCGATGCCGTCACAGTGTCTGCTGAACTTACGCGCATCGGTGAACTGGGCCGCGTTGGTGGTGCCCCGTATCTGCATACCCTTGTGGCTTCGGTGCCGACGGCCGCGAACGCGTCGTATTACGCCCTCATCGTGCGCGAGCGGGCAGTCTTACGTCGGCTGGTCGAGGCGGGTACCCGCATCGTGCAGATGGGCTACGCGGGCGACGGCGATGTAGATCAGGTTGTTGATCGGGCGCAAGCCGCGGTGTACGACGTCACGGATCGACGGACCTCAGAGGATTACTTACCTTTGTCGGCGATCATGCCCGGCACACTTGAAGAGATCGACGCCATCTCATCACGTGGCGGTGTCATGGCTGGCGTTCCGACGGGGTTCCACGATCTCGACAATCTCACCCATGGCCTTCACCCCGGCCAGATGATCGTTATTGCGGCTCGTCCCGCCATCGGTAAGTCAACGGTTGGTTTGGACCTCGCGCGCTCGGCATCGATCAAGCATGGCTTGACCAGTGCCATCTTCAGTCTTGAAATGAGCCGCAACGAAATCGCGATGCGTCTGCTCTCGGCCGAGGCGAGTATCTCGTTATCGAACCTGCGCAGTGGCCAGATGAGCGATGCGGACTGGCAAAAGCTTGCTCGCAAGATGAGCGCCGTTTCCGAGGCGCCGATGTTCATTGATGACTCTCCGAATATGACGATGATGGAGATCCGCGCGAAGTGTCGCCGACTCAAGCAGCGTCATGATTTGCGGCTGGTGATCATTGACTACTTGCAGCTGATGTCCTCGGGTAAGCGCGTTGAAAGTCGTCAGCAAGAGGTGTCGGAGTTCTCACGTTCGTTGAAGTTGCTTGCTAAGGAACTTGAAGTTCCCGTGATTGCGATTTCACAGCTGAATCGTGGTCCCGAACAGCGCACGGATAAGCGTCCGATGCTCTCTGACCTACGCGAGTCAGGCTGCCTCACGGCTGACACGCGAATCCTGCGGGCAGATACTGGCGCAGAGACCACCATGGGAGACCTCTTCGCATCCGGTGAACGCGATGTTCCCGTGTGGGCGCTCGACGATTCACTGCGGTATGTGCGCTCGACCATGACGCATGTATTCGATACAGGAGTACGTGAGGTATTCAATCTTCGACTTGCCTCCGGTAAACAGGTTCGGGCGACGGCCAATCACCCGTTCCTGACCTATGAGGGTTGGCGTGCACTTGGCGATATCGCACCTGGCGTTCGACTGGCGGTGCCTCGTCACGTTTGTGCACCGAGTGAGCAGAACGCGTGGAGCGACGACGAGGTTGTCCTACTCGCGCAGCACCTCAGTGGCGACGCTGCGCTCGGTCGTCGGAATCCGATCGCGAAATGGCTTGATGGCTTTGGGCTTTTCGGCGCACGCTCACATGAAAAGTTCGTGCCGCCAGAGGTCAATGCCCTACCCAAGGCTCAGATCGCACTCTTCCTTCGTCACCTCTGGGCCACTGATGGATCGGTGACGGTCGCGAAGAACGGACGCGGTGGTCGGGTTTACTACGCATCGACGAGTCGTCAGTTGATCGACGAGGTGTCACTGCTGCTTCTGCGGTTCGGCATTTCGTCACGCGTCAAGATTGTGCGCAAATCTGGCTACCGCCCTGGTTACACCCTTGATATCTCAGGTGGTGACGATCAGCGGCGGTTCCTCGCCGAGATCGGTGTCCATGGGGCACGGGGAGTTGCTGCGTCGAAATTGTTGGAGATCGTTCGCGAGACGACCCGCAATACGAATGTGGACACCGTGCCGGTCAAGGTATGGGATGACGTGAAGCAGGCCCTTCGCGAGCAGGGGATCACGCATCGCGAGTTTGCAGCTGCGATGGGAACATCGTTCAGTGGATCGACGATGTGGAAGCACTCACCGAGTCGTGAACGGTTGGGTCGTATCGCATCAGTTTTAGATAGTGCTGATCTCGAGATGTTGGCAACCAATGACATCTTCTGGGACGAAGTCGTGGCCATTGAACCGGCTGGCGAAGAGCAGGTCTTCGATGCGACGGTGTTGAGCCGACACAACTTCATCGCAAACGGCATCGCCGTTCACAATTCGATCGAACAAGATGCGGATATGGTCATCCTGCTTCATCGCGAGGATGCGTACGAAAAGGAATCACCTCGTGCGGGTGAAGCCGACTTCATCGTGGCTAAGCATCGCAATGGCCCGACATCCACTGTAACCGTCGCATTCCAGGGCCATTACTCACGATTCATGGACATGGCCCAGATCTAACTCCCGGCCGTGTGGTCAGCAGAAGATGGCTGCGAGTTCGTTGAGGCGATCGGGTTCGATCGAAAACCATGCCCACGTGCCGCGTTGCTCACGTCGAATGAGACCGGCATCAGTAAGGACCTTCAGGTGGTGCGAGACGGTGGGCTGCGACAGGCCAAGTGGTTCGGTGAAATCACATGCGCAAATTTCACCGGCGTCGCTGGCGCGGATCAAGGCGAGCAACTGAAGGCGTGACGGATCGGCCACGGCCTTCAATAAGTGTGCTACGGCGGTCGCTTGATCACGTTCCATCGGCTCAGCTATGCCAGCAGGGCAGCACTGTGGCCCGGTAGCTACGACAGGAATTTGAGTCGCGGACTTTCCCATGCCACGCCTCCTCACTCGGTCCCGGATATTGACAACGGTCGATATATGGACGAGCATATCGATGAACGTCAATATAGACAACCATCGAACCGAAAGGCGTGAACCATGTCCCGTGTGCAGCTCGCGCTCAATGTTTCTAACCTCGAGGAATCGATCGTCTTCTACTCAACGCTGTTTGGTGTTGAGCCCCATAAGCGCCGCCCGGGCTACGCGAACTTCGCGATCGCCGAGCCGCCGCTGAAGTTGGTACTCATCGAGGTACCCGAGGCCGAGCGCGGCAGTGGAGTTCAAGGCGCGTTGAATCATCTCGGCGTCGAGGTCGAATCCAGCAGTGACGTGGAGGCAAGTGCGGATCGACTCAAGGTTGCGGGCCTTGCCACCTTCGACGAGCGTGACACCACCTGCTGCTTTGCCCTGCAGGACAAGGTATGGGTTCACGACCCAGCCGGTGCTCCGTGGGAGATCTACACCGTCAAAGACGAGAATCCCGCAAACCCCCGGGATGCATTTGATCTACCCATCGCTACTGACGACGCGGCCTGTTGCATACCGGCTGACTCGGCCACACAGGAAATCTCCATCTCCCCTACCCACTAAGGAATGTGCCATGTCTGAAAAGCCATCCGTCCTGTTCGTCTGTGTTCATAACGCAGGACGATCGCAAATGGCGGCCGCCTTCCTCACCGCACTCGCCGGCGATCGCGTTGAAGTACGTTCCGCTGGTTCGGCCCCGGCCAACACTGTGAACCCCGCTGTCGTGGAAGCGATGCTCGAAGAGGGTATTGATATTTCGGCTGAGTCTCCCAAGGTGCTTACTATCGAGGCAGTGCAGGCCAGCGATGTTGTCATCACGATGGGCTGTGGTGACGCCTGTCCGATCTTCCCCGGGAAGCGTTACGAGGACTGGAAGCTCGAGGACCCAGCCGGACAGGGTGTTGATTCCATTCGTCCCATCCGCGATGAGATTCGTGGTCGGATTCAGGCGCTCATCGATGACATTGCTCCAGAGGTAGCCATCTGATGGCGAATACCTCCGATGTCGGTCGACGTCTGTTTGCCGAATTCCTCGGTACCGCAATTCTTGTTGCAGGTGTCGTTGGCTCAGGGATCATGGCGCAGCGGTTATCGCCCAACGATGTTGGTCTTCAGTTACTTGAAAACGCGATTGCGACGGGCGGAATTCTGTTCATCCTGATCGCAACCCTGGGCACCGTCAGTGGTGCCCAATTCAATCCGGTCGTGACCGCAGCGGATGCCTGGTTTGGCGGCTTGGCCAGGCGCGATGTTCTTCCGTACCTGGTCGCCCAAGTTGTTGGCGCCTGTGCAGGAGCGATCCTTGCCAACCTGATGTTTGGGCTTACAGCGGTGAACATCTCTACGCATGTGCGCGATGGATCGTCGACGCTGTTGTCTGAAGTAGTTGCCACCTTTGGACTTCTGCTGGTGATCTTCGGTCTCGTGCGTGGTGGCCGATCGTCATGGATTCCCGCTGCCGTCGCGTCCTACATCGTGGGGGCGTATTGGTTCACTGCGTCCACATCATTTGCTAACCCGGCGGTGACGATCGGACGCACACTTTCAGATACGTTCGCCGGAATCGCACCGGTGAGTGTGCCGGGATTCATTGTGGCGCAATGTATTGGGGCTGCGGTCGCAGTAGCTGCGGTGATCGTCCTGTGGCCACGTCCGTCACTGGATCATGCAACGGCCGTTGATGTTCAAGCCGAAAACCGTTGAACCATCTCTAGCTAAACGCGCGGTGCGCCGACGCCTCGGCCTATGTGAGCAGGCTGATCTAGTGCTGCATGGGCAGCCTTAACGGTTGCAAGAACCTCGGCCCGATCCTGCGGAAAAGGCGAGACCTTTCCGGCATTCTGATCCATGTGCAGGTAGAGGTATTCACCAGTGAGCACCTGAGTCGCACCATCGAACAGAGTGGTGTGAATCCGTAACCGTTTGGCGTCGACGTCGACGAGGAGTGTTTGCGACGTAATCGTCGCACCACCCGCTACTTCCGCTAGGTAACGAAGATGCGCTTCCACGGTGTACGTCGTGCAACCCGTGCGGGTGAGGTAATCCGCTGAAACGCCAAGGTATTCCAAGAACGCCTCATTAGCTGCGGTGCACATCACCGCATAGGCAGAGTCGGTGACATGGTCGTTGTAGTCGAGCCATTCTTCGCGTACTGCAATGGCTGGCCCAACAAACGGAGCCGGCACAGGTGCAGAAGTCCGTGGTGAGTTCTCGTCAGTCATCCGATACCTCTGAGTTGAAATTTCATGGTCGAATTCCCAGTGCCTGTGCAATGTCCATTGCCGCAGCCATTGCCTGTTCGCCGAGGGTTGCGAAGCGGTCAGGGGTCAGGCGATTACGCGGCCCCCAGATGCTCACAACGGCGATCGGTCGAGCTGCATCTATGACGGGGGCTGATACCCCATACAGCTGTGCTTCGAATTCACCCGCGCAGGTTCCGTATCCACGCGACCTGATGGCAGCGAGCTCATCTCGCAATTCGTCTGCACCGGTAATGGTTGTGTCGGTGAACTGAGACCGTGGCTCGGTGAGCATCGCATCCAGCTCGGTAGCCGGTAGCCAGGCTAACCAGGTCTTCCCGGACGACGTCGCGTGCAACGGAACGTGACGGCCGAGCCAATTCGCGGTCATCACCGTGGCCGGGGCAACCTCATCGACGTAGGTCAGACCAGTGCTGCGCACGACGGCTAGGTCAGCGGTTTCGCCCGTCTCGGTGCATAGTCGCTCAAGAATCGGATGTACTCGACGAACGATCCCGTCCACAGGGGCGGCACCAGCTAGCCGAGCTATTCCGGGCCCAAGAACGTAGCGGCTGGCCGAATCCCGCTCGAGTAACCCGTTGTCTTCCAAGGTGGCTAACAAGCGCCATGCAGTAGCGCGGTTCAATCCGGTGGCTGCAGCCAATGCGGCCACCGGCGCGCCCAGTGGGGACACATCAGCGACGGCTCGTAACAGTGCGGCGGCTCGGTCAACGGATTGAACCCGTTGGGCTCGGTCTACGGCATCTACTGCTGACACTGACCTCGACCCCCTTGACCCATCTCGCGCTGCACTCGTACAGTTCTATCGCATAATATAAACACGCATCGCACAATGCGAGCAAGATGCGCGAGCGAGTATTCGGGCGAGCAAGTACCTCGACAAGGGTTCCGGGAGGACCACATGCTGGAGTCGACTCGCGAGGGTGGCTGGGACAACCCGACCGAGCCCATCGCGGCGCCGCTGGCTCGCTATCGCCAGGTCGTGCCGCAAGCGTGGGTTGATTACAACGACCACATGAGTGAGTCGTTCTACCTATGGGCGATGGGCGAAAACTCTGACAGCTTCTTCCGTTACGTCGGCATTAATGAGGATTACCGCGCCGCGGGTGGCTCGCTCTACACAGTTGAGACGCATATGCGCAATATCGACGAGGCCGGTCTCGGCGATCAACTCAGCGCCACACTGCAGATCTTGGGCAACGACACCAAGCGCGTCCATATCGTTCATCAGCTCTTTCGCGATGACGTCTTGATCGCGACCGGTGAGCAGATGCTCCTGCACGTCGATATGAACGCAGGCAAGGCGGCAGCAATGCCCGATGAGTTGTACCGACGCGTTAGTGCCATCACCGCCGCACATGCAGACCTGCCCGTACCCGAGTGGGTTGGTCGAGTGATCTCGATTCCGAAGAAGTGATTCCGCCTCAGTAACTCAGCGCTCGTCGACAGTCGAGCGAAGTCAATAACCGCAACAGATCGGAAGGAACGTCATCGTGGACTTCGTCCCTAATGATGAACAGCGCGCAATCGTCGAGACGGTTCGCGCATTCGTCGAGACCGAGCTTTATCCGCACGAGGATCTCGTCGAGCAACTTGATGACGTTCCCAAGGAACTGGCTGCTGAGATTCAGACAAAGGCGATCAACGCCGGTCTGTATGCGGCGAACATGCCCGAGGAACTCGGTGGTGGTGGTCTCAACGCCGTGGGAGTAGCTCTGGCTGAGCGGGAGTTTGGCCGTGCCAGCTACGCCCTTCAGATGCTCGTCGCACGACCGAGCAACATTCTGCAGGCGTGCACCGGTGATCAGATCGAGGAGTATCTCCTGCCATCGATTCGTGGTGAGCGCCATGATTGTCTGGCCATGACTGAGCCCGGCGCCGGGTCAGATGTCCGCAGCATGACGACGAAGGCTGAGCGCGATGGTGACGACTGGATTATCAACGGTGGTAAGCACTTCATTAGTCACGCCGACGTTTCCGACTTCGTCATCCTGTTCGCCACTACCGGTGTGGACGAGACGCCACGTGGCCCCAAGAAGCGCATCAGCGGCTTCCTTGTCGACATGGGCTTGCCCGGCTTCGACGTTCGTCGCGGATCGTCGTGTGTGTCGCATCGCGGTTACCACCAATGTGAACTGCTCTTCGACAACGTACGCATCCCCGGATACAAACTGCTTGGCGAAGAGGGTCGCGGCTTCGATCTGATGGGCGAATGGCTTGGTGCTACTCGACTCACCGTTGCTGCGACGAGTGTTGGCCGCTCACAGCGCGTACTTGAAACCGCACTGTCCTGGGCTGCCAATCGCAAGCAGTTCGGTCAGCCCATCGGCAACTTCCAGGGTGTTGGTTTCCAACTCGCAGACTGCGAGGTCGCAGTCGATGCGGCCGATCTCCTGACCCTCCGCGCGGCAGATCGCATCGACAAAGGTACGTACGTCGACGCCGATGCGGCCAAGGCGAAACTCTTTGCCTCCGAGACACTTGCGAAAGTTACGGACACGGCTGTTCAGGTATTCGGTGGCATGGGCCTGATGAGTGAAACCCCGATCGAACGCTGGTGGCGTGATGCTCGGGTCGAGCGCATCTGGGACGGTACGAGTGAAATTCAGCGTCACATCATTAATCGTTCGCAGATGAAGCCACTAGGAGCCTGACATGAGCGAGTCACCAGTACACGTCGAAATCGACGGCCAAATCCTGATCGTCACGCTCGATCGCCCGAAGGCGAATGCGGTGGATGCCGCCACGAGTCGCGCGCTCTACGACGCTTTCGTTCAATTGCGCGACGACCCGAACCTTCGGGTTGGAATCATCACCGGTGGTGGCGAGAAGTTCTTCTGCGCGGGCTGGGATCTCAAGGCTGCAACGGAGGGTGAGTCTGCGGCTGCTGATTGGGGTGGCGGCGGATTCGCTGGTATCACTGAGTTTTGGGACCTTGGAAAGCCTGTGATCGCGGCCGTCAATGGCTACGCATACGGTGGCGGATTTGAGCTGGCGCTAGCCGCAGACCTGATCGTCTCGGCCGAGCATGCGGTCTACGCACTCACCGAGGCCCGCCTTGGTCTGGCTGCCGATGCTGGTGGTCTCTTCCGAATCCCGGCTCGACTTCCGCGTGCCATTGCTTTCGAGTTGCTCGCCACGGGACGACGCATGTCCGCACAGGAGGCCCACAACTGGGGCTTGGTGAATCGCGTTGTTCCCCAGAGCGAACTGATGGCTGAGGCGAAGGACTTGGCACTATCGCTGATCGAATCAGCACCGATCTCCGTCGCTGCGATTTTGGAAGTCATGGATGCGACATACGGCATGAACCCTCAGGACGGATTCGCACGTATTCGTCAGGGTCTTCCTCACTACTCGAAGGTGTACTCCAGTGAAGATGCCCAAGAAGGTCCACGCGCTTTCGTCGAAGGCCGTCCACCCGTGTGGCAAGGCCGCTAAACCCACTCCCCTCTAGGCGATAAGGATATTGATATGCGTTCCATGAGTACCTCAGCATTCATCACCTGCGCGGTTACGGGTGCGGGTGATTCGACAGGCGTCAGCGACAAGGTGCCCGTAACGCCTGAGCAGATTGCCAATTCGGCAATCGAAGCGGCTCAGGCTGGTGCGGCGGTTGTGCACATTCACGTGCGCGAACCATCGACGGGTAAAGGCTCACGCAATCCCGATTACTACCGCGAGGTAGTTGAGCGAGTTCGTGCCTCGCAGACCGACGTCGTTCTTAACCTGACGACAGGGATGGGTGGCGACCTCGTTCTCGGTGCCATCGAGCAGCCATTACCGGTTGATCAGGCTGGAACCGATATGGCCGGTGCAACAGAGCGCATGGTCCACGTGCGAGAACTGCTCCCCGAGATCTGCACCCTCGACTGCGGCACCATGAACTTCGCTGCCGGTGGCGAGTACATCATGGTGAACACCCCAGGCATGGTCCGTGAAATGGCCCGTCAGATGAAGGATCTCGGTGTTAAGCCCGAGGTCGAAGTCTTCGATACCGGAGACCTCGTCCTGCTTAACGAGCTAGTCAAGGAAGGCATCATCGAGGATCCGTCGATGGTGCAGTTCTGTATGGGTATCCCCTACGGTGCTCCAAACGATCCGCTGACGATGGCCGCAATGGTCAACAACTTGCCGCCTGGCGCTGTGTTCTCCGCCTTCTCCATCGGCCGCTTCCAGTTGGCGTACGCCGCACAAGCTGTTCTCTTCGGTGGCAACGTGCGCGTCGGCCTTGAGGACAACGTGTACCTGTCCAAGGGCGTGCTTGCGTCCAACGGTGATCTCGTATCGCGTGCTCGCACGATCCTTGAAGCGATGAACGTTCGTCTGAAGACTCCACAAGAGGTTCGCGATGAACTTGGCCTGGTGAAGCATGGCTAAGGTTTCGCGCGTCGGCCTCCTCGGCGGCGGTGTCATCGGCGGTGGTTGGGCAGCGCGGTTCCTGATCAACGGGATCGATGTTCAGCTATTCGATCCGGATCCGCAGGCCGAGCGAAAACTCAACGAAATCATGGTCAATGCACGCCAGGCCTGGCGTGAGCTCGTCGATGTAGATCTTCCAACCGAAGGAACTGCGACGATCGTCAAGACCGTTGCCGAGGCTGTTGCTGGTGTCGACTTCATTCAGGAAAGTGCGCCGGAACGGCTCGAACTAAAGCAGGCGTTGTTGGCCGAAGCCGATGCGGCGGCGGCTTTAGACGTGGTGATCGGTTCGTCAACCTCTGGGCTGCTTCCGACGCAGATTGCCGCCAACATGACGAACCCTGAGCGGTTCGTCGTGGGTCACCCGTTCAATCCCGTCTACCTACTTCCTCTCGTCGAG
>CANGPO010000054.1 GCA_947455705.1 Actinomycetota bacterium | reverse complement strand
GGCCGCAGCCAAGGGCGTCAACCTGATCTGGCAGGGCGATCCGAACGAGTACTCGCCAGCCACCCAGATTCCGATCGTTGACCAGGTCTTGGCGCAGAAGCCAGACGGCCTCGTGCTCATTCCAACCGATCCAGACGCTCTACAGCCTTCAGTCACCAAGGCGCTTGCGGCAAACATTCCCGTCGTGAACGTTGACACTCACGTGACCGACCTCAGCCAGGCCCTGTCCTTCATCACCGGCGACAACACCGACGGTGGAACGAAGGCTGCGGACGCCATGGCAACCGCAATCGGCTACCAGTCGGGTAAGACCTACAAGGTCGTCGTCGGCCTGACCTCGGCTACTGCAACCACAAACGTGGCTCGCCTCGAGGGCTTCAAGGCAGCAATTGCCTCAAAGTACCCAGGTATCGAAATCGTTGACGTTGCGTACTCGCAGTCGCAGCCAGAGAAGGCCAACACGAACGTGAGCAACTGGCTCACCAAGTACCCGGATCTCGCTGGCATCTTTGCCATCGACGGCACCAACGCCACCGGCGCTGCGTCGGCACTCCAGGCCAAGGGCCTTGCCGGCAAGATCGCCCTTGTCGGTTACGACGCCTACCCAGCCAACGTCGCCCTGATCAAGTCCGGTGTCTTCACCGCTCTTATTGCTCAGGACCCAGCCTCAGAGGCCAAGCAGGCGATCGACGACCTCGTTACGTACATTCAGACCGGTAAGAAGGACGGCATCGAAGCCGCCGTCGTTATCCCGAACGTGGTACTCGACAAGAACACCTCGGATGCCGATCTCGCGAAGTACACCTACGTTTCATAGTTAGAAGCGAAGCCGACCGATCTCGAATGTTGATCGGTCGGCTTCGCCGTACTCATCGTCACGACCAGGTGATCGTCCCGAGGATGCACCAGACGGCGGCGGAAACATCAAAGTTCGCACGAGTATTCGTAGAACTGGTGGATGATCAATCGATGTTGACTTCAGTTGCGGCCCAGGAGGGTCAATGAGCTTGTCAGAACCAGCGGTGGAAAAGACCATACCCACCGCCGTTGCAGAAAAGACGACGTCCAAGAGCCGAGCACGTGGCTTACTCGGCAATCAACAGTTCATACTGCTGCTCGTCTGGTTCGCCATGATTGCGTTATTCACCTATCTGAATCACATCTTCTTTTCGGTTGAGGTTGCTGGCAACATCCTGAGCGACTGGAGTCCGGTCGTATTGCTGGCGACGGGTGAGACCTTCGTTGTGATCTCCGGCGGCATCGACTTGTCGGTCGGCGCCGTGCTCGGATTCTCGGGGGTTATTGGCGCCTATGTCATGCAGTGGATGACGACAAACAAGTTCGAGGCACCCATCACTCTGGCCGCCGGTTTGGTGACGTGTGCGCTTGTAGGCCTCGGCGTCGGACTCATCAATGCCCTTCTGATCAACAAAGCACGACTCGTACCGTTCATCGCCACACTGGCAACTCTCGGCGCCGCCGGCGGTATGTCGATCGTGCTCACAGGTGGAGGCCCCATCGCCGGTGGCCCGCCGACCGCAATCAGCCTGAGTGTCCCGTGGCTTGGCCCGTTCTCGACCCCCACGCTCGTCACCATCGGCGTGGTCATCCTCTGCGGGTTGTTCCTGCATCTGGCTAGGTTCGGCCGGTACACCTACGCGATCGGTTCCAACGCATTCGCCGCACGCGCCGCAGGTATTAACGTGCAGCGCCAGATCACCAAGATCTACGCGCTATCTGGATTACTGGCAGGACTCGCGGGCATGTACCTGTACCTGCGGTTGGGCTCCGGGTCGCCCACATCAGGGCAAGGCGCGGAACTCGACGCGATTGCGGCTGTCGTAATCGGCGGTGCAGCTTTGTCAGGCGGCGAAGGCCGAATGACTGGCACTGTGCTTGGTGCATTCATCCTCACAACCGTGACCAGCGGCCTGATCATCATCGGCGTGGCTCCCAACTGGAAACAGGTGGTAGTCGCAGTTCTGATTGCCGGCGCGGTATCGATTCAACAACTCCGTCGCTCTTCTGGGAGGGCAGCATGAGCAGTGCGACTCACGACAGTGCACCGCTTTACGAGGTACGCAATGTTTCCAAGCATTATGGCGCGGTCGTTGCACTCGACGATGTAAGCATGAAGATTCACGCCGGTGAGGTTGTGGGACTCGTCGGAGACAACGGGGCCGGCAAGTCGACACTCGTCAAGGTGTTATCGGGTGCCCACCAGCCCTCACATGGCCAGATCCTTCTGGACGGTATCGAGCGGCATTGGAAGTCGCCGCACGATGCTCTGGAAGCCGGTATTGAAACGCTGTACCAAGAATCTGGATTAGCTCCGCACCTGTCTGTCAGCGCGAACGTCTTTCTAGGACGTGAGGAAGTGAGGTCGGGCGTCCTGGGCAAACTCGGCTTTCTAGCGCAAAAGTCTATGGATGTTCGCGCACATGCAGACCTTGAGCGGGTGGGCATCGCTGTACCTTCCTCCAGTCGGAGCGTGTCGCAGCTTTCCGGTGGTCAGCGTCAGGCGGTTGCAATCGGCCGAGCAGTCGCGTGGGCGAAGAAAGTCATCATCCTCGATGAGCCAACCAACCATCTCGGTGCCCGTCAGGCCGGTGAAGTACTTGAGGTGATCAAGGCTGCCAAGGAGCAGGGTTTGGGCGTCATCTTCATTTCTCACACTCTTCCGCACGTGTTGTCCGTCACGGATCGCATCGTCGTGCTGCGCCTCGGACGTATCGTTCGGGATGCACCGACATCAGAGTTCAACGCCGATACGCTCTTGGGCACGATCACCGGACTTATCACGACCTGATCACGTCGTGAGATACCTCATGTCAAACTCCAGTCATGACATCACGCACAGACGTACCGGTCGAGGAGTCGGCCGCTAACGTGACGGGCGCGAGACGACGCGGCGCGTTGAGCACACGACGCGTTGTCTTTCTTGTCATCGCTGCCGCGGCACCGATGGCAGCGATGGTCGGCAACGTGCCCCTGGCGATTGTCGACGGTAACGGCGTTGGCCTTCCGGCGGCATTCCTCATCGCCTCCCTCGTCTTGATGTGCTTCAGCGTCGGCTATGCGGCGATGAGTCGACGCGTCGTAAACACTGGTGCGTTTTACACATACATCGCGCGCGCTCTCGGCAAGCCCGCTGGCGTTGCCTCCGCGTACGTCGCAGTGCTCGCATACATAGCGCTGACGTGTGGCTTGGTGGGAGCTTTCGGGTACTTCACTGCACTGGTACTGGCCGGCCTTGGGGTGACAGTACCCTGGTATGTCTTCAGCATCGTGGGCCTCATATTCGTTGGCGTCATGGGATACAGATCTGCAGAATTGTCTGCCAAAGTTCTTGGCGCACTGATGATTCTTGAATTCGGCGTCCTCATTGTTTTCGACATCCTCGTGATCGCCCATAACGGTGCGGCTGCCTTCCCCGCAGCATCATTCGCGCCGAGCAATGTGACGTCAGGATCACTCGGAATAGCGTTAATGTTCGCCTTCTTCAGCTTCGTCGGCTTCGAATCCGCAGCGCTCTACGGTGAAGAGACCGCAGATCCCGAGCGAAGCATTCCGCGAGCCACATACATCGCCGTGGCTTCGATCGGGATCTTCTACGTACTTACGACCTGGCTCATCATCGGTGGTGCAGGCACCAGCACCGTTGTTGCTCAAGCTCGCGAGCAAAAAGGGCTCTTCGTCTTCAATCTGATCCAGCAATACGGTGGCGAACTCCTCTACGACGTCTCAGCCGTACTGCTGTGCACCAGCGTGCTCGCCGGCTTACAGGCGCTTCACAATGCGTCAAGCCGATACCTGTTCGCTCTCGGACGCGAGAAGGTCCTCCCCTCGCGACTTGGTGATTATCATCCGCAGCACCTGAGCCCCCATATCGCCAGCATCGTGGTTACGGTCATCGCCAGCATCGTGACTGCAATCTTCATCATCGGTGGTTGGGATCCGTACGTTGTTATGGCGGCGACTCTGATCGGTGTCGGCACGCTAGGCATCATCGCCTTGCAGGCAACGGCATCTCTGGCCGTCGTTACATTCTTCTGGCGAAGGGGTGATCGCGATCTGTGGCGATGCGTCATAGCACCAATGATCGGTTTCGTCGGCCTCACAACTGCGTTCTTCATGGCCCTGTCTCACTACCCAGTTCTGACCGGCTCGACAGATCCGCTGATTAACTCGACCCCGATCGTGCTGTTCGCAGTTGCGTTCGCTGGTGTTGTGATGGCGTTGCAGTTGCGACGACGCAATCCTGCAACGTACGCAGCTCTCGCACAGTCGCAGCGTCGAGGTCGCCGAACCGCACCTGTCCCGGCCCAACACATCACCTATTCGCGCACGTACTGTCTTGTGGGGGCCGGGCCGGCAGGGCTTGTCATGGCGCGCGCGATGATCGCCGAGGGTGTGCGTTTCGATTGGTATGAGCGCCATACAGACGTCGGCGGTATCTGGGACATGGAGAACCTGGGCGGTCCGATGTACCAAAGCGCCCATTTCATTAGTTCGAAATACACCTCGGGTTTCGTTGGCTACCCGATGCCTGCCGATTACCCGGACTACCCGTCGTGGGAACAAATCCGTGATTACATCCGCTCTTTCGCACACGAGTTCGGGCTCTACGACCACGTCCAACTCGGCGTGGCTGTTGTGAACGCGGAACCTACCGCCGACGATCAATGGATTGTCACGCTCTCTAACGGCCAAACGAAGACGTACGACGGAGTGATCGCCGCACCGGGCGTTACCTGGTGCCCGGCGCAACCGGCACTTGAAGGTGCGAGCAACTTCAGCGGCGAGATTCGGCACTCCGTTACGTACAGTGCCTCATCGGAATTCTCTGGGAAACGAGCTCTGATCGTCGGTGCCGGGAACTCCGGCGTCGATATCGCCTGCGACGCGGCACGATCTGCCGATCAGGCTTACCTGTCCGTCCGACGTGGATATCGGTTCCTTCCAAAACACATTTTTGGACTCCCAACCGACGCCCTACTAGGCGGTGTTATCGAGCCACCGAAGGGGATCAGCATCTCGGGTGATCCGCAACAGCTGATCGACTCACTCGTCGGTGATCTCACCCGTCTTGGGCTACCGGCGCCGGATCACGATTTACTGACCAGCCACCCGATCATGAATACCCAGGTACTCCACTATCTGGCTCACGGTGATCTCATCGCCAAGCCAGATATCGCTCGCCTCACACACGATGGGGTCGACTTTGTCGATGGTAGCCACGAAACGATCGATCTGATTGTGCTGGCAACTGGATACGAGTATCAGATTCCGTTCATCGACCCCCGACATCTCGTGTGGCAGAACGGCCATCCGCAGCTTTACTTGAATGTGTTCTCTCGCGAACACGACTCTCTATACGTTCTGGGTTTCGTGGAGTTCGCCGGTGCGGCGTACACCCGATTCGATGAAATGTCACAACTAGTCATCATGGATATTCGCGCCCGCGAAACCGGGCAGCATCGAGATGAATGGCGAGCCCTCAAGATCTCAGATCAGCCTGATCTGCGCGGCGGAGTTTCGTACGTCGATAGCCCGCGCCACACGAACTACGTAGACATGCGCTCGTACACTGACTACCTGGCCGATCTTCGCGATCGATTCGAGTGGGCAGATCTAGACCAACAGACGTTTGAAGGCCTGCGCCGTACCTCGTAGTCTTCGATAGCAGTGTCTACAACTTCGATTGAGGAGTCTCGCCGTGGAGTACACCCAACTGGGCCGCACTGGCCTGAAGGTAAGCCGTCTTTGCCTCGGCACCATGAACTTTGGACCGCAGACGGACGAGGCGGACTCTCACGCGATCATGGACGCAGCACATTCCCAAGGCATTAACTTCTTCGATACCGCGAACGTCTACGGCTGGGGTGAGAACCGTGGCCGAACTGAAGAGATCATCGGAACGTGGTTCGCGCAGGGTGGCGGACGGCGTGAGCGGACGGTCATTGCAACAAAGCTCTACGGCGACATGGGCGACTGGCCAAACGAAGGCAAACTCTCCGCTCTCAACATCCGTCGCGCATGCGATGCGTCGCTCAAGCGCATGCAGACCGATTACATCGATCTCTACCAAATGCATCACATCGATCGCGCAACCCCATGGGACGAAATCTGGGAAGCCATGGACGTCCTGCGACAGCAGGGCAAGATCCTCTACGTTGGCTCGTCCAACTTCGCCGGTTGGCATATCGCCCAGGGACAAGAAGCTGCCCGCCGTCGAGGCTGCGTCGGTTTAGTGAGCGAACAATCGATCTACAACCTGATCGAGCGAACGGTTGAGCTTGAAGTACTTCCTGCGGCACAGCACTACGGCCTTGGCGTCATCCCATGGTCACCGCTGCACGGTGGATTACTCGGTGGCGTATTACGCAAGGAAGCTGAAGGATCTGCCGCTCGCAGTACAACTGGCCGCGCCGCCGATGCCATCGGCAAGCATCGTCCTGCGATCGAGGCATGGGAAGCCTGGTGTAGTGCGCGTGGTGAGGATCCCGCTGACGTCGCATTGGCTTGGCTCTTGCACCAACCGGCAGTAACTGCGCCGATCATTGGGCCACGAACGATGGCTCAACTCGATGGAGGGGTAAACGCCTTAACCATCAAGCTCGACACCGACGCGTTGGCGCACTTGGATGGCATCTTCCCTGGACCAGGTGGGACGGCGCCCGAGGCTTACGCCTGGTAGGTACTCCAGAGCCATCAACCACGCTGAGCGGCGCGAATCTCTGCATCAACTCGGTGGGTTCGCAGTTCTTCACTTCGGAAGAACTCGGTGGCAATCCACATCATCCAGAACGCCTCGACGACCATGACGATCGCCCACATCAATCCACCAGCGAGGTGTTGATCGGTCATTGCATCTGGCCCAAATGGTCGGTTGGCACGAAGAAACACCGAGTACAAAACCACCGGAGCGAAGTAGATGACGGCGCCAACAATGGCTTCCGGGATCATCATCGCCGACATCGAAATAACGCGATGTGCGGCGGACGGACGTCGCGGCAACAGGTCCCGTGCGGTAACTGGCCAGTAGTAGAGCAGTGCGGCGATCAAGAACAGCGGCTGTTCGATAAACAGGTCTGCATCGTGATTTTGCAACGCCCAGTTGAAGAATGGCGTGAAATGGGTGAACAGCAACACGCCCGCGAACAGGCACCACGTGACCACGGGGTTCGTCAGGATGCCAACGATATGGCTGCGAAGGGCGGGCACGATGACGCGGCGTCGTGTTGGTGCACCACTGACCCGAAACCAGAGATAAATCGGAGAGCCGAGCACGATCAGGGGCGCTGCAATCATCATGACGATCAAATGCGCCGTCATGTGCGCCCAAAAGAACGTATGCGACCACGCCGGTAGTGGCCCGAGATACGCGATAGCGAGGGCAGCGATTCCGGCAAGAAAGCAACTCGTTGAGACAGGCGACCACGGCAATCGCGGATCCTGTAGGTGTCGAGTCGCCCACATGTACACGGCCGCTGCCACTAGCAAATTTACTGCGATGAAGACGTCAAACGACCATTGGGAGAAGAACTGTTCCACGCTATGGGACTCCCCTCACCTACAACGCATCCAGCAATAATGTTCACCTAATTGTTCACCGCGCCGATCAGATCATTGTGCCTATCGTCCGCTAGGTTGTCACATGACATTGGAGGTCACATGAAGCGGGCTCTCTTCGCCTTCTTGACGGTTTTGATTGGCGTGGCCGTCGTAGCAATGACAGCCCTATTCGTTTCCAAGAATGGTGCCGAACCACCGACGTTGGCGGCCACCCCCGCTGGTACCGCGCAAACGGCCGGCGGTGAGGTAAAGCACGCGACGCTCGAGCTGTCGGTGTTCCCGAACGCGTCTGCGTCGCAACCCGGTCCCGATATTCCGACGAGCAACACCACGATGGTCGCGAATTCCCAGCAGTGGCCTTTTTATTCTCCATCCACGAGCATCCAACTTCCTGCCAACGCGTTGGTCACTGTGACGATTCACCAGTACGACACCGGCGGCCAGATTTACAACAACTGGTTCGCTTCACCCACTGGCACGGTCGACAACAAAATGACTGTTGACGGCAAAGAGGTCACTTCGATTCCTCCAGCGAACGTGGCTCACACCTTCACTATTCACCAGTACCCCGAAAGCAATGAACCAGCGTGGTACGTCAGCGTTCCACTGCCCGCGCAGGCTGACAATGCCGCGAATGAGGCGAACGGCTATCCCAAGCCCATCGACGTCACCTTCTCATTCATGACCGGCGCCCCCGGAAACTACGTATGGAACTGCGAATTCCCGTGCGGCACCGGATACGTGCAATTTGGCGGTCCGATGAGTCAGCGTGGATTCATGAGCGGAACGGTCACGGTGGTCTGAAATGTCTACAACTGAAGAACGACCCATGCCAGCGGCAGACGAACCGGAGAGTCCAACCAATCGTCCGGGAAGCATGCACCTTGTAAAAGAGTGGCTCCAGCGTCCCTACGTGCGTCGAATCTTGTGGATCACCCTTGCTATCACGGCAGTGATCATTGCGCTGTCATTCGTGATGGTCGCTTTCATGAACCAGTCTGGCGGACCAGCGTCGAGCATCATGGACGAGATCGAAAAGACGATGTTCGTCTTGACGATCGCATGTGCACCACTCATGGCTGCGACATTGGCCGTTCTCACCTACTCCTGGTGGGGTGGCTGGGGATCGGTCGCTGCTGCCGACGAGCCAACGTCGGACGGCCCTGGCATCAAGACCAACGGGGTGGCCGTTGTTACGTGGATTACGGTCTGCAGCCTGCTTGCGGGATTCTTGGTGGTGTGGGGCCTGGTCGAGCTCGCGACAATTACCTCGTCGTCCTACGGCTCCGTCCCAGCAAATCAGCAACCAAATAGCGTTAAGCCGGTCGACGTAAACGTCACCGCCCAGCAGTGGTTGTGGAGCTTCGAGTACCCCGACTCTGGCAATATCCAATCCTCCGTCTTGGTGCTCCCCGTAAACGTGCCGGCGTACTTCAACGTCACGTCACTCGACGTTGTGCACTCGTTCTGGGTTGTAGAAGAGGGCGTCAAAATCGACGCCAACCCCGGTGCCATCACCAACACCGGATTCACCCCGACGAAGCTAGGAACGTTCAACGTTCGATGTGCTGAGTTGTGTGGACTCCACCATGCCTACATGGAGACTCAAGTGAAGGTCGTAACCCAAGAGCAATTCAATAGTTGGATCCGCGAGCAGGGAGGGAATAAGACCTCATGAGTACTGCAGTCGCAATTCACGAAGAGGCTCACGTCCCTCAGCCCACGCAGGTTGGTAAGCCCGGCGGTTTCCTACGCCGCACGAATTTTCTGACGGCGTTAATCTCTGGCGTCGTTACCGCAGGCGTGTTCTGGATCGTCACAGACAAGATCACCACGGCCGTTGCAGGTGCTGGGGCCACCAACAGTATGGCTCTGCCTTCCGGCCTGAATATCAACATCACCATGATGTACATCGGTTGGGTCATCGGCTTCATGGCTGGTATCGGCGCTTTTGCCGGACCCATCCGTTGGTTCCTCGGCCACGACCTCACCCACGCTGACGCCGAATACATGGCCGGCAAGGACATGGGTCGCGAGAAGTTTTGGAAGTTCACCACAGACCACAAGGTCGTCGGTATCCAGTACCTCGTCGTTACCCTGATCCTGTTTGGCTTCGGCGGACTTCTTGCGATGCTCATCCGCACCGAACTAGGAGCCACGTGGACCGAGGTTTTCAACCCGAACTTCTACAACTCCATCATCGGCACCCACGGCATCGTCATGGTCATCGCGATGATCATCGTGATCTCAGGACCAATCGGTAACTTCATCGTTCCGATCATGTGTGGTGCGCGCGACATGGCGTTCCCCCGGCTCAACGCCCTGAGCATCTGGCTGTTGATTGCCGCCGTGCCACCTCTGGTCAGTAACTTGCTGATGGGCGGAATCCGCGACGGATGGACCGTCTACCAACCACTTGCTGACCAGGCGCCGATTGGAATGATCGGTTACCAGATCTGCATCATTACATTCGCGTTCTCCACTGGTATCGCGAGCGTCAACTTGATCACCACCATCGTGCGCATGCGAGCTGCCGGTATGACGTGGAGCCGCACGCCAATCCTGGTCTACGGAATCCTAGGATCGTCGATCATGGGTCTGGTCTGGTTCCCGATGTACCAGTACTCCCAGATTCTGGCTCTGAGCGATCGCACTCTGCTCACGTCATTCTTCGTACCGGCAAGCGGCGGAAGCGTCTGGTTGTACGAAAACCTGTTCTGGTTGCTTGGCCACCCCGAGGTGTACGTCATCGTGATCCCGGCAACTGCCGGCATGCTCGAGTACCTCCCCGTTTTCGTGCGCAAGCCGCTGTTCTCATACCGACTTGCGGTGGCGGGCATCTTTGGTGTCGTTGGCCTCAGTGCTGTGGTGTGGGTTCACCACATGTACATGACGGGTTGGGCGCCGCAGTCGAACTACCCGTTCATGCTGTCGACGGAAATGATTTCGATCCCATTCAGCTTCCTCGTTCTGGTCGTACTTGGCACCATGTGGCGAGGTAAGCCCTGGAAGCGACTCCCGATGATGGCCGTTTACGCCGTTGTATGGAACAAGGTCATTGGCGGTATCACCGGCGTCTTCCTGTCTGATACTCCGGTCGACCAATACATGCACGGCAGTATGTTCGTCGTCGCCCACTTCCACTACATGCTCATGGGCGCTGGCCTGTTCGGTGCGATGGGTGTGACGGCGTACTTCTTCCCGAAGATGATCGGACGTTATCTGGACGAATTCTGGGGTTCGGTTGGATTCTGGACCGCATTTGCTGGCTTCCAGGTGACGTTCATGTCTATGTTCGTCGCGGGCCTGCAAGGGATGCCTCGTCGCGTGCTGCAGTTCGACTCGCTGTTCAACGTTTCGAACTGGATTTCGACGATCGGTGCTTACATCATCGGAATCGGCATGCTGATCTTCCTGTACGCGATTATCGAATCGTGGCGTAACGGAATCCTCGCACCGGACAATCCGTGGGGTGGAAAGACGCTTGAGAACTTCACCACCACGCCCGTACCTCATGAGAACTTCCCAGTACTCCCCGTCGTCACCTCAGGTCCCTACGATTTCGGTACACCCGATCCGTACGAGCTTGCAGACGATGCCATCATGCAGCAGACCGAAGGCGCAGAAAAGGTGAGTGCGCAATCATGAGTGACACGACAACGAACTCCTCTGTAGCACGTACACTATCGGCCACAACTGGTGAGCCAGTTGAGGTTACGGGGGCTCGAGACAAGCTCGGCGTGTGGATGATCATCGTCTCCTGCACCACAGGAACGATTGCATTGCTGGTTTCGTATGCCTACCTGTGGTCGCTCAACGTCAATGGCGCCTGGGCACCAACTCCCGGCCATGCGAACTGGGCACCGGTATGGCCGTTCTGGGTCATCTTCACTGTCATGTTCATCGCCACATTGATCATGTGGAACGGCTACCGTGGCTTGCGCAACGGCAAGGTTGGCGGCATGAAGTCCGCAGCGCTGCTCTCAAGCCTGCTCCTGCTGGCCGCATTCGTCGGACAGATCGTGCAGATCGCGACCTTCCCATTCGGACCCGCTGACGGTGGCTATGCATCGGCTGCCCTGTGGCTTGCGATTGCCAACGCAATCTGGCTCTTTATGGCAGTGTTCCTGGCCACCGCAATCTTCAATCGCACTCGGGCCGGTCGGGTCACTCCTGAGAATCCGAGCCACGCACGTCTGGTGGCCATGTTCCTCACCTACCTATGTGTTGCTGCATTCCTCGGATGCGTTTTCACCACCGTCATGCAAGACAGTCCCAACACCAACTCCCCGCCGTTCGGTACGTTTAGTCAGTGATCAACACCTTCGCCACCAGCCGTCGGCTGTGGTGGGGTGTCCCGTTACTGCTGATCGTCCTATGGGTGGCTGGTTCACTTCTGCCACCCGGTGACGTTGGCATCCCCCAAGCCCCATGGTCTACGTGGGTGTCACTACCTGTCGTGAGATACGGACGAGACATCGCTGCGGCGATAACACTCGGCTGTGTCATCGTTGGCGGCTTGGTGGTGCCTTCTCGGTCGATTCGCGCACTTCGCTGGGCATCGGCGTGGGCACTGCTGTGGCTTGGCATCCTTGTCGTTCAATTCATCCTTACGATCTCCGACGTCCTTGCTGTGCCACTGTCCGGCGCGCTCGACCCGACAACGATGTGGTCCGTTGTCACGCAGGTCGATCTTGGGCGCGTCTTCATGTGGCAGTTCATAGGTGTGTTGGTGGTCGGCGCGTTGTCGCAAGCCGTGTTTTCGACGATCACAGCATGGGTCGTGGCTCTGGTGGCATCAGGTGCGGCGCTCGCACCGTCGTTCCTGGGTCACGGTGGTCTCACCGGTGGACATGCAATGGCCACAATCAGCCTGGCGATTCACCTCGTTGCAATTTCCGTGTGGATCGGTGGGTTAGCCGCACTCGTCGCACTTCTGCGCTCAACCCCCACTCTTGCCTCATCAGTGCTACCGCGGTTCAGTGCGGTAGCACTCGGAGCTGCCGTCGTGGCTGCGGAATCCGGATTACTCAATTCATCTCTACGACTTTCACAGCCGGGGATGTTCATCGTCACCTGGTACGGCGCTCTCGTGCTTGGCAAAGTTGTATTCATTGGCTGGCTTGCCTATTTCGGGATGATGCAGCGCCGACGCGTCGTGCCGGCCCTGGATTCCGATGGGAGTTTAAGCACTCAGGGATTGATCCGGTACGCCACGGCTGAATTCGTGATTATGGGACTTGCGGTCGGCGTCGCCGTCAGCATGTCTCGTATCGGACCGACAGCTACACCGAATGCGCATGATGCGGCCAACCTGATGTCTGTGGCCCTTCTGATTTTCGCACTGCCGCAACTGGTTCCGCTGCTCAGCGTAGGTTCCACTCCTCGTTGGTTGCGCAGGGTGCGCAACAACCCAGAGATCATGGCAGTCGTCGCCGCCGTAGCGTGTATCGAACTCTTCGGTCTCAGTGTCGTTGACCATTTTGTCGGCACACAATTCGGAGCGCTCATCGACATCGCGATCGTGCTGGTGGTCGGTTGGCTACTAGCTGTTGCGTTGACCGGCGACCGGCAACGCAGTGGCGTGTACATGGCTATGGGCATGTGGATCGTTGCATGTGCAGCGATCACGTACTTTCAGATGAGCCAGCCGCACTCGGTGATTGATACTCGGGCTGTTGCGGCTGCGACGATTACCGGTTTGGTAGTTCTCAGCCTGTATCTGGTAGAGCCGCTCAGGGTGTCGGAGGCGTCTGCTTCTCCACTATTCGAACCCAGCGCATCCCCCACGCAATAAGCCCAACGAGTACGAACGCAATAAACGTCGACCAAAATCGTTGATTACCAACAACTTTCGGGTCAGCGCCGATGCTTGTGATCAGGACGACGGCGGCCGCGATGTATGCAGTCGAGAGCCAGTATCTAGCATCACTGGTGGCTATACCCGCTGCAATCAAGGCAACGAAAGCTACGACCTGCCCGACCAACGGCAGCTGACTCAGCACCGGGATCAGTAACGCTATTCCTAGAACTGTTCCGACTACCCGTCCGATAATCATCCGAGCGCCGCCCTGTGGATCGGTGATGTAGAACTCAAGAAGGATCAAGAACACCATCGGGAGCCAGTACGCCTTCGTCCACCCGAACTGCGATGTCAGTACGACACCAATAACGCCTGCCAGTCCCATGATGCCTGCGCACAGAATCATCGCACGAGGACCAGAGACATACGTGAAGGGTTTGCGCTCAGTCAACTTGGCCGCCCCCGTGAGCCGCCCAATCAGCATTCCAGCGAGGTATCCGATGGCCAAGAAGGCCGTGTAGAGCAGCAGATCACCAGGTTCGCGATAAGAGTCGCCTGACACCACAATGATGCAGACCTCAATGACAGCCACTGCGCGGCCAGCACTCGACAAGAAACCAATGATGGCTCCGAGCACTGCCAAAACAGGTACCCACGACCATGTGCCAGCAGTGTAGGCCGAGAGCGCGCCTCCAATGGCGAGCAATGGGAAGAGAGCCCATGCCGTTGTTTGGTTTTCACCCCGGGACGCGAAGACGCCACCCATCAGACCAAATGGGAAGGCCAGAGCGGCGACGGGACCGAGCCATAGTGCTATCAGGGCCACCGGGACAATCCCGACGAGGATCACTATTCCGGCGGCGATGACGAACTTCTTCAGCCAGGTCGGCCCGTGGTATTGGTCTCTCGCAACAATATCTGCGGTCGACATCTATTCGTCCACGGTGTAAACGGTTGCGCCTGCCTTAATCGTCTCGACGACCTTGACGTGAAGCAGTTCGGTGGGATCAACGGCCAGTGGATCGCGATCAAGGATGACGAGGTCGGCCAACTTGCCGACCTCGAGCGTGCCCTTAGAGGCTTCCTCAAAGTTCTGATAGGCCGCCGACACCGTAATCGCCTTGAGCGCTTCATACGTCGAGACGCCGACCTCCGGTGCATACACATTGCCCGCATTGGACGTACGATTCACCGCGCCATCGAGGAGCGCCATCGCACTCGGTGGAAGAAGTGGTGCGTCATTGTGTGTCGTCCATAGAACGTTGTTTGCTAGAGCTGTACCGGCAGCATTGTGTTGACTGATGCGATCCCCGACAAGATTGGCAACGATGTCAGCCTGATCGCGGAAGGTACTCGTATAAAGGCTAGGGATGATACCTAGCGCGTTTACCTGAGCCCACTGCTCAGGACGAACAAGTTGACAGTGAATGGCAACTGGACGCTTGTCGAGCTTTCCATGCTTGGCGATCGCCTTGGTCAACCCAGCCATGAACTGGTCAAGAGCGGCATCACCATTCTGGTGCGCTTGGATTTGAAGATCACTCGGATAAAACTCGTCAAGTTGCGCGTCGAGCTCCTCGTCAGACTTCGTCGGAACGCCGCACGAGTTCGGTGAATCCTCAAGTCCTACATAGGGTTGCGAGATCCATGCCGTGCAACCTCCGAGTGAGCCATCGAGGAAGATCTTGATGCCACCTAAACGGAAACCATCAACGTAGTCAGTGATGCGATCACCGTAGTTTTTGCGAGCGAATGCGACGTTCTTTGGCTCAACAAACCCAAGGACGTCAATCTTCAACGGGCCTTGAGCCAGTGCCGCAGCGACTATGTCCCAATCATCTGAGGCGCCCCCACCAAGAAGATCTTCCTGAGCCGTGGTGAAGCCATTGCTCGCCCACTGCGTCATGGCTCGATCTAGCAGCGAAACATACTTCGTTGAAGCCAATGGCGGCATGAGCGTGCGCAAGTGGAAGACCGGCGCCTCTTCGAGGTAGCCATTCGGAACATCGGTTTCTTCGACACGACCGATGACGCCGCCTTCTGGGTCAGCCACGCCCGCAATGTATCCAGCCAGTTCAAGCGCCTTGTGGTTGACGGATGCTTGGTGACCCGATGCGTGGATCGCCATGACGGGATACTCGGTTGAAACCTCGTCAAGCTCATCGGCGGTGGGTGGACGGTGTTCGGCTAATACTGCAGGGTGCCAGCCAGCTCCGATGATCCAATCCCCCGGCTGAACGTCATTAATGACGGCCTGCTCCTTAAGCGCCTGAATCATCTCAGGGATGCTGGTCACCTTTTCCCCACGCAGCCACGCCTGCTCAATCTGGTGGGCAGCGACAATGATGTGCCCATGGGCATCAACGAAACCCGGCAGAAGTGCCTTCCCACCAAGATCGACGCGGTTGCTATCGAGACCCGCGATCGCCTGCGCGTCAGACTTTGAGCCGACGAACTCGATCTGGCCGTCGCGTACGACGAGGGCTTCAACGTACTCGGGCTCGACTCCGACCATCGTGAGGATTGGGCCGCCGAAGTAGACTGTCGACGAGTCGGCAGGGTGGGCAGACAAACTCATGGACGTATCTCTTTCATTCGAAGTGTCGATGTGGGCCTAACGGATTACGCCTTCCAGAAACTCTAGCGAAGGCTCCCATTAAGTGCGCTCGCATCACGACTTCTTTCGGAACCCCAGGTATTGAACCCGGTTGAGCCTGCGGCACTCCACTGCGTCGTGTCACCGGTGATCGGCGCCCAACTCAAGCCCACTACGCTTTGAGTCATGTCAAAGGTTCTCACTCATCTTCCCGCTGGCGAGCGTGTCGGCATCGCCTTCTCTGGAGGTCTAGACACCTCCGTCGCCGTTGCGTGGATGCGTGAGCACGGCGCGATTCCGTGCACGTACACCGCTGATCTCGGGCAGTACGACGAGGACGACATCGACTCGGTACCCACGCGCGCCGTCGAGTATGGCGCCGAGTTGGCGAGGCTGGTGGATTGCCGCCGGGAACTCGTGGACGAGGGCATCGTCGCGATTATGTGCGGCGCGTTCCACATCCGCACGGGAGGGCGCGCCTACTTCAACACCACTCCTCTGGGTCGCGCGGTCACCGGCACGCTTCTGGTTCGCGCCATGCGGGACGACGAGGTCAACATCTGGGGTGACGGCTCAACCTTCAAGGGCAACGACATCGAGCGCTTCTATCGCTACGGCTTGCTGGCCAACCCGGGACTTCGCATCTACAAGCCGTGGCTCGACCCCGACTTCGTGAGTGAGCTGGGCGGACGAGCAGAGATGTCGGCTTGGCTTACTGAGCGCGATCTTCCGTATCGAGCAAGCCAAGAAAAGGCCTACTCCACCGATGCGAACATTCTGGGTGCCACCCATGAGGCCAAAACCCTCGAACATCTCGACGAAACAATGGAAATCGTTGAACCCATCATGGGCGTGCGTTTCTGGGATTCAGCTGTTGCCATCGATAGCGAAGATGTGACGATCTCATTCCTGCGGGGACGTCCCGTCGCCATCAACGGCGTGGAGTACGCCGATTCCGTCGAGCTGATGAAGGCCGCGAATGCCGTCGGTGGACGGCACGGGCTTGGCATGTCAGACCAGATCGAGAATCGCATCATTGAGGCCAAGAGTCGCGGCATTTATGAGGCGCCTGGTATGGCCTTGCTGTTCATCGCCTATGAACGTCTCATCACCGCAATTCATAACGAGGACACGATCGCGAACTACCACGCAGAGGGTCGGCGTCTCGGTCGACTTCTCTACGAAGGCCAGTGGCTTGACCCTCAGGCGTTGATGCTCCGCGAAAGTCTGCAGCGTTGGGTTGCAGGGGCGGTCACCGGTGAGGTCACACTCCGTCTGCGTCGTGGTGACGACTACTCGATCATTCGCACCTCCGGGCCTAACCTGTCGTACCATCCAG